>NZ_CP095474.1:2994267-3136008 GCF_023614315.1 Streptomyces sudanensis | reverse complement strand
GAGGAGGNGGGGGACGGGCCGCCGGGTCCGGCGCCCCGTCCCCCNCCTCCGCCCGTGCGTCCGCCCGGAGCGCGGCCCCGCCCGCCGTCGTGTCCGAAGCGCCCGGGCCCGCCACGGTGCGGGCGGCGGCGGCCGGCGGCGTGCCGTCGCCCGGTTCGCTGATGCCCGCCGTCCTGGTCGGTGCGGCGTGCGCGGCCGCCGCGGCCCTGTGGGCGGTACGGCGCGCGGCCCGCTAGCCGTTCTGCCTTGGGAGGCCGGGGGACGCGGGTCCGGCGCCGGGCGGCCGGAGCCCGGGCGCGGGCCGGGCGGCGGGCCCGGGGCCGCGACTCAGGAAGCCGGGTCGCCCCCGCTGCCGTACGGGCGGGTGAGGATCTCCATGGCATGGCCGGACGGGTCCAGGAAGTACAGTCCGCGTCCGCCGTCGTTGCGGTTGATCTCGCCGGGCCGCTCCTGGTGCGGATCGGCCCAGTAGGGGATGTCCTCCTGCCGGATCCGCTCGAAGGCCGCGTCGAACTCGGCCTCCGAGACGAGGAACGCGTAGTGCTGCCTGGTGATGTGCTCCTCGGGGACCGTCGCGAAGTCGAGGGTGACCCCGTTGGCGGTCTGCACCGGCAGGAACGGCCCCAGTTCGGGGCCGACCTCCAGTCCGAGGACGCGGGCGAGGAACTCGGCGGACTCCCGCCTGTCCTTCGCGGCGACGATGGTGTGGTTGAGCTCTACCGACACGGTGGAATGCCTCCATCGGGCATCTCACGGGCACCTCCATGCCTCACCCGGCCGGTGACCGGCACGCGATGCCCTGCGCCCGAGCCTAGGAGCGCCGCCCCGGGCGGGTCGAGCGGTTTCCGGCCAGTTCGCACACCTGCCCCACACTGGCTCCGGTGGGGCCGCCGGGGCCACCGCAGGCGGAGCGGTCCGGCGGTCCCGGCACCGACGCGGCGGGCGGCGGGCGGCGGGGAAGGCTCCGGTCCGTCGTCCGCCCCGGCACCGGCCTCCCGGCCCCGCGCCGCCCCCGGCGGTCACGGGGCGGACGGCAGCAGGACGTTCTCCACGAACGCGAGGAGGTTGGCCCGCAGCCGGTCGATCCGCTCCTCCACCCCGAGCGACTCCTCGTGGCGGGTGCGGAGCGAGGGCTGCCGCCGTCCGCGCACGTACAGCGAGCAGGCGAGGTCGGAGCAGACGTAGGTGCCGACGGTGTTGCCGTCGCGGCCGGAGGCGCCGGCGCGCGGCGCGGCGAGCAGCGTGACGCCGGAGGAGGCGTGCCCGGTGAGGCAGATCCGGCACAGGCTCGACTTCACGGCACTGGTACGGGCCTTCTCCGGCACCCGCAGGCCGATCCCCACCGGGCCGTCCGCGCCGGGCACGGCGTCCGGCGGGAGGACGACGTGTGCGCGCAAGGGGGCGCCGGGGTCGCGCCAGCCGAGGAAGTCCAGGTCGCCCCAGGGGAGGTCGGCGAAGTCGGCCGGCAGCCTGAGGCGGGCCGCGTCGCCCTTGGAGCAGTTCACGAAGGACGCGCGGATCTGTTTCTCGGAGAGGGGTTCCACGTGGGCCCACCGTACGGAACGGAAGGGCGGAGGGCACCGGCTTTTCCGTTTCGGTGACGCACCGTGGGTACTCGGTCGCCATGAGTACGGAAACGGCCGCCGGTGTCGGCGGCGCCCAGGCGCCCGCTTCCCCCCAGCCCATATCGCTCTTCCCGGACGTCCCGGGCAGAGTCCGCACGTGCAGACCGGCCCGCCTGGGCAGAGAACCCGAGGACCCGGCGGCGCAGGAATGGCACATCGTCCTGGGCGAGGACTGAGGGACTGCCCGCCGGAGGCGAGGGGCCCCACGGACGTGCGTCCGGGGTCCGCCCGGTCACGGACGCACGTGCCGCGGGGGCCTCCGGCCGCGCCGGGGACGGTTCCGGGCCCGCCCCGGCCGCCTCACCGCGCCCCGGCCGGCCGCGGCGCGGTCCGGGGCCGGGCGGGACGGGGGCGGTGCGGTTGCGCCGGCACGCCCGGACCGGGGCGCACCGGCGCGTCCGGCCCCTACTGGTCGTCCCCGCCCTCCAGGTCGCCCTCGGTCTCCAGGTACGCCTGCTTCAGCTCCTCCAGGATCCGCGGGTCCGGCTTGGCCCACATGCCGCGGGACTCGGCCTCCAGGAGCCGCTCCGCGATGCCGTGCAGGGCCCACGGGTTGGCCTCCTGCAGGAAGGCGCGGTTCTCCGGGTCGAGGACGTACGTCTCGGCCAGCTTGTCGTACATCCAGTCGGCGACGACACCGGTCGTGGCGTCGTACCCGAAGAGGTAGTCGACGGTGGCGGCCAGCTCGAAGGCGCCCTTGTAGCCGTGGCGGCGCATCGCCTCGATCCAGCGGGGGTTGACGACGCGGGCGCGGAACACCCGGGACGTCTCCTCGACCAGCGTCCGCGTGCGCACCGTCTCCGGGCGGGTGGAGTCGCCGATGTACGCCTCGGGCGCCGTGCCGCGCAGCGCGCGGACGGTGGCGACCATGCCGCCGTGGTACTGGAAGTAGTCGTCGGAGTCCGCGATGTCGTGCTCGCGCGTGTCCGTGTTCTTCGCGGCCACGGCGATCCGCCGGTACGCCGTCTCCATCTCCTCGCGCGCGGGCCGCCCGTCCAGGCCGCGGCCGTACGCGAAGCCGCCCCACACCGTGTACACCTCGGCGAGGTCCGCGTCGGTGCGCCAGTCGCGGGAGTCGATCAGCTGGAGGATGCCGGCGCCGTACGTGCCGGGGCGGGAGCCGAAGATGCGGGTGGTGGCGCGCCGCTCGTCGCCGTGCTCGGCCAGGTCGGCCTGCGCGTGGGCGCGGACGAAGTTCTCCGTCTCCGGCTCGTCCAGCGAGGCGACGAGCCGCACCGCGTCGTCCAGCAGCCCGATCGTGTGCGGGAACGCGTCGCGGAAGAAGCCGGAGATGCGCAGCGTCACGTCGACGCGGGGGCGGCCGAGCTCGGCGAGCGGGATCGGCTCCAGGCCGTTGACCCGGCGCGAGGCGTCGTCCCAGACGGGGCGGACGCCCAGCAGGGCGAGCGCCTCCGCGACGTCGTCGCCGCTGGTGCGCATCGCGCTGGTGCCCCACAGCGACAGGCCGACCGAGGTGGGCCACTCGCCGTTGTCGGCGCGGTACCGCTCCAGCAGCGAGTCGGCGAGGGCCTGCCCGGTCTCCCAGGCGAGGCGCGAGGGGACGGCCTTGGGGTCGACGGAGTAGAAGTTCCGTCCGGTCGGCAGGACGTTGACCAGGCCGCGCAGCGGGGATCCGGAGGGGCCGGCGGGCACGAAGCCGCCGTTCAGCGCGTGCACGGCGTGGTCCAGCTCGGCGGTCGTCCCGTCGAGGCGCGGCACGACCTGCCGGGCGGCGAAGTCGAGGACGGCGGCGACCTGCTCGCCGTGCCCCTCCGCCACACCGGCCACCGCGGCCGGGTCCCAGCCGGCGGCCTCCATGGCCTCCACCAGGGCACGGGCCTTCGCCTCGGCCTCGTCGGCGGTGGTGCGGGTCGCGGCGGACTCGTCCAGGCCGAGCGCCTCGCGCAGGCCGGGCAGGGCCTGCGTGCCGCCCCAGATCTGGCGGGCGCGCAGGATGGACAGGACCAGGTTGACCCGCTCGGGCCCGGTCGGGGCGGTACCGAGGACGTGCAGGCCGTCGCGGATCTGCGCGTCCTTCACCTCGCACAGCCAGCCGTCGACGTGCAGGAGGAAGTCGTCGAACCCGTCGTCGTCGGGCCGGTCCTCCAGGCCGAGGTCGTGGTCGAGGCGGGCGGCCTGGATGAGGGTCCAGATCTGCGCGCGGATGGCGGGCAGCTTCGCCGGGTCCATGGAGGAGATCTGCGCGTACTCGTCGAGCAGCTGCTCCAGGCGCGCGATGTCGCCGTACGAGTCGGCGCGGGCCATCGGCGGCACCAGGTGGTCGATCAGCGTGGCGTGGGCGCGGCGCTTGGCCTGGGTGCCCTCGCCCGGGTCGTTGACGAGGAAGGGGTAGACCAGCGGCAGGTCGCCGAGGGCCGCGTCGGGGCCGCAGGCGGCGGACAGGCCGGCGTTCTTGCCGGGCAGCCACTCCAGGTTGCCGTGCTTGCCGAGGTGGACCATGGCGTCGGCGCCGAAGCCGCCGTCCGACGCGGGGGTGGCGATCCAGCGGTAGGCGGCCAGGTAGTGGTGGGAGGGCGGCAGGTCCGGGTCGTGGTAGATCGCGATCGGGTTCTCGCCGAAGCCGCGCGGCGGCTGGATGAGGACCAGCAGGTTCCCGCGGCGCAGCGCGGCGAGGACGATGTCGCCCTCGGGGTTGCGGGACCGGTCGAGGAACATCTCGCCGGGCGGCGGGCCCCAGTGCTCCTCGACGGCCGAGCGCAGCTCCTCCGGCAGGGTCGCGAACCAGCGCCGGTAGTCGGCGGCCGGGATGCGGACCGGGTTGCGGGCGAGCTGCTCCTCGGTGAGCCAGTCCTGATCGTGGCCGCCGGCCTCGATGAGCGCGTAGATCAGCTCGTCGCCGTCGCCGGACGCGAGGCCCGGCACCTCCTCGTCGCCGAAGTCGTACCCCTCCTCGCGCAGCCGGCGCAGCAGGGCGACGGCGGAGGCGGGCGTGTCGAGGCCGACGGCGTTGCCGATGCGGGAGTGCTTCGTCGGGTACGCGGAGAGGACCAGTGCCAGGCGCTTCTCGGCGTTCGGGATGTGCCGCAGCCGGGCGTGGCGGACGGCGATCCCGGCGACGCGGGCCGCGCGCTCGGGGTCGGGGACGTACGCGGGCAGGCCGTCCTCGTCGATCTCCTTGAAGGAGAACGGCACGGTGATGAGCCGCCCGTCGAACTCGGGGACGGCGACCTGGTTGGCCGCGTCGAGCGGGGACAGGCCCTCGTCGTTCCCCTCCCAGTCGGCGCGCGACCCGGTGAGGCACAGCGCCTGGAGGACGGGCACGTCGAGGGCGGCGAGCGCGCCCGCGTCCCACGCCTCCTCGTCGCCCCCGGCCTGGGCCTCGGCGGGCTTGGTGCCGCCGGCGGCGAGAACGGTGGTGACGATCGCGTCGGCGCCGCGCAGCCGGTCGAGCAGCTCCGGCTCGGGGGCGCGCAGGGACGCGACGTACAGCGGCAGGGCGCGGCCGCCGGCGTCCTCGACGGCGTCGCACAGGGCGCCGACGAAGGCGGTGTTGCCGCTCATGTGGTGGGCGCGGTAGTAGAGCACGGCGACGGTCGGGCCGTCGGTGGTGCGGGGGGTGCGCTCCAGGGGGCCCCAGGTGGGGGCGGCGGCCGGCGGGTCGAAGCCGTGGCCGGTGAGCAGGACCGTGTCGGAGAGGAACCGGGCGAGCTGCTCCAGGTTGTCCGGGCCGCCGTGGGCGAGGTAGGCGTGCGCCTCGGTGGCGACGCCGATGGGGACGGTGGACGCCGCCATCAGCTGCGCGTCCGGCGCCTGTTCGCCGGTGAGGAAGACGACGGGGCGGTCCTGGGCGCGGAGCAGGTCGATGCCCTCCTCCCAGGCCCGCAGCCCGCCGAGGAGGCGCACGACGACGAGGTCGGCGCCGTCGAGCAGACCGGGCAGTTCGTCGACGGGGAGGCGTGCGGGGTTGGCGAACCGGTACTCGACCGGACCGCCGGCCGCGCGGGCGCTCAGCAGGTCGGTGTCGGAGTGCGACAGCAGCAGGATCACGGCGTGCCGGGCCTTCCTCGGGGTGTCCTCGCCCCGGGTGGTCGTGGGTGGCGGGAGTTCCTGACTCGCGGGCCCGGGAGGGTCCTGCTCACAGTGGCGGGACCGCGCCGGACTCGCACCGGGCTTCCTCCCTAGGGCCCTGGGACCCTGTGCCGTCTGCATAGTAGAGGCTGCGCGTATGCTCGCCGCCATGCCGCCCAGCCGCTCAAAGCCCCGGAACGGGGGCGAAAACCCCATACGGGACCGTGTCCGCGACCGTGCCGACGCGTGCCCCGGCGCTCTGCGCCTGCACCGCGCGGACGACGGCGGTCTGGCCCGGCTGCGGCTCCCCACCGGAGTCCTGACGCCCCGGCAGGTGGGCGCCCTGGCCGACGCGGCGGACCGGCTGGGCGACGGCCGGATCGGCGTCACCTCACGCGGCAACATCGACCTGCGCGGCCTTCCCGACGACTGCGGCCTCGCCCTCGCGGAGCTGCTCGGCGAGGCGGGACTGCTGCCGTCGGCGGCGCACGAGCGGGTGCGGAACATGGTCGTCTCGCCTCTGTGCGGACTGGACGAGCTGGGCCTCGGGGACGCCCTGGCGTGGGCGCGGGAACTCGACGCGCTGCTGTGCGCCGCGCCCTGGACGACGGGCCTGTCCGGGCGCTTCCTGTTCGCCGTGGACGACGGGCGCGGGGACGTGGCCGGGCTGGGCGGCGATGTGACGTTGCTCGCAGAGCCGGGGGACCGCGCCCTGGTACGGATCGGGGGCCTGGCCTGGCGGGTGGCCGCGCGGGACGCCCCGCGGGCCGCGCTGGCCGCCGCGGAGGCGTTCCTGGCGGCGGCCCGGGAGGCCGGCACGGGCGCCTGGCGGGTGGCCGAACTGCCCGGCGGGTCCGTGCGGACCGCGGTGGCGGAGCGTCTGGACGCTGCCGGAGTGGCCGCGTCGCCGACCCCGGCGGAGGCGCCGCCGGTGTCCGCGCCGCCGGAGCCCGGCCTGGTCGGCGAGGGTGCCGTGGCGGTCGTGGCTCCGCTGGGGAGGGTCGGCAGCGAGCAGTTCCGCGCCCTGGCGGAGAGGCCCGCCGGCGAGGTGCGGGTGACGCCGTGGCGGGGCTTCGTCGTGGCGGGCCTGCCCGGTCGCGCGGCGGCGGAGGAGCGGCTCGCGGCCCTGGACGGCGCCGGGTACCTCACCCGCCCCGGCTCGCCCTGGCTGACGGTCACCGCCTGCACGGGGCGGCCGGGCTGCGGCAAGGCGCTGGCGGACGTGCGGGCGGACGCCCGGCCGCTGGACGTGGCGCCCGGGACGCCCGCGCACTGGTCCGGGTGCGAGCGGCGGTGCGGCCATCCGCAGGGCGACTGGGTGGACGTACTGGCCACCGGAGACGGCACGTACGACATCACCGTACGGACCCGACGAGACAACGACGACGCACAGGCACAGAGATGAGCGGGAGCACAGTGTTCGACTACGAGAAGGACGGCGCGGAGATCTACCGCCAGTCCTTTGCCACGATCCGCGCCGAAGCGGATCTCGCGGGGCTGCCCGCCGACGTCAGCCAGGTCGCCGTGCGGATGATCCACGCCTGCGGCATGGTCGACCTCGTCCGGGACCTCGCCTACACGCCGGAGGTCGTCTCCCGCGCCCGCGCCGCGCTCCGCTCGGGCGCGCCGATCCTGTGCGACGCGCAGATGGTCGCCAGCGGCGTCACCCGCAAGCGGCTCCCCGCCGACAACGAGGTGGTCTGCACCCTCTCGGACCCGTCCGTACCGGACCTCGCCGCCGAACTGGGCACGACGCGCAGCGCGGCGGCCCTGGAGCTGTGGCGCGACCGGCTGGAGGGCGCGGTCGTGGCGATCGGCAACGCGCCCACCGCCCTGTTCCGGCTGCTGGAGATGGTCCGCGACGGCGCGCCCCGCCCGGCGGCGGTGCTCGGCATACCGGTCGGGTTCATCGGCGCCGCCGAGTCCAAGGACGCCCTGGCCGCCTCCGACCTCGACCACATCGTCGTACGGGGCCGGCGCGGCGGCAGCGCCATGGCCGCCGCGGCGGTCAACGCGATCGCGAGCGAGGCGGAATGAGCGCGCGCGTTTCACGTGAAACCGTCGACGGGACCGCGGGGGCCGGCAAGCTCTACGGCGTCGGTCTCGGCCCGGGCGACCCGTCGCTGATGACGCTGCGGGCGGTGGAGGCCATCCGCCGGGCGGACGTCGTCGCCTACCACTGCGCCCGGCACGGCCGGTCCATCGCCCGGTCCATCGCGGCGGAGCACATCCGCGAGGACCACGTCGAGGAGCGGTTGGTCTACCCGCTCACGGTGGAGACGACGGACCATCCCGGCGGCTATCGGGGCGCGTTGAACGACTTCTACGAGGAGGCGTCGGCGCGGCTCGCCGCGCACCTCGACGCGGGCCGGACGGTGGCGGTGCTCGCCGAGGGCGACCCGCTGTTCTACGGCTCGTACCAGCACATGCACAAGCGCCTCGCCCACCGCTACGAGACCGAGGTCGTCCCGGGCGTCACCTCCGTCAGCGCCGCCGCGGCGACCATCGGCAAACCGCTGGTGGAGGCCGAGGAGACCTTGACGATCATTCCGGGCACCCTGCCCGAGGACGAACTGACGGCCCGTCTCGCGGCAGCCGACTCGGCGGTGGTGATGAAACTGGGCCGGACGTTCCCCGCGGTGCGCCGCGCCCTGGAGCGCACGGGCCGGCTCGCGGACGCCCACTACGTGGAGCGCGCCACCATGGAGGGCCGGCGCACGGCGGCCCTCGCCGACGTGGACTCCGGCTCGGTGCCGTACTTCTCGGTGGCGGTGCTGCCGTCCCGCGTCGACACCGGTCCGGCCGAGCCCGAGCGGGGCGAGGTGGTCGTCGTCGGCACCGGCCCGGCGGGCCCGCAGTGGCTGACGCCGGAGAGCCGCGGCGCGCTCGCCTCGGCGACCGACCTGGTGGGCTACACGACGTACCTGGAGCGGGTGCCGGTGCGGCCGGGCCAGCTGCGGCACGGCTCCGACAACAAGGTGGAGGCGGAGCGGGCCGAGTTCGCCCTGGACCTGGCGCGCCGCGGACGGCGCGTGGCGGTCGTCTCGGGCGGCGACCCGGGGGTGTTCGCCATGGCGACGGCGGTCCTGGAGGCCGCGTCGCAGGAACGGTACGCGGACGTGCCGGTGCGCGTCCTGCCGGGCGTGACCGCGGCCAACGCGGCCGCGGCGAAGGCGGGCGCGCCGCTGGGCCACGACTACGCCACGATCTCCCTGTCGGACCGGCTCAAGCCCTGGGAGGTCATCGCGGAGCGCCTGCGCGCGGCGACCGCCGCCGACCTGGTGCTGGCGCTGTACAACCCCGGTTCGCGCAGCCGTACGTGGCAGGTGGGCAAGGCCCGCGAGCTCCTGCTGGAGCTGCGCGCCCCCGACACCCCGGTCGTCGTCGCGCGGGACGTGGGCGGTCCGGAGGAGTCCGTCCGGGTCCTGCCGCTCGCCGACCTGGACCCGGCCGAGGTCGACATGCGGACGCTGCTGCTGATCGGCTCCTCCCAGACGCAGGCCGTACGGCGCGGCGACGGGGCCACGGTGGCGTGGACGCCGCGGCGGTACCCGGAGAAGCCGCCGAGCGGCACCTGAGGGGCGCCGGCCGGACAGGGCGACGGCCGGATCTCCTGCGCCACCCGGCCGCCGGCGGCGCGGGAGCCCCGCGCCGCCCGGCCGGTCAACCGGCCGCCACCCATGCCGCGGCCTCCTCGACCGTCGCCGCGACCGGGACGCCGTCGGGGACGGGCGGCCGGCGGACCATCACCACCGGCACGCCGGCCTCGCGGGCGGCCGTCAGCTTCGGGGCCGTGGCCGCGCCGCCGCTGTCCTTGGTGACCAGCACGTCGATCCGGTGCGTCCGCAGGATCTCCCGCTCCCCGTCCAGCGTGAAGGGCCCCCGGTCGAGCAGGACCTCCATCCGCGCCGGATGCGGGGGCTCGGGCGGGTCCACCGAGCGGACCAGGAACCACACACCGGGTACGTCCGCGAACGCCGCCAGTCCCATGCGCCCGGTGGTCAGGAACGCCCTGCGTCCCAGCCGCCCCACGGTGCCCGCCGCCTCCTCCAGGGACGCGACCGGGTGCCAGACGTCGCCCTCCACAGGGGTCCACCCGGGGCGCCGCAGGGCGAGCAGGGGAACATGGGACACGGCGGCGGCCCGCGCCGCGTTGAAACTGATCGTCCCGGCGAAAGGGTGAGTGGCGTCGATGACCGCGTCCACCTGGTGCTCCCGCACCCAGCGGGCCAGACCGTCGGCACCGCCGAAGCCGCCCACCCTCACCCGGCCCGGCAGCGGCTTCGGACCGGCCACCCGGCCCGCGAGCGAACTGGTCACCCGGACGCCGTCCGCGTCCAGCGTCTCCGCCAGGCGACGGCCCTCGGTCGTGCCGCCGAGGATCAACACATGCATGGGACACCGTCCATGAGTACGAGCGGGGGGCGCAGCGCCCAACTCAAGCACACCGGTCTGCGGCCCGGCTGGACGACCGGTGCCTGCGCGACGGCGGCCGCCACCGCCGCCTACACCGCGTTGCTGACCGGGGACTTCCCCGATCCGGTGACGATCACCCTGCCGAGGGGGCAGACCCCGGCCTTCGCGCTCGCCGCGGAGGAGCACGGCGGCTCGTACGCGATGGCGGGCGTCGTGAAGGACGCCGGTGACGACCCGGACGTGACGCACGGGGCGCTCGTCCGCTCGACGGTACGGCTGCTGCCGCCCGGATCCGGCGTCGTCTTCCGCGCCGGATCCGGCGTCGGCACCGTCACCCGGCCGGGCCTGCCCCTCGACGTGGGGGAGCCCGCCATCAATCCGGTGCCGCGGCAGATGATCCGCGACCACGTGGCACGGGTCGCCGCCGCGCACGGCGGCACCGGCGACGTGGAGGTCACCGTCTCCGTGGACAACGGCGAGGAGATCGCCCGTTCCACGTGGAACGGGCGCCTCGGCATCCTCGGCGGCCTGTCCATCCTCGGCACGACCGGGATCGTCGTCCCGTACTCGTGCTCCGCGTGGATCGACTCCATCCGCCGCGGCGTGGACGTGGCGCGCGCCGCGGGCCGCACCCATGTCGCGGGATGCACGGGGTCGACCTCCGAGAGGACCGTCGCCTCCCTGTACGGCCTGCCGGAGGACGCCCTCCTCGACATGGGCGACTTCGCGGGCGCCGTACTGAAGTACGTCCGCCGCCACCCGGTGGACCGGCTGACCATCTGCGGCGGCTTCGCGAAGCTGTCCAAGCTGGCGGCGGGCCACCTGGACCTGCACTCGGCACGCTCCCAGGTCGACAAGGCGCTCCTCGCGGACCTGGCCCGCGAGGTGGGCGCCGACGAGTCCCTCGCCGCCGAGGTCGCCGGCGCCAACACGGGCCTGGCGGCCCTCCAGCTCTGCGCCGCCCGGGGCGTCCCCCTGGGCGACCGGGTCGCGGAGGCCGCCCGGGACCAGGCGCTGTCCGTCCTGCGCGGCGCACCGGTCGTGGTCGACGTCGTCTGCATCGACCGTGCGGGCACGATCGTGGGCCGCAGCGCCCCCCGCTAGGCCGGCCCCCGGGGCGGGTCCGGCCCGCTCGCCCGGCCGGGCGTCCCGGCCGCCCGTGGTCTGTGGTGCAGGCCCGCCGCCGAGCCCGGCAACCGTACGGAACGGCCCGGCACGGCGCCCCCGCCCGGCACCCCGGCACGGGCCGGCGGCCGGCCCCGCGCCTCCGTCCGGATCACCGCCGCCACCCCGCCCCTTCCGGCCGTACCCGCGCGCGCATCCTCGGGGGGCGCTGCCCCGGGCCTCCGGAGGTTCCTCGACCGGTCGGTCCGGTGGACGCGGAAGCTCCGCCTCCACGGCACGGTTCGCCTGGGACATCACCGCCCCTGCGCCTCCGGGACGGACAGCACCCCGGCGTGAGCGGTGGACCGCACCGGACCGCGTCACCGGCCGGACGGGGCGGAGCGGGGCCGGCCGGGCCGGCCCCGGCGGTGTGGGTGACGGCCCGGTCGGCCACGGCCGGGTGGCACCCTCCGCTCCGGCGCCCCTCCCAGGAAGGCGGTTCCCTTTCCGCCGGGACGCGGGCGGCCGGGCGCCCCGGGCCGGAACCCTTCCGGCCCGGTTCGGCACAGACCGCGGTGACCCCGCCGTCGAGACGGTCCGGCAGGTGCCGCGTACGGTCGCCCGGCTTCCGCGGACCGTGGCCGGACGGGATCACGACCGCTAACGTGACAGGACTGTCGCACTCGGAAGGGGATCGGCGTGTACCCGCAGAGCGAGCCGTACGAGCAGGGGACGCTCGACGTCGGAGACGGCAACCTCCTCCACTGGGAGACCCACGGCGCCCCTTCCGGCAAGCCCGCCCTCGTCGTCCACGGCGGGCCCGGTTCCGGCAGCCATCGGGGCGCCGCGCGCCACTTCGATCCGGCCCGCTACCGCGTCGTCCTGTTCGACCAGCGCGGCTGCGGTCGCAGCACTCCGCACGCGAGCGATCCCGCCGCCGACCTGACCGTCAACACCACGCACCACCTCCTCTCCGACATGGAACGGCTCCGCGTCCACCTGGGCGTCGACCGCTGGCTGCTGTACGGCGGTTCGTGGGGTTCGACGCTCCTGCTGGCGTACGCCGAGGCCCACCCGGATCGCGTCACGGAGATCGTCGTCCCGGCCGTCACGACGACCCGCCGCTCCGAGATCGCCTGGCTGTACGAAGGCGTGGGCCGGTTCTTCCCGGAGGCCTGGGAGCGTTTCCGGGAAGGTTCCGGCACCGACGCGGACACCGCCGCCGACCTGGTCGCCGCGTACGCCCGCCTGACCGGCCATCCCGACCGGGCCGTGCGGGAGAAGGCGACGGCCGACTGGTGCGCCTGGGAGGACGCGGTGGTGTCCCCGGAGGGGGCGGGTGCCCCGTACGCGGACAGGCCGGACGCCGACCGTCTCGCCATGGTCCGCATCTGCGCGCACTACTTCTCCCACGGCGCCTGGCTGGAGGAGGGTGCCCTGCTGCGTGACGCACACCGGCTCGCCGGCATCCCCGGCGTCCTCGTCCACGGCCGACTGGACCTGAGCAGCCCGCTCACCACCGCGTGGGAACTGGCCCGCGCGTGGCCGGACGCCGAACTGACCGTCGTGGCGGACTCCGGCCACCTGAGCACGGAGACGACACGCGCACACGTCCGCGCAGCCCTGGACCGCTTCGCCCGGGACCACACGCTCCCGTGACCTCGCGGACACGAGCCGCCGCACGGGCTCCCGCCCCGCGCACGGTCACCGGTCCACGAGCATCCGCGTCCCCGGGGGCCGCACCGCTCCGCGGGCCGGGGAGGATCCCCTCCTCACGCACGGCCCGGCGGCAGCGCCCACCGGCACGCCGGACTGACGAGCCCCCGGGAAGTGAGCGCTCTCCGGTCCGTGCGACGCCACCGGCCGCACGGATGTCGACGCCCCGGACACGCACACCGACACGCATACCCGGCGCCTCCCTGGCGAGCCGGCGCCGCCGTCCGCCGAACCGACCGCACACCGCTCTCCCGAACCGGCCGCGCGGCGCCTCCGGCGACCGGGCCACCACCCCGGCGGGTGCGGCGACGCCGTCCGCAGGCGTCCGGCGGAACGCGACCGCCTCCGGCCGGGCACGGCCGGAGGCCGACCCACGGAGGGCGGGGTTCCGTCGCGTACCGCCCCGCAGGTGGTCCGGAACCGACGGGGGGCGGCCGGGCCGTACGGGCAGGCCGCCCGCCACCGGCCGGCCGCGGCCCTCGCCGGGCTCCCGCCGCCGGTGGAGGCCCGTGCGGAGGGACAGGAGTCGAAGCACGCGGACGGGGCCGCGAAGGACGAGTCGCACCAGTGGTTCACCCATGTGCCCAGAGTGACCGGCCGAGGGAAATCCTCCCGGCGAGTTACCCACAGCCTCCGAGAAGAGTATGAAAAAGCGAGACGAGTTGTGGGAGACCTGTTCCCAGAAGCACGGTTGATGGCTAGCTTCCCCTCAACCCCCGTTCGTATGGGAAGGACCTCTGTGAACGCATCCTCTCGCAGAGCCGTGGCCGCCCTGGCCGCAGCCGCGCTCACCACCCCGCTCCTGCTGGCCTCGGCCTCCCCTGCCGCCGCCGACCGCGCCACCCCGGCCAAGGAGGCGTCGAAGCTCGCCGGCAAGCTGGTCGAATCGGCCTCCGCCGAAAGCGCCCACCAGCACCTGCGGAAGTTCCAGCAGATAGCCGACACGGCCGGCGGCAACCGGGCGGCGGGCACGCTCGGCTACGACGCCTCGGCGGCGTACGTGTACCAGCAGCTCAAGAAGGCCGGGTACGACGTCTCGTACCAGGAGTTCCCCTTCATGTACACGGAGACGCTGGCGGAGAAGCTGGCCGTCCTCTCGCCTTCGCCCCGCGGCGTCACCGTCTCCGCGCTGACCTACACCAAGTCGACCCCGGTCGGCGGTACGAAGGCCGAGCTGGCCGGTGTGCCGGTCGACGCGGACGGCTCGCACGGCTGCGAGCCGTCGGACTTCGCCGCGGACGCGTTCACCGGCAGGATCGCGCTCGTCCAGCGCGGCGGTTGCACGTTCGCGGTGAAGCAGGCAAACGCCGCGGCGGCCGGTGCCGTGGGCGCCCTGATCTACAACAACGTGGACGGCGTCCTGAGCGGCACGCTCGGCTCCGCCGAGGCCGCGAAGATCCCCACGGGCGGCATCTCGAAGGCGGACGGCCAGGCGCTCGCCGCCGCCGTGGCCGCCGGCCCGGTCGAGGTGAACATGGAGGTCCGCCAGCTCCACGAGCAGCGGACCACGCGGAACGTCATCGCCGAGACCCAGCGGGGCAACGCCGCGAACACGGTGATGCTCGGTTCCCACCTCGACTCGGTCATCGCCGGTCCCGGCATCAACGACAACGGCTCCGGTTCGGCCGGTCTGCTCGACGTGGCCCTCAAGTTCGCCAAGCACAAGGACAAGACCACCAACAAGGTGCGGTTCGCCTGGTGGGGCGCGGAGGAGAACGGCCTGCTCGGCTCCGAGCACTATGTCGGCGCCCTCGACGAACTCGGCCGCAAGGAGATCAAGCTCTACCTGAACTTCGACATGATCGCCTCGCCGAACTACGGCCTGTTCGTCTACGACGGCGACGACTCCGACGGCGTCGGCGCCCCCGCCGGCCCGGCGGGCTCCGCCCAACTGGAGCGGGACATCAACGCGTTCCTCGACCGGAAGGGCCACCCGCGCGAGGGCACGGACTTCACCGGGCGCTCCGACTACGGCCCGTTCATCGAGGTGGGCATCCCGTCCGGCGGCACGTTCACCGGTGCCGAGGGCATCAAGACGGCCGAGCAGGCGCAGAAGTTCGGCGGGACCGCCGGGACCGCGTACGACCCCTGCTACCACGCGGCGTGCGACAACCTGGACAACATCGACATGACCGCCTTCGACGTCAACATCGACGTCATAGCCAACTCCGTGGGCACCTACGCCCACGACCTGAGCTCGCTGGGCAAGCCGGTCGAGTTCGTCCCGACCGAGGGTGACGCGGGCAGCGGCGGCGGCCTCCACGACGACCACGACCACGAGGTCACCGAGTGACACACCGGTGACCGCCGCGCCGCCACGGACCGACACCCCGTGGCGGCGCGGTGCCCGGTGCCCCTCCGGCCCGGTGACGGCCCGGTGACGGCCCGGCTCCCGGACAGCCGAACCGCCCCCGCCGGCCGGGACACACGACCGGGACTCCCCTCCCGGCCGCCGCATCCGTCGCGCCCACCGAGACCGTCCCATCCGGTCCCTTCCTCCCCCGCCGTCACACCGAGCACAGCCGCCGCGTCCCCCTCGAGGGGGCATCCGTCCTCTCCTGGCTGCGCCGGGTGCCGCTTGCCCGGTAGGCTTTCCGTGTGATCTTCAAGCGCATCGGTAACGGGCGGCCGTATCCCGACCACGGCCGGGAAAGCACCCGGCAGTGGGCGGATGTCGCGCCGCGTCCGGTCCGCCTCGATCAGCTCGTCACCACCAAGGGCCAGCTGGACCTCGAAACGCTCCTCGCCGAGGACTCGACGTTCTACGGCGACCTCTTCGCGCACGTCGTGAAGTGGCAGGGCGATCTGTACCTCGAGGACGGCCTCCACCGCGCCGTGCGCGCGGCCCTGCAGCAGCGGCAGGTACTGCACGCGCGCGTGCTGGAGCTGGACTGAGCGGCTTCGGGGGCGACTCCGTTCGGGACGATCGCCACCCGTCCGGCCCTCAGCAGCTGATCGTTTAGTAGGCATACTCACCGGGCCGCACTACGCTGCGCCCATGAGCATGCTCACTCCCCCCGGTATGGGCGGAAAGTACCGCGTCACGGGCACCGCGTACCCCCGTATGCGCCGGCCCCGCCGCGGCCGGATCGTGGTCGCCGGCGTCGCCGCGGTCGCGGCGCTCGGGCTGGCCGGCTGGGGGACGTTCCAGCTCATCGACGTGTTCGGCGGTGGAGACGGAAGCACGGCGCGGTCCGCGACCGCCAAAACCTGCAAGCCGGCGAGCCCCTCTCCCGCCGTACGGCCCGCCGCCTTCCCGAAGCCGGCCGACATCACCGTGAACGTCTACAACGCGACGACGCGAACCGGACTGGCGAAGACCACCGCGGACGAGCTGAGGAAGCGCGGTTTCACGGTCGGCAAGGTCGGCAACGCACCGGCCGCCTACGACAAGAAGGTGCCCGGGACCGGCGTTCTGCTCGGCTCCCAGGGCGCCGTGAAGGGCGCCTTCCCGGTCCTGGGCACGCACCTGAAGGGCGCCGCGACCAGGACCGACAGGCGAGCGACCGCGGACGTGGACCTGATCATCGGCACGGCGTTCAGGTCCCTGGCCGCCCCGCAGGACGCGACGGCCTCGATGACCGGCCTGCTGCACCCCGAACCCAGCCCCGAGCCCGCGAACTGCGCCCCGGAGTCCCGGTAGCGGCGGCGCCAAGCCCGCACCGAACCGAACGCCTCCACCCGCACCGCCCGAGCCACCCGCACCGAACCGAACGCCTCCACCCGCACCGCCCCGCACCGCCCAGCGCGGGGCCGCTCCTCCACCCGTGCCAGGACGACGCACCCCCGGCGCTCCGGACCGCCGAGCCGGGGGCGTACCCGGCCCCTACGGGAGCCGGGCACTCGCCCCTCCGGGTCCGGGCTACTCCGCCGCGCCGTACATCCGGTCGCCGGCGTCGCCCAGGCCGGGGACGATGTAGCCGTGCTCGTTGAGGCGCTCGTCGATCGAGGCGGTGACGACCGTCACCGGGGCGCCCTCCAGGTCGCGCTCCATCACCGCGACGCCCTCGGGGGCCGCCAGCAGGACGACCGCCGTCACGTCGTCGGCGCCGCGCCGGATCAGCTCGCGGATCGCCGCGACGAGCGTGCCGCCCGTGGCCAGCATGGGGTCGAGGACGTACACCTGGCGCCCGGACAGGTCCTCGGGCATCCGCGTCGCGTACGTCGACGCCTCCAGCGTCTCCTCGTTGCGGATCATGCCGAGGAACCCGACCTCGGCGGTCGGCAGCAGCCGCACCATCCCGTCGAGCATGCCCAGCCCGGCGCGCAGGATCGGCACCACCAGGGGCCGCGGGTGCGACAGCTTGACCCCGGCCGTCGCGGTGACCGGCGTCTCGATCGCCACCTGCTCGGTGCGCACGTCGCGCGTCGCCTCGTACGCGAGCAGGGTGACCAGTTCGTCGGCGAGCCGCCGGAAGGTGGGGGAATCGGTGCGCTTGTCACGCAGGGTGGTGAGTTTGTGCGCCACCAGCGGGTGGTCGACGACGTGGATCCGCATGCGCACCACAGTAGCCCGCACTGGCATCAACCCACCCGGGCGAGGGAAGGTGGAGTCGGACGAACGCTCCCCGGGGTGGTGGTGTCCATGCCTGACCAGGCTGAATCCGGTGACCGCCGGACAGTGGACGACGCGGAGCGCAGGCGCCGCCGAGCGCGGTTCCTGCGCGAGCTGAACGAGGCGCGGGCACTGCGCGAACGCGTCCAGCCGCGCCGCGCCAGAGCCGCGCGGATGCGGCAGGCGATGCGCATGCGGACGTTCCGCTGGTGATCCGGCGCGCTCCGGTGCGCTCCGCCCGGGTGTCGCAGGCCCGCGCCGCCCGCCCCGGCCGCGGCGGACGACACTCCGTACGACAGCCGGACCGCCGCCGGTGACATACCGCACACCAGTTCGTCGCCCGCCGGTCACACGGCCTGCTTAGGCTCCCTGCGGACCCGCGGCCGGCACCTCGCCGCGCCCTTCCCGATCATGTCGGCATCCGGCCCGGGAGGACGGGGGTGGCGTGGCGCCGACCGGGTCGCGGGCTCAGACTGGTGCACGACGCAAGAGCGGAACACCTCTCCTCAAGGCCCCGCGTCTGCCACGATGCCGGGTGGGCGGGGCATTCAGGAGCGTGCCGCCCGATCGTCACACCTCTGATCAGTGGGAGAGTCACGGTGTACTTCGCCGCACTGCTCACGCTCACCGAAGACGGGTGGGTAGCGAGCGACACAGAGCTCGACGATGTGGAGACCCTGGCGGATCTGACCGACCTGGCCCGCGAAGCCTCGCCGGACGCCGACACGGTGCTCGTCTTCATCGAGCAGGAGGACGCGTGGTTCGGCATCGTCCGTGTGGAGGGCGAGGACGACCCTCGCCTCTTCGTGTCGGACGGGGCCGCCGCCGCCCGCTCCTCGTACGGGGAGATCCTGACCAGGGAACTGCTGGGCGACGACCGGGCCGACGACACGGCCGACCTGGACGCGCTGGACTTGGACGGCACCGAGGACGGGGAGCCGGACGACACGGAGGAGGACACGGAGGCGGCGGCCGGGACCGTGCCCGCCGAGCCGGTCGGCGACCGGCTGATCCTGGACGACCTGGGCATGTCGGAGAAGGAGCTCCTGGCTCTCGGCACCGACGCGCTCACCGAGATCGCGGACGCGCTGGGAGCCTCCGAGGTACTGGAGACCGTCCGCTAGTGCCCGCCCCTCCGACGAGCGGGCCCGCGGTGCCCGGCCCCGTGTCCGACGGCGTCTTCGAAGGCGCCCCCGACCCCGTGCGCACTCCTTGGCGGGTGCCCATGGAGCAGGCGCTGGCGGAGGCCGAGCGTGCCGCGCTGGCCGGCGACGTGCCGGTCGGTGCGGTGGTGCTCGGCCCGGACGGCACCCTCCTCGCGACCGGTCACAACGAGCGCGAGGCCACCGGGGACCCGACCGCGCACGCCGAGGTGCTGGCGCTCCGCCGCGCCGCCGAACGGCTCGGCGAGTGGCGGCTCACCGGCTGCACGCTCGTGGTGACGCTGGAGCCGTGCGTGATGTGCGCGGGCGCCCTCGTCCAGTCCCGGGTGGACCGGCTGGTGTTCGGCGCGGCCGACGAGAAGGCGGGCGCGGTCGGTTCGCTGTGGGACCTCGTACGGGACCGGCGGCTCAACCACCGCCCCGAGGTAATCCACGGAGTCCTGGCCGAGGAGTGCGCCGGACTGCTCACCCGCTTCTTCCGGGGCCGCTGAGGACCGGCTCCGGGCATTTCCGCACGCCTGCGGCCCGGTCCGATACGGATTTCTTCGTCGGGGCACCTTTGGGCTAAGCTCTGCCTCGGTAGCGTGTCCGAGCGGCCGAAGGAGCTCGCCTCGAAAGCGAGTGTGGCGCAAGTCACCGAGGGTTCAAATCCCTCCGCTACCGCTGACGGAAGAGGCGCACGGCTCATCGGGCCGCGCGCCTCTTCCGCTTCCTGCGTTCCGGTTCCCCTCCCGATCGCCGTCCGCCGCCCCCGCGACCGTCTCGCGCCGACCGCCTCACGGCGATCGCCCGACGTGCGCCCGTCCGGCGCGGTGCGGCCGGGCACCCGCGCCCCCCNNCCCCGGAGGGCGGTGCCGGCCCCGATCTTCCCTGCCCCGGCCTTCGGACGCTCGGTTAGACTCACCCGACCGCCGAGGGGATCACAGGAAAGACGGGGAGCCGGGGACGATGGTGCAGGCGAAGAAGGTCACGCTGTACGTCCTCGCCGTCTTCGTGCTCTACACGATCATCGCGTCTCCCAAGCGTGCCGCCGAACTCGTCCAGATAGGCTTCGAGGGGATCTCGAGCGCCGCCCAGGCGGTCGGCGACTTCATGACCGCCCTCATCTCCTAGGAGTCACGAGTGATCCGCCACCTGGTCCTCTTCAAGCTCGACGAGGGCGTGCGGCGCGACGAGCCGCGCGTCGAGGCGGGGGTGCGGGCCTTCCGGGAGCTGGAGGGCGTCGTTCCGGAGCTGAGGTTCTGGGAGTGCGCCTGGAACATCACGGACCGGCCGATCGCGTACGACTTCGCCATCAACTCCGCCGTCGACGACCTGGACGCCCTCAAGCGGTACATCGAGCACCCGGCCCACCGGGCGGCCGCCGAGCAGTGGCGCGAGTTCGCCACATGGGTGGTCGCGGACTACGAGTTCTGACGCCTCCACGGCGGCCCGACGGGAGGAGCCCCGTGCCCCTGTGGTGCGGGGCTCCTCCCGTCGGGGCCGCCCGCGCCCTCCAACACGGCATTATGGGGTGCTTGCACACGGCGGACATGTCTTGTGATGCTATGACCGCTTTTGACGGACGACTTGACCGAAATCGACCGCTAGCCGTGAAGGGGTGGCGTGAACGTGCCGGCCAGTACCACGCCTCACCAGGTACCACCCCAGAACGAGCCGCAGAGCGAACCCGTCGGGACCTGCGAGCCCGCCCCCGAGCAGGACGCCCGCATCCGCAGGAACGCCGACACCCGCGCACTCACCCAGGTCCTCTTCGGCGAGCTGAAGAAGCTGGAGCGCGGCACCCCCGAGCACACCCGCGTCCGCGCCGCCCTCATCGAGGCGAACCTGCCGCTCGTCCGGTACGCGGCCGCCCGCTTCCGCTCCCGCAACGAGCCGATGGAGGACATCGTCCAGGTCGGCACGATCGGACTGATCAACGCCATCGACCGGTTCGACCCCGACCGGGGCGTGCAGTTCCCGACCTTCGCCATGCCCACGGTCGTCGGCGAGATCAAGCGGTACTTCCGCGACAACGTCCGCACGGTCCACGTCCCCCGCAGGCTGCACGAGCTGTGGGTGCAGGTCAACGGCGCCACCGAGGACCTGACCACCCTGCACGGCCGGTCGCCCACGACCGCGGAGATCGCCGAGCGCCTGAAGATCTCCGAGGAGGAGGTCCTGTCCTGCATCGAGGCCGGGCGCTCGTACCACGCGACGTCGCTCGAGGCGGCGCAGGAAGGCGACGGACCGCCCGGCCTGCTCGACCGGCTGGGCTACGAGGACCCCGCGCTCGCCGGCGTCGAGCACCGGGACCTCGTGCGGCACCTGCTGGTGCAACTGCCCGAACGCGAACAGCGGATCCTGATGCTCCGCTACTACCGCAACCTGACGCAGTCCCAGATCAGCCAGGAACTCGGGGTGTCCCAGATGCACGTGTCGAGGCTCCTGGCACGCAGCTTCGCCCGCCTGAGATCCGCGAACAGGATCGACGCCTGACCGGAGCGGGCCATACCTCCGCCACCCGACCTGTCCGCGAACAGCCGTTCCAAAAGCCGCAGATCCCTTGTTTATCCCACGGAATCATCGCTTCCATGTCGACAAGTCACTACAGCGCGTTGCCGATATGTGACATTCTGCGGGAACCGCGTTTGCCGCAGTCTCGGTACCGGTATTCACGTGGAGGCTGCGTTCCTCCGATGGTCGCGGCCCCTCGCGACCGTCCGCGACCTCAAGGGGGTGGCATGTCCGCAGAACAGGGCAGCTCGAAGGTTCTCACGCTGACGCAGAGCGAGCCGGCCGCGCTTCCCGACACCTCGGGAGCCATCGACACGCGCACGCTCTCCCGCTCCCTGTTCCTCCGCCTCCGCGCGCTGGACGCGGCGGGGGCGGCGGCGGACAGCCCGGAGCGGATGTACGTGCGCGACACGCTCATCGAACTCAACCTGCCGCTCGTCCGGTACGCGGCCGCCCGCTTCCGCTCCCGCAACGAGCCGATGGAGGACATCGTCCAGGTCGGCACGATCGGGCTGATCAAGGCGATCGACCGGTTCGACTGCGAACGGGGCGTGGAGTTCCCGACGTTCGCGATGCCGACGGTCGTGGGGGAGATCAAGCGCTTCTTCCGTGACACCTCGTGGTCGGTGCGGGTGCCCCGCCGCCTCCAGGAGCTGCGGCTGGCGCTGACGAAGGCCGGCGACGAGCTGTCGCAGAAGCTCGACCGCTCCCCGACCGTGCCCGAACTCGCCGCCGTTCTCGGCGTGTCGGAGGAGGACGTCGTCGACGGCCTGGCCGTGGGGAACGCCTACACCGCGTCGTCGCTCGACTCGCCGTCGCCCGAGGAGGACGGCGGGGAGGGCTCCCTGGCGGACCGCCTCGGCTACGAGGACAGCGCGCTCGAAGGCGTCGAGTACCGGGAGTCGCTGAAGCCGCTGCTGGCCAGGCTCCCGGCACGGGAACGGCAGATCATCATGCTGCGGTTCTTCGCCAACATGACGCAGTCGCAGATCGGCGAGGAGGTGGGCATCTCCCAGATGCACGTCTCCCGCCTGCTGACGCGCACGCTGTCGCAGTTGCGCGAGGGCCTCATCTCGGACTGAGCACCGCCGGCCGCCGGTCCGGCCCGCGGACGCGCGGACCGGACCGGGCCGGCGGCGAGGGGCGGAGAGGCGCCGGACCCGCCGGCCCCTCCGCATGCGGGCGTCGGGGCGTCGGGACATCGGCGCACGCGCGCCCGTACGCCGGCGCGCAGACGGGCCCGGGACGCGCCGGTACGGACACGGACGTACCGCCACCCACGCGGACGCACCGGTACCCGAGTCGGTGCCGGCAAGCGGACCCGCGCGTACCGGTGGGTGGTTCGGTACGGACGCGCCCCAGTACCGGCCGCGGCGGGACGGCGGGGCGCCGGTCACCCGGGGCGACCGGCGCCCGGGGATCAGCCCAGCGCGAGCCAGGCGACCGCCGCGACGACCGCGGCCGCCACGACGAGGCCGACGATCAGCCCGACGCGGGGGCCTGCCGACCGGCCCGCGGCCTGCGGCTGACGCTGCGGGGCGCCCTCGTCGACGAAGGCGCGGAACATCTGGGTCGAGCCCGCGGGGTCGTGGGAGTTGCCCTGGGGGCCCTGGGGGGCGTGCGGGTTGTGTGCCATGGGGCAGGACCCTAGCGAACCGCGCCCTCCCGTCCCACTCCGGGAGCCCTCCGGGAGACCCCGGTCTTTCTTTGCCGGTTCTTTGGCCGCATACACCCCGTTTCATTTGCCCGCCGCAGTCACGCGGCCATAACGTTGCCCTAAGCAACGAGGTATGGAGGTGCGGTGGCGGCACGCGGCCGATCCGGCGGACCGGCCCGCCGGACCGGCGCCTCGGGGATCGCCGGGCGCGCCGCCGTACGGCCCCTCGCCGCCGGCCGCCCGGTCGCTGCGGGCCCCGTACCGGCCCGCCGAGCCGGTACGGGGAAACGCGCCCGGACCGGTCCGGCGGCCTCCTCGCCGTCCACGCATCCGCGACCGGCCGGCACGTCGCCGACGCCGCGGCACCGGCCGGTACGGGCCTCCGTCCGGCCCGGTCCCGCACCGCTCCCGCCCCCCGCACCCCGGCCCTCCGTCCAGCACGGCCCGTGTAACCCCCGGCGGCCTGCCGCGGACCGGCCGCGGAACCGGGGGCGGCCCGGCGCGCCGGGCGCGGCCGACCGGACCCGGGCGCCCCGCGGCGAAGCCGGAGCAGCAGCAGAAACCGAAGACGAAGCAGACGACGCACGCGTGAGGAAGCACATGGCCACCACCACACCGCCCGGAGTGCGGGACGACGCCGACGGGACCGCCGGTACGCCGATGACGCACCGGCAGATCATGGAGGCACTGTCCGGGCTGATGCTCGGCATGTTCGTGGCCATCCTGTCGTCGACGATCGTCTCCAACGCCCTGCCGGAGATCGTCACCGACCTCGGCGGCGGCCAGAGCGCCTACACCTGGGTGGTGACGGCGTCGCTGCTCGCCATGACCGCGACGACACCGCTGTGGGGCAAGCTCGCGGACCTGTTCTCGAAGAAGCTGCTGGTCCAGCTCTCCCTCGTCGTCTACGTCGCCGGCTCGATCGTGGCGGGCCTGTCCCAGAGCTCCGGCATGCTGATCGCCTGCCGGGTCGTCCAGGGCATAGGCGTGGGCGGTCTCTCCGCCCTCGCGCAGATCGTGCTGGCCGCCATGGTCCCCCCGCGCGAGCGCGGCCGGTACTCCGGCTACCTCGGCGCCGTCTTCGCGGTCGCGACGGTCGGCGGCCCGCTGCTGGGCGGAGTGATCACGGACACCGACGGGCTCGGTTGGCGCTGGTGCTTCTACGTCGGCGTCCCCTTCGCCGTCCTGGCCCTGCTCGTCCTGCACAGGACGCTGCGCCTGCCGGTGGCCAGGCGCGAGGTGAGGGTCGACTGGTCGGGCGCCGCCCTGATCAGCGCCGCCGTGTCGCTCCTCCTCGTCTGGGTCACCTTCGCGGGTGACAGGTACGACTGGGCGTCCTGGCAGACCGCCGCGATGGTGGGCGGCTCGGCGCTGCTCGGCGCGCTGTTCCTCGCCGTCGAGTCCCGGGCCGCGGAGCCGATCGTCCCGCTGCGCCTGTTCCGCAACCGCACGATCGCGCTCGCCTCGCTGGCCTCGCTGTTCGTGGGCGTGGCGATGTTCGCCGGGACGGTGTTCTTCAGCCAGTACTTCCAGCTGGCGCGGGGCGAGTCGCCGACGATGTCCGGTGTGATGACCATCCCGATGATCGCCGGGCTCTTCGTCTCGTCGACGGTCTCCGGCCAGGCCATCACCAGGACGGGCCGCTGGAAGGGCTGGCTGGTCGGCGGCGGTGCCCTGGTGACGGCGGGCCTCGGCCTGCTCGGCACCATCCGGTACGACACCGAGTACTGGCGCGTGGCGGTGTTCATGGCCGTGCTGGGACTGGGCCTCGGCATGGTGATGCAGAACCTGGTCCTGTGCACCCAGAACCAGGTCGCCCCGCAGGACCTGGGCGCCGCGTCGTCGGTCGTCACGTTCTTCCGCTCGCTGGGCGGCGCCGTGGGCGTCTCCGCGCTGGGCGCCGTACTGGGCGACCGGGTCACGCGGTACGTGACGGAGGGCCTGGCCGCCCTCGGCCCGAAGGGCGCTGCCCCCGGCCACGGCGGCACGGCCGGCGGCGGCATTCCGGATCTGGACGCCCTGCCGGCGCCGGTCCGCGGGGTGGTGGAGAGCGCGTACGGGCACGCGGTGGCCGACGTCTTCCTCTATTCGGCGCCGTTCGCCCTGCTCGCCCTCCTGGTGACGTTCTTCATCCGGGAGGTCGCCCTGAAGAGCGCGCACCACTGAGCCCACCGGCCCCGTGGCTCCCGGGCCTCCGGGCGGGCCGCCGCCCGGAGGCGTCACGGGCCTCGGGCGGCACAGCGGAAGGACGGCGACGCCGGGCCTCCGCCGGGTCCTCGGCGCCGCCGGGTCCGCCGGGGTCCGCCGGTGGCCGGGGTCCTCCGATGCCCGGAGAGCCCTCCGTGCTCAAGTCCTCGGTGCTCAGGGCCCCCGCCGCCCGGAGTTCCGCCGCCCCTCGGCACCGTCGTACCGCTGCCCGGCCCGGACGCGCGTCCCCGCCCCGCGTCCGGGCGCCGGCGAGCCGCGCCTCCTGCGGTCCCGGGCCGCCGTGCGCGCCCCGCACGTCCCACGAGCGGCCCGCACCACGCCCCTCGCCGATCCCGGCGCCCGCCGTTCCTAGCGGCCCGCCTGGGCCTCGATGCCCGCGATCAGCAACTCCACGGCGGACTCGAAGTCGCGGTCGCGCATGTCGTCGACCGTCTCGCCGCCGCGCGCCTCCACCATCTCCTGCCCCGCCTCCATGACGGGGTTCAGCTCCGGTCGGCTGCGGACGGCATCCATGGCGTGGGCGAAGTACTCGTCCTGGGTCAGACCCGCCTCCGCGCAGCGCTGGCGGAAGTGGCCCTCGATCGTGCCGAAGCCGTACACGAACTGGAAGACCGCCGCGATGCCGCCCGCCTGGCGCTCGGGCGGCAGGCCCGTCCGGCGGATCAGCCGCTGGACGCACAGGGACAGCCCCGTCCAGTTCGGTCCGATGTTGAGGAAGCGGCCCACCAGCGTCGACAGCCACGGGTGGGCGACCAGCAGGGCGCGGTAGCCCCGGACGAGGCAGCGCAACTGGTCGCGCCAGTCGGCCCCCGGGTCCCCGTCGAGGTCCGGGAGGACGACCTCGCCGGCCACCGCGTCGCTCGCCAGCTCCAGCAGGTCGTCCTTGGAGTCGACGTACCAGTAGAGCGACATGGCGGTGACGTTCAGCTCGGCCGCCAGCCGGCGCATGGAGAACCCCGCCAGGCCCTCCGCGTCCAACAGCCGTACCGTCGCCGCCGTGATGCGTACGCGGTCCAGGCCGGACGGCTGGTCGCCGCCCGCCCGGCGCCCGCGCGGCGCGGCCTTCCCGTCCAGCCAGACGCTCATGCGCGCCGGACGCTTCGTGTCGCGGTCGGCTGCCGCCACCATGGCTTCCTCCTCGTTCCGTGCCGCCGATGCTATGCCGGGGCGTTCCCACCCCTCTCCGCGCGGTGCAGCAGCAGCGCCGCGAGCAGGCCGCCCGCCAGGACCGCGACCGCGCCGACGAGTTGGCTGGTCTCCAGACCGGCAGCGAAGGCGTCCGCGATCCGGGTGCGCTCCGCCGGTCCGTCGGCCGCCGCCAGCGCCGCCGGCAGCGACACGGCGGTCACCGAGGCGAGTGCCGTGAACCGGGCGTTCAACACCGCGCCCAGCACCGCCACGCCCAAGCCGTTGCCGAACTCGGCGAGCGTGCCGTTGACACCGGCTCCGACGCCCGCCTTCTCCGGCGGGATCGCGCTCATGATGGCGTTGGCCATGGCCGGCATCGACAGGGAGACGCCCGCCCCCATGACGACCAGGCCGAGCAGCATCCCGCCGTAACCGCGGGAACCGAGGAGGGCGATCGACGCGAGGCCGCCCGAGACCAGGGCCATGCCGAGGGCGATCGTGAGGGGAGTGCCCAGCTTCGGCAGCAGGCGGGCGCCGACGCCGCTGAGGTTGAGCACCACGACGGTCAGCGCGAGCGGCGCCGTCCGCAGGCCGGCGTCGAGCGGGTCGTACCCGAGGACGAACTGCAGGTGCTGGGTCAGCAGGAACAGCGACCCGGTCATGCCGAACGCGACGAGGACCGCGCCCGCGACGGCACCGACGAACCGCTGGTTGCGGAAGAAGTGCATGTCCAGCATCGGGTACGGGGTGCGCAGCTCCCAGAACGCGAAGGCCCCCGTCGCCAGGAGGCCCACCGACACGGCGACCAGTACGCGGCCGGACAGCCAGCCGTGGTCGGGACCGTTGATGATCGCGTACACGAGGGCGGTCATGCCGATCGTGGACAGCACCGCGCCCAGCAGGTCCGGCCGGTCGCCCTGCCCGTGCCGGGACTCGGGGACCATGACCGCTACCGCGACCAGGCCGAGCGCGGCGACCGGAAGGTTGATCAGGAAGATCGCACCCCACCAGAAGTGGTCGAGCACGAAGCCGCCGAGCAGCGGGCCGGCGGCGAAGCCGAGCGAGCTGACGGTCGACCAGATGGCGATGGCCTTGACGCGCTCGGTGTCGTCGAAGATCTGGACGACGACCGCGAGGGTCGTGGTCATCAGCAGCGCCCCGCCGACGCCCATGCCCGCGCGGGCCGCGATGAGCTGGGCGGAGCTCTGCGCGAGACCGGCGGCGAGCGAGCCCAGGCCGAACAGCGCCAGGCCGGTCAGCAGCATGCGCTTGCGGCCGTAGCGGTCGGCGGCGTTGCCGGCGGTGAGGAGGAGGCCGGACTGGACGAGCGCGTAGGCGTTGATCATCCACTGGACGTCGGCGGTCGAGGCGTCCAACTCCCTGGTGAGGGAGGGGATGGCCACGTTCAGGACGGTGTTGTCGAGCAGCACGGTCAGCTGGGCGAGGCAGATGACGCCGAGGATCAACCAGCGCTGCGGGTGGCCGCCACCGGACGGGGCGGCGGGGTTCGGGTTCTCGGCGGTCGTCGCCGTCAACGGGACTCCTTGTACGGTGTAAGGGAAATCTCCCTTACACCGTACAAGGACTTCCTCCGCACCGCGCGCCGTTATGTCCCCGGCGGTCGGATCAGGCCACTCCGCCCCTCACCGACCGGTCGGGGCGACACCGCCGAACGTCCTGCCCACCGGCGGCCGGCGGGCGGGTGGCGGCGGTTTCGGCGGTTCCGCACACCGGCGACCGGAGGAGGGCCGGGCACCACGCCGCACCGGAGGGACGGGGCCGGCACTCGCGAGGCCGGCCGTCGGCACGGCCGGTGTCAGGATTCCTTGACAAGGATGTCGTGTCAGGGCAGCCTGACAGACATGGGAGCTGAGGAGACCCCCGCCTCGCTGGCCGGAATGGTCACCGACAAGGACCCCGCCGTCGGTTTGCAGGCCGTCGTCGCGTTGCGCCGCCTCCTGGAGGAACTGGAGCGGCTGCACGTCGACAACGCCCGGCAGCAGGGCTGGTCGTGGCAGAGCATCGCCACGCACCTGGACGTCAGCAGGCAGTCGGTGCACGAGAAGCACGCGGGCAGGCGCAAGGCCATGGGCATGGAGGAGTAGCAGTGTTCGAGTTCTTCACCGATCACGGCAAGCAGGCCGTGGTGGCCTCCCAGGACGAGGCGATCGCCCTGGGGCACGACTTCATCGGCACCGAGCACCTCCTGCTCGGCCTGATCGCCGCGGCGGACGGGACGGCCGCCGGTGTGCTGCGCGGGCAGAACGTCGACTTGACGCAGGCCCGGCAGGAGACCGCCCGCGTCCTGGAGGCGGCTGGGATCGTCGCTGCGGGCGGGCAGCCCGCACGCGACGCCCTGTCGTCGATCGGCATCGACGTCGCGGAGATCCAGCGCCGGGCCGACACCTCCTTCGGACCCGGCGCCTTCCGGTTCCCCCGGCCGGCCTACACCCCCGAGGCCCGCCGGGCGCTGGAGAACACCCTGAGCGAGGCTCGGGCACTGGGTCGCGACAGGTTCGGCACGGAACACATCCTGCTCGGCCTGCTGACCGTGCCCGAGGGTCACGCCCTGAAGGTCCTGGCCGCCTTCCGGGTCGACCCCGCCGCCCTGCGCGAGGCGGTCATCGCCCGGGCCGGCTCCGAAGGGCCGTGACCGCAGGCCGCATCACCGCGGCGAGCCGCAGCGCCTCGTACTCGTTCGTCGGCTGTCGCCGCGGTAGACGGTCGGCGTCTCGCCGGCCGGTTCCCCGCGGACGCCGCCGACCGCGACGACCCGCCGTCCGCGGTCCGGGGGCTCCTGCCGTGCTGCGCCCCGGGCCTCACATGGAAGTCGATCGACTTCGACACCGGCGGGCTGTACGCGGATCACCGGATCCACGGGCCGGACGGCAGATCCTCCACCACGAGACCAGGACCGGGGACTCCGACGCCTCCCCCTCGCTGCCGGCGCTCTGCCCCAGGGCGTTCCGAACGCGTCGGGCCCGGCGGACCGGGGGCCGGGAGGCGGCCGGAGTCCTGTGGCAGCACAGCCACCATCCGATCTCCACGATGACGTACGGGACGCCGACTTCACGACGACGTACGGGACGCCGACTTCACCACGACGTACGGGGCGCCGACCGATCCGGACGACCTGACCCGCGTGTTCGCACTGCGGGCCCGCCGCACCGGCCTGCGGAGCTCCCGCTCCGGAACACCCGCCACACGTGCGACTCACCCCTGGTCGCCCTCAAGGTCCACCCCGAGGTGGCGCAGCGCATCCCGCGGCACTCCCGGACCGCGATGACCATGGAGGTGTACGCCGCGGCGAGCGGCGAGGAGGTGCGGGCGGCGATCGGCCGGCTCTCCGGCGCGGTGGGCAACAGGGCCGGCTGAAGCTGGTTGCTGTACTTCGCTGCCGTACGGCCCGGCAACGCAAGAGGCCCGGACTCTCGTCCGGGCCTCTCAGCTGTGTGCACTCGGCAGGATTCGAACCTGCAACCTTCTGATCCGTAGTCAGATGCTCTATCCGTTAAGCTACGAGTGCCTGCCAGTGATCTTACTCTCTGGCTTCCTCCCGGGCTTTTCGGCCCGGTCGGCGTTGCGAGAACAACATTACATGACCTGCGCCGCGACGCGAAATCCATTGGCCGAACCCCTGCAAAACCGGACAAACAACCCGCTCGACCTTCGGGTTCTCCAAAAGGACCGGGGAACGGCGGAAGCCCCGGCCGTCGGGCCGGGGCTTCCGTGGGGCGGAGGCGGAGGGATTTGAACCCTCGATGGGCTTTAAGGCCCAAACCGCATTAGCAGTGCGGCGCCATAGACCGGACTAGGCGACGCCTCCAGCGCACCCGCTCACGCGTGTGGTGCGTGCAGATGATGACACAGTACGGGGCCGCGCCACCAATCGCCGTCCACGGTACTAGGCGCCCGGGCCGCACGGCAAAGGCTTTCGGCTGCGCAACGCGGCGGCCGGTTCGGCGTTAGAGGAGTGGGGAGCCGGTCGCTCGGCGCCCCCGTACGGTTCCCGAGCCTTGGAGTGCACATGCTGCGCCGCCTCGTCCTGACCTCCGTCGCCTCCGCCGTCGCCCTCGGCGTCGGTACGCCCCTCGCCGCGGCCGCCCCCCTGCCGNNNNCCNCNGCCCCAGCTGCCCCCGCTGCTCGCCGCCCCNGACTCCCTGACGATCACCGTGGAGCGGTCCGGGAACCCCGCCGCCGACGGAACGTTCAGGCTGGAGTGCGACGACGACCGGGGCAGCGGCACCCACCCGCGCGCGAGCCGCGCCTGCGCACGGCTGGAGGCGCTGTCCGAGAACGGCCGGGACCCGTTCGCGCCCGTCCCGCAGGGCCGGATGTGCACCCAGCAGCACGGCGGCCCGGCCACCGCCCACGTCACCGGCACCTGGCACGGCCGGAAGGTCGACGCGCACTTCTCCCGGGCGAACGGCTGTGAGATCGCCCGCTGGAAGAATCTCCAGCCCGTGCTCCCGATGGCGCGCTCGTAGTACCGCAACGCGTTCACCAGCGGCTACGGGCAGGGGGTGCACGCCACGCGCACACAACCCCACGCAGAGCTCCCCCTCATCCGCCGCTCCGCGTGCATCCCCAGCCCTTAGACTCCATATCCGTAAGCGGCAGTAGGCAAGTGGGAGGAAGCGTCGTCGTGAGCAGCAGGCCATCCCGAGGCGCTGCTCGCCTCGCAGCCATACTCGACGCCCTGCCCGACGGGCTCGTCCTCGTCAACACCAACGGCACGGTCGTCAACGCCAACACCATCGCGCTCGAAATGTTCGAGACGCCCGGCACGGCGCTGGTGGGGCGCGGCCTGTTGGACCTGCTGCCCTCGTTCGACTCGCGCCTCATCCCCGGCTCCATGCGGCGCCCCGAGGCCGTGGACCGGCTGGGCCGGACGAAACCGGCCCGCATGGTGGCCCGGCGGACGGACGGGAGCGAGTTCCCCGTCGAGGTCACCAGCGCCGGCCTGGAGGACGGCTGCGAGGCGTACGACTCGTACGGCCCCAGCTCGTACAGCGGCCACGAACTCCTGATGATCGTCGTCCGCGACCTCTCCGGGACCATCGACACCGAGGCCGAGCTGGCCCGTTCGCGGCGCCAGACCGAGATGATCCTGCGCGCCGCCTCCGAGGGCGTCGTCGGCACGGACACGGACGGGCGCATCGTCCTGGTCAATCCCGCAGCCGCCCAGATGCTGGGCTGGCGCGCCAGCGACCTGGGCGGCAAGGAGCTCCACCCGCTGATGCTGCACTCGCGTGCGGACGGCGAGCCCTTCCCGTACGACGAGTCGCCGCTCGCGGACACGCTGCGCTCGGGGCGGAAGCACCGCGTCCGGGGGCAGGTGGTCTGGGCGAAGGACGGTTCCGCCGTGCCGGTGGACCTGACGACCGCTCCCGTGCGGGACGGGGACCAGCTCGTCGGCGCCGTCATGACGTTCGCGGACCGGCGGCCGTACGAACAGCTCGCCGAGGAGCACGCCGAGCGGGTCGCCGCGCTCCGGGAGGAGCACGCCGCGGAGGCGGCGGAGACCGCCGAGAAGCACCGGGCGGAGATCGACGCGTACGAGGAGCGGCTCGCCGACGCCGGGAAGCGGTACGCCTCGCTCGCCGGACGGCACGCCCAGCTCGCCGCCGTCCTGGGCGAGTCGCTGCGCGGACCGCTGGAGGAGCTGCGGCGCGAGCTCGGCACGCTCGCCGCGGATCCCGCCGGGCAGCTGTGGCCCGAGGCCAACCAGATCCTCCACCACCTGGCCGCCGGGTACGCCCGGATGACGACCCTCGTCGACAACGTCCTCGGCTTCCAGCGGCTGGACGTGGGCGAGGAGGAGCTCCGCAAGGAGCCGGTGCTGCTCGACGCGGTCGTGGCGGGCGGTGTCGACGGCGCGGTCGAGCTGATCGGTCCGGGGCGCGTGCAGTTCGCGGTGCACGCCCCGCCGATCGAGGCGGAGATCGACGGCGCACGCCTGGCGACCGCCCTGGCGCACCTGATCGCCGATGTCGCGGGCGTCGACTCCACGGGCAAGCGCGTCGTGCCGGACGGCGGCTACGCCGGCTCGACGATCGTGGTGGCCGCGGCGCAGCGCGGTGAGGTCGTACGGATCGAGGTACGCGGGCCGTACACGGGCGGCGACCCGGTGCACGAACCGATCGTGCGCGGGATCGTGCGCGCCCACGGTGGTGTCCTCCAAACCCACGAAGTGCCCGGCACGGGCGGCAGCGCGTACGTCCTGGAGGTGCCGCTGGGCGCGGGGAGGGGAGCCGACGCACCGGCCTCTCCCGAGGAGGAGGGCGACGCCGCCACCGGGTCGGAGCGGACCGCGGGCGGGACGGGGGCCGTGGCGCTGCCCGCCCGGCAGCCGGAGCAGGGCGGCGCCCCCGGGCCGGACTCCGTGCCCGGCGACACCGCCGCGAGCGGGGGGCGCCGACGGGCGCGGCGTTCCTCGACGGACGCGTTCCTCGACAGCCCGGTACGTGCCGAGGACCCCGTGGCGGCGCCGCCGACCGGACGCCGCCGCGCCGCCGCGCCCACGGGCGACACGGGAGAGCAGGCGCTCGTGCCCGCGCAGGGTTCCGGGAGCCCCGAGCCGACCGGGCGCCGTCGCGGACGGCCCAGTCCGGCCGAGGCCGTACCGGCGGAAGGTTCCGTCGTGATGGCCGCCGAATCGGCGCAGCCCCGTCGGGCGGCGCTCGGGGACACCGTCCCGCCGCAGGGCGTCGCTCCGGCGGGTGACGCCGTGCCGGCGCTGCCACCCGCTCCGGTACCGGCGCAGTCGCCCGCGGGACGCCGCGCGCGCCGGGCACTCGCCGTGGGTCAGAACCGCACCGGGGCCGCCGACGGAGGCGCGGCGCGTCCGGCCTTCGCCCTGCCCCCGGCGGAGGCGGACCGCGCCCGGCCCGCGCCGTCCGGCCCGGGCGCTCCGGCCGAGGACGCCCGCCACGACACCGGGCACACGGCACCGGGCGTCCACCGCACGCCGCCCCGCCCCCTTCCGGTACCGCCGGGCGCCGTTCCGCCCCCGGGCGGGGCCGGTGCCGCGGCGGGCTCCGGTGCCGTCGGTGCCCCGGTGCCGCCCGGTGTTCCGGGTGCGCCCGTGCCCACGGCCGCACCCGCCGCTCCCGGATCCGGTGACGCGCCCGTGCCGCCGACCGGAGCCGTTCCGGTGCCCCCCGGCNNNCAGCCCGCACCCCCCGCCGGCNCCCCCGGGTCCACGCAGGGCCGGGCCTTCAGCGTCCGCACCCTCGGCCAGGGCGTGCCCTTCGCGCAGCCGGGCGCCGCGGCCCAGCACCCGCCCGCCCAGAGCGCCGCCACCGGCTCNGGNTNACGCCGCCGCAAACTGGCCGCGCCCCCGGAGACCGATCCGCAGCCCGACGCGGTGGCCGCCGGAACGCCCGCGACCGGAGCCGCGCCGGCGTCACCCCNGTCCCCCGCTCCCCAGCGCCTCGGCGCCCCCGCCGAGGGACGCGCCTACGAGATAGGGGCACCGGACGAGGGCGCGGACGAGGGCCCCGAACCGCTGGACGGGCCGGGTGGCGCCGTCGAGGTCGCCAACGAACCGCAGCCGCAGCCCGTCGACGACGAGATGCCGCCCGAGCCGCTGGACAATCCCCGCCGCCTCCTCGTCTGGCCGGCGCCGGACGTCGCCACGCAGCAGGCGCTGACCGACCGCGGCTACCGGCCGGTGATCGTGCACTCCCGCGAGGAGGTCGACGCTCAGATCGCGGCGTTCCCCGCGGCGTTGTTCGTGGACCCGCTGACCGGGCCCATCACCCGCACCGCCCTCCAGTCGCTGCGCCAGGCGGCGGTCGCCGCCGAGGTGCCCGTGCTGCTGGCGGCCGGACTCGGCCAGGCCAGCCGCGAGGCCGCCTACGGCGCCGATCCCGCCGTACTCCTCAAGGCGCTGGCGCCGCGCGACAGCGAGCAGCACCCGTCGCGGGTCCTGCTGATCGAGGAACACGACGAGATCGCGCACGCGTTGGCGGGCGCCCTGGAGCGGCGCGGCATGCAGGTGCAGCGGGCGGCGGTGGACGGCGAGGCGGTCGCCCTCGCCACACAGCTGCCGCCGAACCTCGTCGTCATGGACCTGATGCAGGTGCGGCGCCGACGGGCCGGGATCATCGACTGGCTGCGCGCCAACGGCCACCTGAACCGCACACCGCTCGTCGTCTACACCTCGGCCGACCTCGACGAGGCGGACCTGCCGCGACTGGCGTCGGGGGAGACCGTGTTGTTCCTGGCCGAGCGGTCCACCCACCCCGAGGTGCAGTCACGGATCGTCGACCTCCTCGCGAAGATCGGCACCAACTGACCCGACGAGTCCCGCCTCATGTGGCGGGCCGGCCGGTCAGAGCCGGGTGACGTCCAGTTCGCCGTCCGCGTACTGCTTGCGGATCACCTTCTTGTCGAACTTGCCGACGCTCGTCTTCGGCACCGCGGGGACGACCGCCCAGCGTTCCGGCAGCTGCCATGCGGCGACGCCCGAATCGGCCAGGAACGCGCGCAGCGCCTCGTGATCGGGGGCCGCGCCCTCCTTGAGGACGACCGTCGCGAGCGGGCGCTCGCCCCACCGCTCGTCCGGGACGGCCACGACGGCGGCCTCGGCGACGTCCGGGTGGCCCATCAGGGCGTTCTCCAGCTCGACCGACGAGATCCACTCACCGCCGGACTTGATGACGTCCTTCGCCCGGTCCGTGAGGGTGAGGTACCCGTCGGGGCTGATGATGCCGATGTCCCCGGTCTTCAGCCAGCCGTCCTCGCTGAACCTGTCCCCGGGGCGCAGCGGCTCGCCCGTCGCACCGCCGTAGTAGGCGCCCGCGATCCACGGGCCGCGGACCTCCAGCTCACCGGCCGACTCCCCGTCCCACGGCAGCACCTCGCCCGCCGGACCTGTCAGCCGCGCCTCGACACCGGCCGGGAAACGGCCCTGTGTGACGCGGTACGGCCACGCCTCCTCGTCGGACAGGCCGGCCGGCGGGAACGCCATGGTGCCGAGCGGGGAGGTCTCCGTCATGCCCCATGCGTGGCAGACGCGGACGCCCAGTCCGTCGTACGCCTCCATGAGGGAGGGCGGACAGGCGGCGCCTCCGATGGTGACGTCGGCCAGGGAGGAGAGGTCGCGGGGGCGCGCCGTCACCTCGGCGAGGAGACCCTGCCAGATGGTGGGGACGGCGGCGGCGTGCGTGGGCCGCTCCTTCTCGATCATCTCGGCGAGCGGGGCGGGCTGGAGGAAGCGGTCCGGCATCAGCATGTTCGCCCCGCTCATGAAGGCGGCGTGCGGCAGGCCCCAGGCGTTCACGTGGAACTGCGGGACGACGACGAGGGTCGTGTCGCGGTCGGTGAGGCCCATGGATTCGGACATGTTCACCTGCATCGAGTGCAGGTAGACGGAGCGGTGGGAGTAGACGACGCCCTTGGGGTCCCCGGTGGTGCCGGAGGTGTAGCACATGGCTGCCGCCCTGCGCTCGTCCAGCTCCGGCCAGTCGAAGGCGTCCGGACGGCCCGCTATCAGTTCCTCGTAGTCGTGCACGCGCGGAGCGGAGCCGTCGAGGACGGAGCGGTCACCGGGGCCGGAGACGACGACGTGCCCGACCGTCGGCAGGTGCGGCAGGAGCGGTGCGAGGAGGGGCAGGAGGGATCCGTCGACCAGGACCACCCGGTCGGCGGCGTGGTTGACGATCCAGATCAGCTGCTCGGCGGGCAGGCGCAGGTTGAGCGTGTGCAGGACGGCGCCCATGGCGGGAACCGCCAGGTACGCCTCGACGTGTTCGGCGTTGTTCCACATGAAGGTCGCGACCCGGTCGTCACCGACGACCCCGAGTTCGTCGCGCAGGGCGCCGGCCAGCCGTGAGGCCCGGACGCCGGCTTCGGCGAAGCTGCGGCGGCGCGGTTCCGGCCCTCCGGTCCAGGTGGTGATCTCCGACTTCCCGTGGATCGTCATCCCGTGACGGAGGAGACGGGTGACAGTCAGCGGTACGTCCTGCATGGTGCTCAGCACGGCGTCCTCCAGATGGGCGCTCGCCACGCGGCGATGCGATCCGGCGATTCTGCGCACGTACCGAGCGCCGTGTCACTATCCGTGGGAACGCGGTTTCACGTGAAACCCCCGCGCGGGCACCCGGTCATCCGGGAGAACGCGGTTTCACGTGAAACGACGCGCACGGGCACCCGGTCCACCGCGTCTCCGTCTCCGCACGGACGCCGCTCTCCTCACCGTGCCGGCGTGAGATCCGGATCCTCCCGGAGCTTGCGGAGCGCACGGGAGACGGCGCTCTTGACCGTGCCCACGGAAACCCCGAGCACCGCCGCCGTCTGCACCTCGCTGAGGTCCTCGTAGTACCGGAGGACGACCATGGCGCGCTGCCGGTCGGGGAGCCGCATGACCGCGCGCCACATCGCGTCGTGCAGGGCCTGCCGCTCGGCCGGGTCGGACCCCGGCGCGCCGTACGGCTCGGGCAGCTCGTCACATGCGAACTCGTCCACCTTGCGTTTGCGCCACTGCGACGTACGCGTGTTGATGAGGGCGCGGCGCACATAGCCGTCGAGGGCACGGTGGTCCTCGATGCGCTCCCAGGCCACGTACGTCTTGGTGAGGGCGGTCTGCAACAGGTCCTCGGCATCGCTCGGGTTGGCGGTGAGCGAACGGGCGGTACGCAGCAGGAGTGGTCCCCGTGCCCGCACGTAGGAGGAGAAGGACGGATAAGCGGTGGTGGCCGTGCGGGCTCCGGCGCAGAAGGAGCCAGTAGTCGCGGTCATGCGACCACGCTAGGAGCGGGCGCCCGCCGGGGGATCGCCCCCAGGTCCCGAAACGGTGTCCCCCTCAGGTCGTAGGGGTGGCGCGGGCCCCACCTCCTGTGGGGGGAGGAGGCGGCCGTACGACCCGAGTCCCGGAGCACGGGCGGGACGCGGAACCTCCCGCGCTGTTGTACGTGCCACCGGATCCCCGCCTCGCCCCGCACCTCGGGACGAAGCCCTACCGGAACCCCGCGGGATCATGATCACTCACCCCGGAGCAGTTCCACTCCGAGGCCGTTCCGCCGGCCTACTCCTGAATCGGCAGGTCCGGATGGGCGGATACGAAGAGCGCGTACGCAACGGCCGCCGCCGTACCCAGGGACGAGAGCGCCAGACCGGCCAGGGGCTGCGCACGGCTGACGCCCTGCCGTGCGGCAGCGCGGTATTCGACGGCACCCAGGACGAGGCCCGTGAAGCCGAGCGGCAGGGCCAGCGCCCAGACGAGCATCCAGAACGGGCAGCAGAACCAGAACGCAACGGAAGCCGCGCCGAAGACGACGGAACGGCTCATCCGCCCAGACCCGTCACCGGCCGGACCTCCGATGGGGGCCACACTCCGGCCGAAACAGCAGGGCAAGGAGACTCAGCCCCCCGGCAATCACCGCACCCCTCACCTGCCTGGTCCAACGGGAAGTCACGCGGCGCATCGGACCGTCACGCTGTCCGGACATGCGCATGGCCCCCGGACCATTCGACCGGTCGAGGGCCATGCGCAGGGCGGTGGGTGTGGGATTTGAACCCACGGTGACTCGCGCCACGACGGTTTTCAAGACCGTTCCCTTAGGCCGCTCGGGCAACCCACCTTCGCCCCGTGTCGCTGCGGAGCGGGCTACAGACTACCGGCTGCCCGGCGGGCGTGGGCGCGCACCGGTCGGCGTGAGGAACGGGGTGAGGGGGCCCGGGGAGCAGTGGCGCGGGGTGCCAGGGAGCCGCGGCGAACTTCCCTGCGCGGGAATCCTGTTGACCTCACGGGGACGGTTCGCCACCGTGCCTCGTGGCCGAGGTGCGTCTCCGAGGTGGGGAGGGCCGCCGTGTGCCCCTCGGCCGGAAGTGGGCATCACGCGACCCGAGCGTCCTGCGCCGGAACGGCTCGTAACCGATGCGGCGGCACACACCCCCGCTCCGGGTGCGTCACCGGGCGGGACGTTCCCCATCCGCCGCCGGCACGCCTCGGCGGTCTCCCCCGCATCCGCCGACCACCGAGGTTCACAGCCCTGTGCCCCGATCGCTCCCACGGGCTCCGCGTCCATGGCGTCCTATGGCTTCCGCGCGTCGGCACATCCGCCCGGGCTCGATCCGTGGATCAGTGCCGGTCGAAACCGAAAAGAAAGCGGCATCGAGCGAACACGCCGCATCCGGGACCCAGGGATACGCCGGCTTCCGAGGCCCGTGGAGCGGGACCTCTCCTATGACATGTTCCACGCCCGTTTCCTCCCTCCGCCCCACGGCGAGAACGTCCGCCGGGCCCGTGGCCGCAGGAGGGGCCCCAGGAACGGAGCCGGACGAGACGGCCACCGCGGGACCCGCGGCCGACGCGGGCACGGCCCCGTGGAACGAACGGGGGTAGGCACGCGAGGTGCGACACGACGGCTCCTCACCGCCCCTCGTTACCGACCTGAGCTGTCCCCCGGTCCGGCAGCAGCGAACGTGACGGACGACGGCGGCAGTGGTCATGGGAGGCGGCGGCGCCCCGCCACCCCCACCCGTCGTATGATGTGTATAGGAGACAGGCCCGACCCCCCCNGCTACCACGTCCGCAGGCCGCGGGCATGCCGCTATCCGGCGTTCCGGGGCGAACACACGGGTCGATGCACACGTACGGGGTGGCGGTACACGAAGCAGCATCATGCGTACGGGTGAGCGTCGGGCCCGGGGAGCGGGGTAGGGGGCCGCCTTCCCGAAGGTTGCCGCGGATCAGGTCCGATGAGCGCTCAAGGAGTGAAAAACCCTCGGAACAAAGGCGTTTCCGAAAAGAAGCGACACCCTGAAACATCTTTCCGGTCGTCTTCGACCAGCAGCGTGCGCGTGTCTACACGGGCGTAAACGTCCTGATTGTTCAGAATGTTGCCAACTGCCCCAGTTGAAACTATGAAGTTTCGTTGCCGAGGAGCATGACATGCAGGTTCGCAGGTGGCTCCCAGACCAGCCCACCCGTATCGGCCGGCACGACTGGCCGGACGAGGGTGACAACGGAACGCACATGCGACTGCGGGCCGGCTCCATCGTGGTACTCGACCGGCAGGCGTGGCGGATCCTGGAGATCAACGGCTATACCGGCGACCGGTGGCCGGACTCCTACGAGAAGGCGTGGCGCGACCACGTGGAGCTGTGGTGGCACGCCAACGAGCTGCGGCGGGCCAACAACCAGGCGGTCAAACCGGCCCCCGAGCGGGCCGAGTTCTACAAGCGCCCGGTGATCCTGGTGCTGCGCAACGAGAACCTGCCCCGGTCCACCCCGAAGCACTGGTGCGCCCCCGCCAGCCACGACTGGCAGGTCCTCCCCGAGCACTACGCCGTCTGCCGGGCCTGCGGCGAGCTGCCGCCCTGCCGCCACGGGGAGTACCGGTGGGAGGGCGGCCCCCGCTGGCCGGAGCAGAACGGCGGCATCCCGCTCATGGTGCCGGAGTACTGCTGCATGGGGTGCGCCGAGCCGATCAGGCCGCGCATGCGGACCGTGCGCTTCCCGGGCCCGAACCTCTGGTACCCGGACCTCGGGGAGGACACGGCCGTCTTCCACGCCCGCACCGCCTGCGCCGACCAGGTCGACTGCTACCGCGTGCAGTGGCAGGCCGAGTACGACCCGCGTTCCTCCGGGCACTCCGCCACCCCGGCGTTCCCGGGTTTCGAGCAGTTCGTACTGCCCCGGACGCGCAACGCGCCGGACGTCCCCCCGCACGGCCGGCCGAACGGCACGGTCCCGGCCGACCCCGAGCCGGCGCACCGGCCCGCCCACCAGGCGTCCGCGGCCTCCGGCGTGCCCGCGGCGGACCCGGCGGCACCGACCCACCCGGCCGCGCCGGGACCCGCTCCGGCGACCGAGACGCCCACCGCGGTCCCCGCCGCCGAGAGCGCCGGGATGGCCCTCCGGGCGGCGGAGGAACTGGGGCTCTCCCTCGCCGAACGCCCGGCCTTCCACAACGCGGAGCAGGCGGCCCGGGTGATCGAGGAGCTCACCGCCGCGGTCCGCAACATCGCGCTCTGCCTGAACGACCCGGCCGCCCGCGCGCGTTCCTGACCGGCGGGGACGGGCGCCACGTCCCCGCCGCCGACCGGTCCCGCCGCGGCGCCGCCGACCGGTCCCGCCGCGGCGCCGCCGACCGGTCCCGCGCCGCGGNNGNCCCGGCGNNNNCGGCGGCCACCGGGCGGAAGGCCCGGCCGCCGGACCCGTCCGGGTCCCCCGCCGACCGGTGCCCGCCGCCCGCCGCGCCGGGCGGGTGCTCCGTACCGGGGACCCCCGCCGGGGAGCCGCGGACCGGGAGGGAACGGCGGGGTCAGTCGCCCTTGCGTTCGCCGAGGGTGACCTGGACCTGCTTCTCCTGGCCGCCGCGCTTGTACGTCAGGGGCACCGTGTCGCCGGGCTGGTGGGTCCAGATCTCGCTGATCAGCGTCGGGCCGCTGTCGATGATGCGGTTGCCGAAGCGGGTGATCACGTCGCCCGGACGCAGACCGGCCTTGGCCGCGGGGCCGTTCGGGGTGATCGACGGCGTGCCGCCCGTGCCCTCCTCGACGATCGTGGCGCCCTCGCCCTCCTCCGACATGTCCACCGTCGCGCCGATCATGGGGTAGACCGGTTCGCCCGTCTTGATGAGCTGCTCGGCGACGTTCTTCGCCTGGTTGACCGGGATCGCGAAGCCGAGGCCCACCGAGCCCGCCTGGGACTGGCCGAGCCCGCCCGAACCGGGCGACTGGATGGCGGAGTTGATGCCGATCACCGCGCCGCGGCCGTCCAGGAGGGGGCCGCCGGAGTTGCCGGGGTTGATCGACGCGTCCGTCTGGAGGGCGCTCATGTACGAGTTCTTGCCGCCGGAGCCGTCGCCGGAGGCGACCGGACGGTTCTTCGCGCTGATGATGCCGGTCGTCACCGTGTTGGACAGGCCGAACGGCGCGCCGATCGCGATCGTCGGGTCGCCCACGGCCACCTTGTCGGAATCGCCCAGCGGCAGGGGCGTCAGACCCTCGGGGGCGTCGCGGAGCTTCAGCACGGCCACGTCGTACCCCTGGGCCCGGCCGACCACCTCGGCGTCGAACCTCCTGCCGTCCGAGAAGGTCGCCGTGACCGTGCCCGCCTCGGCCGCCGACGCCACCACGTGGTTGTTGGTGAGGATGTGGCCCTCCCGGTCGTACACGAAGCCCGTGCCGGTGCCGCCCGTGCCGCCCTCGGCGTCCGAACCGGCGGCCTTCGCCTCGATCGTGACGACGCTCGGCAGGGCCTTGGAGGCGACCGCCGCGACCGTGCCGGGCTCGCGCTTGAAGCTCGCGGGCGTGTCGCCGGCGGAAACCGTCGTCGAGGTGCTCGCGCCGTCGTTGCGCTCCGCCGCCCAGTACCCGATGCCGCCGCCGACGCCCCCGGCCACCAGGGCGGCGGCCAGCATCGTCGCGACGAGCCCGCCGGAGCGCCTGCGCGGCGGCGGGACCGCGGCGGGAACGGCGGGATGCGCGTGCCACTGGTCACCGGGGCCGCCCGCCGGACCGTGGGCGTACGCCTGGGCCGCATGGGCGCCGCCCGGCGTCCCGTACGGCCCGGCGGGCGGCGCGGNCGGGNGTGGGGNCTTTGGGGTAGGGGGTCCCGGACGGACCTGCCGCGGGGACGGTGGGGTCCTGCTCCCGTGCCCCGCTCGGCGTCCCCTCCGGCGTCCGCCCCGCGTCTCCGGGAGGGGGCGCGGACGCCGTGGGCTTCGCCGGGGCGCCCTCCGGAGCGGACGCGGACGGGGCGTCGGGGGCGGACGGAACCGCAGTGCCCTCGTTCTCGGTGCTCACAGCTCGTTCTCCTCGGTATCCACGTCGTCGTATCGGCACGAACCCGCCGTGCAGTCTCCGCCCCCAGCTTTTCCTACCGCTCGTCAGGCCACTGTAAGCGGGACCCGCGCCTTCGCCTCCTCTCCTTTATCTCCGACAATCCGGACGCGAATCCGCGCGGCCGGAGCCGGCCTCCGACCGGTCCCCACCCGCCGGGCGAACGGTGGCACCATGACGCGGTGACCCACCCACGCAGGCACAGCCCCCAAGTCGTCGCCCACCGGGGCGCCTCCGAGGAAGCCCCCGAGCACACCCTCGCCGCGTACGTGAAGGCGATCGAGGACGGAGCGGACGCCCTGGAGTGCGACGTGCGGCTCACCGCGGACGGCCATCTGGTCTGCGTGCACGACCGCCGCGTGAACCGCACCTCCAACGGGCGCGGCGCCGTCTCGGGCCTGGAACTGGCCGACCTGTCCGCCCTCGACTTCGGCTCGTGGAAGGACAGCCGCGAGAGCCCGGACTGGGAAGGACCCGAGTACACCTCGGTCCTCACCCTGGAGCGGTTGCTGGAGCTGGTCGTCGACGCGGGCCGGCGCGTCGAGCTCGCCGTCGAGACGAAGCACCCCACGCGCTGGGCGGGCCGGGTGGAGGAACGGCTGGTCCGGCTGCTGCGCCGGTTCGGCCTCGCCGACCCTCCGGCGCCCGCCGAGTCGGCCGTGCGGGTCATGAGTTTCTCGCCCCGGTCGCTGCAACGGGTCACGGCGCTCGCGCCCGCCCTCCCGACCGTCTACCTCACGCAGTTCGTCGCGCCCCGGCCGCGTGAGGGCCGCCTCCCGGGCGGTGCCCGGATCGCCGGGCCCTCGATCCGGATCGTCCGGAACCACCCCGCGTACGTGCAGCGCCTCCACGACGCCGGGCTCCAGGTCCACGTGTGGACGGTCGACGCCCCCGAGGACGTCGACCTCTGCGCCCGCCTCGGAGTGGACGCCGTCATCACCAACCGCCCGGGCCGGGTCCTGGCCCAACTGGGCCGCGCGCCCCGGTAGCGGCGGCAGCGCTCCGGTGCGCCCGGCGCGCGGCGGATCGTGCCGGATGTGCCGCCGTGCGCGGATCGGCCGGTTTCCGGCCCGGGCCGGAGGGGCATTCACACCGTGGCGTGGGGCGAAGGAGGTCTCGGGGGTGACGTTGGTGGTGGCACAGGGAGTGCCGACGTCGTCGAGCATGGCCGTACCCCACGGCCCTGCGGGCGTGGGCGAGGCGAGGCGCCGCATGCGGGAGCAGCTGCGGCGCGGCGGCGTCCCGGAGGCGGTCGTCGACGACGCGGTGCTGGTCCTCTCCGAACTGCTCAGCAACTCCTGCCGGTACGGCAGGCCGCTGGACGCCGCCGGGATCGGCGAGGGAGCCGTCCGGGCCGCCTGGCGGATCGACGTCCACGGTGCCCTGACCGTCGAGGTGACGGACGGCGGTGGCCCCACCCGGCCGGTCCCGTCCACGCCCTCGGTCACCGCACGCGGCGGCCGGGGACTCAACATCATCGACGCGCTCGCCCGGGACTGGGGGGTACGCGACAGCGCGTCCGGCGAGGTCACGGTGTGGGCCCTCATGGGAGAGGCGCCACCGCGCCACGAGGGCACCACCGCACGCGCCGCCGGCCGGCGCGACGGCTCCGCCGGCGGGCCCCTCCCCCGGGTGAACGGCGCGCGCCACCTGCGCGCGCCCGGCAGGGCGGGCTCCCGGACGGGCGCGGTCGCGAACACGGCGCCTCCGCCGGGCGGGGCGGGGTTCCTCGGCGGGTACGAGGACACGGACTGACGCCCGCCGCCCTCCCGTGCGGCTAGGCTCGCGGCCGACAGACGACCGCGTTCCATCGGGAGACCCACGCATGGCCAAGAAGCGCCCCCAGAAGAAGGCCGCCGGCGCACCGCAGGTGACGGACGGGGAAGTACCGGTCGTCGGCGCCCGCGAACCCTGCCCGTGCGGTTCGGGCCGCCGTTACAAGGCCTGCCACGGGCGGGCCGCCGCGCACGCGGTGACCGAACTCGTGCAGCGCCCGTTCGAGGGTCTGGCCGGCGAGTGCGACTGGGTGGCGCTGCGCGAGCTGGTGCCGGCCGCGACCGCGCCGCTGCGCCTGAAGGGCGGACTGCCCGAGGGCGTCCCGTCCGTCACGCTCGCGACCGTCCTGCCGATGGCGTGGCCCGCGCTGCGCCGCGAAGACGGCTCCGTACTGCTGGCACTGCAGAACGACACGTCCTCCGGTGACCTGAGCCGCGACCTGGCGGACACGCTCCGGCGTGCGCTGGAGGCCGAGCCCGGTACGCCGGTGCCCGCGCGCCGGGTGCCGGCGCAGGGGCCGCGCCTCCAGGACCTCCTCGACCCGGAGGCGGGATTCGAGCCGGTCGTCCACACGGGCTTCGAATTCTGGGTGCCCGAGTCCGCGGAAGCCGCGTCACCCGAGGTCACCGCGTCGCTGGAGCGGGCCAACACCGCCGCGATCCCGACGGTGCGGCTGCCGGGCGCGGAGGCCGCGTACTGGTGCGAGACGCCGGAGAAGAACCACCTGCGCTGGGTCATGCCCCACCCGGAGGAGAAGCTGCTCGACGCGCTCGCCCGGTTGCACGCCGCCGGGGCGTCCTCGCTCGGTGAGGGCACGCGTCTCGTCGGGTCGTTCCGGGCCCACGGCCTGGTCGTGCCGGTGTGGGACCTGCCGAGCGGCATGACGGCGGAGGACTGCGAGAAGCCGGCCGCCGGGTTCGCGGAGCGGCTCGCGGGGGCGCTGGCGTCCGATGCGCCGCTGACGGCGGAGGAGCGGCGGGCGCGCGGCGGGCTCACCAACCGTCAGGTCACCCTCAGCTGAGGTCCCGGCGGGCGGTGGCACCGCCCCGGTGACGGGTCCCGACGGCTTGCGGAACCGAATCCCCGCCGAATCCCCGCCCCTCGATAAAACGGCTGTCCGAATAAGAGAGATCGAATTTGCGAAACACCGATCTCTTGTTACCGTTCTGGAGGCCCGGCCGCTGGTGCATCCCCCGTCGCCAGCGGTCGGGTTCTTGCATTTCCGCAGGATCGGTTCTTCCGATAGCGGTACTCCTCCCGGCCCGTCCGCCCCTGCGGATGGTCGCCCCCGGCATCGGTGACGAACGGCTTTCCCGGTCTTCGCTCCGACGGCTCCACGGCCGCCGCGCGGTCACCGATTTCACCGGCACCGCCGTCACGTGGGATTTCGCGGATGCCGGGCCGCCCCCGGCACGGGACCGCGCGCGGTGCGGCCGGCCGTGCCCGGAGCAGCGCACGGCTTCGCCCCCGGTACCGCCTGCCACCGTCCGCGCCCGCGCGCCGGCTCCCGTCGGCGGAAGCGCACGCCCGCGCCTCGTCCCCGCCCGGAAATGGCGGGCGGAACCGCACCGCACCATGAGGACCACCCCTTCGGACTGCCGTCGGTTTCGGCCAGAAAAACGGCGGAGCCGGACGTACGGCCGGGACGGAGGTTCCGCGAGGGACGAACGGGGCGGATGCGGAAGCGTATCCGCCGACGGGCCGGGTCCGTGCGGAGGTCCTGCGGCCGGAGTCGGCGTGGTGGTCGCGGCGGCGCCGAGCCGGACCGCGGCCGGGCCCTCTGCCGTCCCGTCCGGCCCGCCGCGCTGCCCGACGGCGGAATTCCGGTGGGAGGCGTGTGCCCGGGGGAAGCGCGCCCGTCCTCCCGAGACGGGCCCCGCCTCCGTACGGGTGGCCCGCCGGGCCGCGGACCGACTCGTGTCCGCGGCCCGGCGTGCCGCCACCGCTCAGTACCGCAGCCGACTGCCGCCGTCCGGGGCGCCCGTGCTCGCCTCGACCAGCGCGTCCACGACCGCCTCCACGTCCGGGAGCCACAAACCGCCCGGCGCGGGCGGCCGCTCCCAGCGCACCCCGCCCGCACCCGTCTGCGACGGCGGCAGCACCAGGTACCCGCCCTCGCCGTGGAAACGGAGCGAACTCGGCACGCAGTCCTTCGCGTACAGCAGCTCACCCAGCCTTTCCAGGGAGTACGGCGCCACCAGCAGCGACCAGCGCGTCGGGGTCGCCACCACGGGCCCGATCCGCAGCCCGCGCCGGTCGAGGACGGTCAGGGCGCGGGCCGCGGCGGTGCCCGGAAGGCTCACCGCGCAGGGGGCGCGCCCGCCCGTGGCGAGCAGCACGGGTGCGTCGGGGCGGTTCGTCCACCACCAGCGCACCATCCGGGGGTCCGCGGTGGCCGCGAGCAACCCGGGGTCGAAGGGGTGTGCGCCGGGGACGACGCAGTCGGGGTCGGGGCAGGCACAGGCGCGCACCGGCCCTCCGGAGCCGCCCACCACCTTGCCGGTCTTCGTCGTCCAGGCCGTCCAGGCCGTCCTGGTCGTCCTGGTCGTCTCGGCCGTTTCGAGTCCCACACCGGGGAGCACGGGCCAGTGCCATTCGGTGGCGCAGTGCAGCGCCGCGTCGAGGAGGGCCGGTCCCTTCTTGCGCCCGAACCGGAGCCTGCGCCGCATTCCGAGGATCTCGCGCATGAGCGCTCGTTCCTTTCCGTTGAACGCCGAGGTCCACATCACAACAGGTGTGCGTCAGTTCACTGTGCGTACGGGGCGGCGAAGCGCCACCCGGGCCGCCGGCAGGGATGCCGAGCGGTCGGACAATACCGCCGGGAGCCGACATCGGCCGGGCCCGTCGAGCGGCCGCTGGAGAACGGCGTGCTCAGGACGCCGCTCGCGCCGGGGCCGTGCGCTCCCGGCGGAGAAGACGCCAGGACCCGTGCGGAGTTCCGGGACCGCTCCGGCCTCCCCGACCCCGACGACGCATCCCGTCCGCCGAGGACGCGGCCCCGGACCCACCGGATGTCGTTCGGGGCGGCACCCCTGGTCGAACGCGCTCAGTCGACCGCAAATCCTCTCCATAGAGACTGTTTTTCAGCCAAGTTCGATATCAGACGGACACCACGCCCCTCACCGGACAATGCTGGACATCTCCTTACGTGTACGTGTACATCTGGATGCAGCGGTGGCAGGCATCACGACATGCGGATTGACATGGGGGTTTGCGATGCTGTTGAGCGATGGGGAGCAGTCGGGAAGCCGACTGCCATGAGTGTCCCCCGCCTGCCGAAAGTGGCCGGAATCGGTTCAGTGGTTCCTTCCCCCGCCCACACTGCCTCGTCCCTCCCGGGTATCCCCGCTGCGGCTTGTGAACCCGATGCCCCGAACCTGAACGGGCTCGCGGACCGGGTGTCGGACCTGACGGACCTTCACCGGTTCGCCGAGCGCCTCGCCCGTACGCGCACCCTCGACGAGGCGCTCCGGGAACTGCTGAGCGCCGGTGCGGCCCTCGTCGGAGCCCGGCGCGGCATGGCCGTCCTCGAACCGGCCGACGGACAGGGGCCGACCGCCACCGTCGGGCTCGGGCTCGCCCACGCCGACCTCGGCACCATCGAGACCCTTCCCCGCAGCGCCACCCCCCACGGGCGCATCCTCGACGGCCTGCCCGGCGGTCCGCTCCCCGACCCCCGGCCGTCGCCCCCGGACCACGCACCGCCTGTGTATAAGAGCCAGACCCGGTGGCCCCCCCGCNCGGCATCCCCGGCGCCGTCGCCGTCCCCGACATCCCCGGTGACGAGCGCCTGGACCCCCGTCACCGCGAGGTCGCCGCCCGCCTCGGCTTCGCCGCCAGCTACGCCCTGCCGCTCACCGCCCAGGAGGACGGCCGGCTGGGTGCCGCCGTCTGGCTGTACGACGAGCCGGCCGAGCCCGACGGGCACCGCCGTCACCTCGTCGGCCTCTACGGGCGGTACGCCTCCGAGCACCTGGCCCGGCTCCGGGAACTGGAGCGCGGACGCGTCGAACTCACCGCCCTCACCAAGGAACTGCTGCCCGTCCGGCTGCCGTACCTCCCGGGCGTCCGTCTGGCGGCGCGCCGCGTCGCCGGGGCGCAGGGCGGCGACTGGTACGACGCCCTGCCGCTGCCGGAGGGCGCGTTGGGCCTGGCGGTGGGGTCCGTGTCCGGCACCGGGCCGGACGCCTTGGCGGCGACGGCACGGCTGCGCGCCTCCCTCCGGGCGTACGCCGTGATGGAGGGCGAGGACCCGGTCGCCGTGCTGTCCGACCTGGAACTGCTGCTGCGGCTCACCGAACCCGCGCGGTCCGCCACGGCCCTGTTCGCCTACGCGGAACCGGCGCGGCGGAGGATCACCCTGGCCGGTGCGGGGCACGCGCCGCCCCTGATCGTCGGCGACCGGCGCACCGAGTACGTCGAGACGTCCCTGTCGGCACCGCTGGGCATGCTCGCCTGCTGGGAGGCGCCGAGCGTGGAGTTCGACGTGCGGCCCGGGGAGACGGTGCTCCTCTACACGGACGGCCTGCTGCGCCGGATCGGCGGCTCCGCCGATCGCGCCTCCGTCCTGCTGCACGCCGCGGCGGCGAGCGTGCCGAGAGCCGACCGGGCTGACCCGGGGAAGGTCGCGGACCACGTGCTGCGCCTCGTGCATGCCGGGGGGCGGGGCGGCGAGGACGTCGCCGTGCTCGCCGCCTGCTTCGCCTAGGACCGGAGCGGGACGGCGGACGAACCGCCTCACCTGGGGCGTCTTCCCACACACCCGTACGATGGTGGTACCCCGGGCTCTCGACTCGGGCAGGGGTCCAGTGTCAGTACCGAAGGAGGCGGACCCGTGGCCGATGAGCTCACTGCGCAGACCCCGGACAGCGGTGAGGAGCCGATCGAGCAGCGCAAGAACGGCTTGTACCCGGGCGTCTCCGACGAACTCGCCGAGAACATGAAGTCGGGCTGGGCCGACACCGGGCTGCGCGACCTGAAGCCGATCGCCCAGGCCGCCCATACGGCCGCACGCCGCGACGCGCTCTCGGCCCGCTTCCCCGGCGAGCGCCTGGTGATCCCCGCGGGCAACCTGAGGACGCGCGCGAACGACACGGAGTACCGCTTCCGCGCCGCCACCGAGTACGCGTACCTCACCGGCAACCAGACCGAGGACGGTGTCCTGGTGCTGGAGCCGAGGGCCGGCGGCGAGGGCCATGACGCGACGCTGTACCTGCTGCCGCGTTCCGACCGGGAGAACGGCGAGTTCTGGCTGTCCGGCCACGGCGAGCTGTGGGTGGGCCGCCGCCACTCGCTGAGTGAGGCCGCCACCCTGTACGGCATTCCCACCCGCGATGTGCGCGAGCTGCCCGGCCTGAGCGGGGCCACCGGCCCGGTGCGTGTCGTGCGCGGCTATGACGCGGGCGTCGAGAAGATCCTCGACGGCAGGACCGACGCCGAGCGGGACGAGGAGCTCAGGGTCTTCCTCTCCGAGGCGCGGCTCGTCAAGGACGACTTCGAGATCGCCGAACTGGAGAAGGCGTGTGCTTCCACGGCGCGCGGTTTCGAAGACGTCGTGAGGGTTCTCGACAAGGCCGAGGCGACCTCCGAGCGCTACATCGAGGGCACGTTCTTCCTGCGGGCCCGCGTCGAGGGCAACGACGTCGGTTACGGCTCCATCTGCGCGGCCGGTCCGCACGCCTGCACCCTGCACTGGGTCCGCAACGACGGGCCGGTCCGCTCCGGCGACCTGCTCCTGCTGGACGCGGGTGTCGAGACCAACGAGCTGTACACCGCGGACGTCACCCGGACACTGCCGATCTCCGGCACGTTCACCGACCTCCAGCGGAAGATCTACGACGCCGTCTACGAAGCGCAGGAGGCAGGCATCGCGGCGGTCAGGCCGGGTGCCGCGTTCCGCGACTTCCACGACGCCGCGCAGCGCGTGCTCGCCGGGAAGCTCGTCGAGTGGGGTCTGCTGGAGGGACCGGTCGAGCGGGTCCTGGAACTGGGTCTCCAGCGACGCTGGACCCTGCACGGCACCGGTCACATGCTCGGCATGGACGTCCACGACTGCGCGGCGGCACGTACCGAGGCGTACGCGGGCGGCACCCTGGAACCGGGCATGTGCCTGACGGTCGAGCCGGGGCTGTACTTCCAGGCGGACGACCTGACCGTGCCGGAGGAGTACCGGGGCATCGGCGTTCGGATCGAGGACGACATCCTGGTGACCGAGGACGGGAACCGGAACCTGTCGGAGGCGCTTCCGCGCCGGTCCGACGAGGTCGAGACATGGATGGCGAGCCTGAAGGGCTGATGCCTGCGGAGGGTTCGGCCACCTCGGTGCCCGGCGGGTTCCCCACGACGTTTCACGTGGAACGGACCGGGACGGGCCCACGTTTCACGTGAAACGGCCCGGTGTTTCACGTGAAACGCCGGGCCGGACTCAGGTCGTCAGCGCCAGAGGCGCGTCCGCTCGCCACTTCACGTTCTTGTCGAAGGACACGACGGCGCCGCCCCGCCCCGCCCGGTTCCCGAAGTGGACATGATCGGCGAGTTCCTCGATCAGACGCAGGCCGCGTCCGCTCTCGGCGTCGGCGGGCACCGGTTCCGGAGTGATGACGCAGACCGGTTCCTGGGGAAAGCCGGGGCCGAAGTCGGCCACTTCGATGCGGCACTTCTCGCCGTCCAGGTAGGCCGTCACCCGGAACTCGGCGGATCCTTCTCCGGCGTGCTCCACCGCATTGGCACAGGCTTCGCCGAGTGCCAGCGAAAGGTCGTAGGAGGTGTCCGGATCGACTCCGGCGGTCTCCATGGTGCCGAGCAGGAGCCGCCGGGCGAGCGGAACGCTCGCAGCCTCGCGCCGCAAATGGAGAGACCACCAGATGCTCATGCTCCAGCCTCCTGGCTGCGGCTCGACGTACCGTTACGTATTGCCCCGTATGCGACATATAAGCGCCGCGCCGACGCCTGATCCCTCGATCAGTGGACCCGTTTGCTCCGGACGCCCGGGCACCGGAGTCCCCTTTCGGGACACCGGCACCAAAGAAGACGTACCGGACCTGCCGTCGGGGCCGCCGGACCCTGGTGGGATGATGGCCCGGCCATGTCCTCCCCCCTGTCACGACTGCTGAGGACCGCGGTGTTCACCGCGGTCTGCGTCGTGCTGTCCGCGGTGGGGCACTCCCTCGCCTCGGGCTCGGCCGTTCCCTGGTGGGCGCTGGGCACCGGCTTCGCCGGCATCCTCGTCCTCGCCCTTCCGCTCTGCGGGCGCGAACGCTCGCTGCCGGTGATCACGGCGGCTCTGACAGGCGGGCAGCTGGCCCTCCACGCGGTCTTCGGCATCGGGCAGGGACACGCCGCCCGTGCCGGCGGGCCCGCGGACGACGCACTGATCCGGGCCGCGGCCCGGCTGGTCTGCGGCGACGGAGCAACGGAGCGGATCACTCCCGAAGAGGCGCACCGGATCCTGACGACAGCGGGTCTCGATCCGGCGGCCGCCGGTCCGCTGCCCGCCCCCCTGGATCCGCCGATCCTGCCGAGCCTGTCGATGGTCCTGGCGCACCTGCTGGCGGCGCTTCCCGTCGGCTGGCTGCTGCGCCGCGGCGACCTGGCGCTGCTGCGGCTCCACCGGCTGGCCGAAGCCACGGCCCGGGGCGCCGTCGAGGCCGCCGAGGAGACGCTCGTACGGGCGCTTCGTGCGGCCCTGCTCCTCGTACGGGCGCTGTTCGCCGGGATGCCGCCGCTCGCGGCGGGGCTCCGGGCGGCGCGAGCCGGGGAAGACGACCCGCCGGCCCCGGCGGGCGTGACACTCCAGCACACGGTGGTCAGGCGCGGCCCCCCGCTCGTCCCGGCCTGATCCGGTCCGGCTTTCCCGGCCCCTGCTCCGAGGCACCCGTGACGGCGTGCCCCGGCCCGGCCCTCTCGGCGCACCCGGTCCTCGGCGTGCCCGGCGGGTCGGGCGACGCCCGCGGGGAGGTGTGTCCGCGACCGGACCGACGCCACCGCGCCCGTGCGCGCGGCGCCCTCACGTCCTTCCCCCCGTGGAGTGTTCCGACATGAACGTCACCCGTCCGTCCTCGCGTCTCGCCCTCGTCGGCGGTGCCGCCCTCTCGTCCGTCCTGCTGCTCTCCCCCGCCGCCCACGCCCATGTGACCGTCCAGCCGCAGGGCGAAGCCGCCAAGGGCGGCTACGCGACGGTCAACTTCAAGGTCCCCAACGAGCGGGACGGCGCCTCCACCGTGAAGCTGGAGGTCACGCTGGACCGGGACCACCCGCTGGCGTCCGTGATGCCGCAGCCCGTCCCCGGCTGGACCGTCAAGGTCGAGAAGACCAGGCTCGCCACCCCGCTGGACCTGCACGGCAAGAAGATCACCGAGGCCCCTTCCAAGATCACCTGGACGGCGAGCGGTTCGAAGATCGAGCCCGGCCAGTTCCAGCAGTTCCCGGTGTCGCTCGGCCGCCTGCCCGAGAACACCGACCGGCTCGTCTTCAAGGCCCTCCAGACGTACGACAACAAGGAGGTCGTGCGCTGGATCGAGGAACCGCGGGGAACCGAGCCCGACTCCCCCGCGCCCGTCCTCGAACTCACCTCCGCCGAGGACGGCGAGACGGGCGGCGAGACGGACGGTGAGGCGGAGACCGCGGCGGCCTCCACCGACACGAGCGACACCACCGCCCGGGTCCTCGGCGCCGTCGGCATCCTGGTCGGAGCCGTGGGCATCGCCTACGGCGCCCTGGCCCGCCGCCGTTCCGCCTGAGCCCCGACGACCACCCCTACCGATGTGAGAGAACACGTGATGCGCGACATCCTCGACACCACGCGCCCCCGTCGCACGGCCCGGCGCACCCGGTCGGCCGCCGCGGCACTCGCCGCCGCGGCGGCCCTCGCCCTGTCCGCGTGCGGCACCGGCCCGGCCGCGAGCGGCGGCCCCGTCGCCGACGTGTCGGTGGCACCGGACGCGGGAAAGCCCGGCACGGTGCTGGACCGCCCGTTCGAGAAGCCCGACCTCGTCCTCACGGACACCACCGGCAAGCCGTACGACCTGCGGGAGCGCACCAAGGGCAGGCCGACCCTGGTCTACTTCGGCTACACGCACTGCCCCGACGTGTGCCCGCTGACCATGAGCAACCTCGCCGAGGCGATGAAACGGCTGCCCGCGGCCGACCGCGACAAGCTGGAGGTCGTCTTCGTCACCACCGACCCCGAGCGCGACACCCCCGCCGAACTCGCCAAGTGGCTGCCGTCCGCGGGCGCCCCCGACTTCGTCGGCCTCAGCGGCGAGTTCTCCAAGATCCAGGCCGGCGCCCGCCGGCTCGGCATCGGCATCGACCCGCCGTCCAAGGACAAGGACGGGAAGGTCGTCTCCATGCACGGTGCGCAGGTGATGGCCTTCTCTCCGAAGACCGACCGCGGCTACGTCGTCTACGGCGAGAACACCACCGCCGAGCAGTACGCCGAGGACCTGCCGGAACTCATCCGCGGGGAGAAGCCGTGACCCGCACCGCGGCGCTCTCCACCGCGTTCGCGCTCCTGGCCGGCCTGGTGCTGGGCGGCTGCTCCTCCGCCGGTCCGGCGGACGGCGAGCCGCGCCCAGAGGTCCGCGGAGCCTTCGTCCCGGAGCCGGTGAACACCGACATGGCGGCCGGCTTCCTCACCGTCACCAACACCGGCGACGCCGGTGACACGCTCACGTCCGTCACCAGCGACCTCTCCGACGACGTGCAGATGCACGAGACGAAGGACCGCAGGATGCGGCAGGTCGACTCCTTCGACCTGCCCGCACACGGCGAGCTGAGGCTGGAACGCGGCGGCGACCACCTGATGTTCATGGGGTTGAAGCGCCTTCCCAAGCAGGGCGACAAGATCAAGGTCGAGCTGCGCTTCGAGAAGTCCGGCCCGATCGAGGTCGAGGTCCCGGTGGAGGACAGGACCCACGATCCCCGGCACCCCGGCGAGCACGCGCCGCACGGCGGACACGGCCGCCCGCACCCGTCGCGGCAGCACGACGGCACACGGCACTGAGCGACGAGGACCCCCCATGACGGCCAACGCCCCCNCACCCCGGAGCCGTGCGCCCGGTGCCCCGTCCGCCGGTCCGGCGGAGGGGGCACCGGGTCCTGGCCCTGCTGCTGCTCGCCGCGGTGCTGTTCGGCACCGGGGCCGGCACGGCGTCGGCGCACTCCGTGCTGACCGGCAGCGACCCGGCGGACGGGGCGGTGGTCGCCACCGCGCCGCAGCGCGTGACGCTCACCTTCTCCGAGCAGGTCGCCCTCGGCGACGACGACATCCGCGTGCTCGAACCGGGCGGCAGGCGCGCCGACGGCGGGGAACTGCGCGACCTGTGCGACGGCTCGGTCGTCAGGTACGGCGTGGATCTGCGCGACGACCTGCCGGAAGGCACGTACACCGTGGCGTGGCAGGCCGTTTCGGCGGACAGCCACCCGATCTCCGGGGCGTTCAGCTTCTCCATCGGCAGGCCGTCCGAGACGAAGGTCGTCCTGCCCCGGCAGGAGACGGGGGGCGGGCCCGTCGGCCTGCTGTACGACGTGGGGCGGTACGTGTCGTACGCGGGTTTCGTCGTGCTGGTGGGCGGTTCCGCGTTCGTCCTCGTCTGCTGGCCGCGCGGCGCGTCCGCGCGGCCGGTGCGGCGGTTCGTCGGGTACGGCTGGGCGGCGTTCACCGCGGCCACCCTGGCGCTGCTGGTGCTGCGCGGGCCGTACACCGGGNNCGGGGGGGCCGGGCGACGCCCTCGACCCCGGTGTCCTGCGGGAGGTGCTGGGCACCGGGACCGGTGCCGCGCTCGTCTCGCGGTTGCTGCTCGCCGGGGTGGCGGGGCTGCTCCTCGCGGTGCTCTTCGGGCCGTACGCGCGGCGCGGAGGGCCGGGCGCACGGCGGGCCGCGGCGATCGTCCCGGTGGCCGCCGGAACGGTCGTCGCGGCCGGGGCCGCCGGTACCTGGGCCCTGTCGGAGCACGCGTCGACCGGGGTGCAGACCTGGCTCGCCATGCCGCTGGACGTGCTGCACCTGCTCGCCGTCGCGGGCTGGCTGGGCGGCCTGGCGACGCTGGCCGTCGCGCTGTACCGGGAGCCGTCCGTCGACCGCGCCGCCGTCCACCGGTACTCGCGGCTGGCGTTCGGCTGCGTGGTGGTGCTGGCGGCGACCGGGCTGTACCAGTCGTGGCGGCAGGTCGGCACGTGGACGGCGCTGACCGGCACCGCGTACGGGCGGCTGCTGCTGGTGAAGGTGGGGCTCGTCGTGGTCCTGCTGGGCCTCGGCCTGGCTTCCCGGCGCTGGACGCGGCGGCTCGCGGAGGCGGCGGACGTCCCGGCGGACGTCCCGGCGGACGCGGAGGACGACGGCACCGGGCGGGACGGGGCGGACACGGCACGGGACGCGGCGGACACGGCTCCCCGCGGCGACGTCGATCCGGTACGCGCGGCTCAGCTCGCGCGGCAGCGGGCCGCCGTCGCCGTCGCCCGCCGGCGACGCGCGCGCGACGCCGACCCGGCGCGGGCCGGTCTGCGACGTTCCGTACTCACCGAGACGGCCGTCGTCGTGGTGCTCCTCGGGGTGACCACCGCCCTCACCACGACCGAACCGGGCCGCGCCCAGGAGCGGGCCGACCGGATGCGGGCCGCCACCGCGACCGCCGTGCCGGACCGGCCGGTCGACATCGGCCTGCCCTTCGACACCGGCGGCCGAGGCGGCACCGGCACCGTGCGGCTGGTCCTCGACCCCGGCCGGTCGGGGGGCAACACGCTCCGGATCGCCGTCGACGGTCCGGACGGGCGGCCGCGCGACGTGGCCGAGCTGAAGGTGTCGTTCACCCTCGACGCGCAGGGCATCGGGCCGCTGCCGGCCGTGCTCGACCGGGACGCCGCGGGCCGGTGGACAGCCCGCCCGGTGCGGCTCCCGATGCCGGGGGAGTGGCGCATCCGGGTGACGGTGCGGACGTCCGACATCGACCAGACCACCATCGAAGAGAACGTGAAGATCGGTTGAATCGACATGAGTGACGACCTGGAGATCTCTAGGCGCCGGCTCCTCGGCACCGTGGGCGCCGCCGGGGCGGCGGGGCTCGCGCTCGGCGCGGCCGGCGGCGCGGCCGGGTACGCGGCCCTCGACGACGGCGACGGCGGGCCGGCGCTGACGGCGGTGGGCTCGGCGCGGGTGCCGTTCCGCGGCGCCCACCAGGCGGGGATCGTGCAGCCGCCGCAGGCGCGCGGTCACCTGGTGGCGTTCGACCTGGCGCCGGGCTCGGGGCGCAAGGAGGCCGCCGCGCTGATGCGCCGGTGGTCGGCGGCGGCCGAACTGCTGATGGCGGGCGAACCGGCGGGCGACACCGACGGCGGGGTGGCGCGGGACGCGGGCCCGTGCTCCCTGACGGTCACGTTCGGGTTCGGCGCCTCCTTCTTCGACCGCACGGGGCTGGCGGCGCGGCGTCCGGAGCAGTTGGAACCGCTGCCGGTGTTCTCGTCCGACCGTCTGGACCCGAAGCGGTCCGGCGGCGACCTGTGGGTGCAGATCGGCGCCGACGACGCGCTGGTCGCGTTCCACGCGCTGCGCACCGTCCAGCGGGAGGCGGGCGCGGCGGCGAGGGTGCGCTGGCAGATGAACGGCTTCAACCGCTCTCCCGGCGCGACCGCGCGCCCCATGACGACCCGCAACCTGATGGGGCAGGTCGACGGCACGGGCAACCCGAAGCCGGCCGACCCCGGCTTCGCCGGGCACGTCTTCGTCGCCCCCGGTGGGGCCCAGCCGTGGATGGCCGGCGGCTCCTACGCGGTGGTGCGGCGGATCCGGATGCTGCTCGACGACTGGGAGAAGCTCCCGCTGAAGGACCAGGAGGCGGTGATCGGCCGGCGCAAGTCCGACGGCGCCCCGCTCACGGGCGGCACGGAGACAACGGAGCCGGACCTGGACAGGCGCGGCCCGGACGGCAGCCCGGTGATCCCGGCCGACGCCCACGCGCGGATCTCGGCACCGGAGCAGAACGGCGGCGCGACGATGCTGCGCCGCCCGTTCTCGTACCACGACGGGATCGGCCCGGACGGGACGCCGGACGCGGGCCTGTTGTTCGTCTGCTGGCAGGCGGACCCGTGGAAGGCGTTCGTGCCGGTGCAGCGGAAGCTGGACCGGGGCGACGCCCTGTCCCCGTTCATCCGGCACGAGTCGAGCGCCCTCTTCGCGGTGCCCGGGGGTCCGGCGGACGGGGAGTACGTGGGGCAGCGGCTGCTGGAGGCGTGACGGCGCGCGGCCGGTACGGCGGCGGGACTCCTTGACCGGAAGCACCGGCGGGAGGCAGGCCGGGCGCACTAGGGTGACCGGCATGTCGGCCACGCGATTCACCTACCTCGGCCCCGAGGGGACCTTCACCGAGGCGGCCCTGCGCACGCTGCCGGAGGCCGCGACGCGCGAGCTGGTGCCGATGGTGTCGGTGCCGGCCGCCCTGGACGCCGTGCGGAACGGGGAGGCCGCCGGCGCGCTCGTGCCGATCGAGAACTCGGTGGAGGGCGGGGTCACCGTCACCCTCGACGAGCTGGCGTCGGGCCGGCCGCTGGTGATCCACCGCGAGGTGCTGCTGCCCATCGCGTTCGCCCTGCTGGTACGGCCGGGCACGAAACCCGCCGACATCAGGACGGTGACCGGTCACCCGGTGGCGCAGCCGCAGGTGCGGAACTGGCTGCGCGCCCATCTGCCGGAGGCGGTGTGGGAGTCGGCCGCGTCGAACGCGGACGGCGCCCGGCTGGTGCGGGAGGGCCGGTACGACGCGGCGTTCGCCGGGGAGTTCGCGGCGGCGACGTACGGGCTGGAGGCGCTGTTCACGGAGATCCACGACGCGGAGAACGCCGAGACCCGGTTCGTGCTGGTGGGCCGGCCGGCACGGCCGGCGGCGCCGACGGGCGCGGACAAGACGTCGATGGTGATCTGGCTCCGGGACGACCACCCGGGCGCCCTGCTGGAGCTCCTCCAGGAGTTCGCGGTGCGCGGCGTCAACCTGATGCTGATCCAGTCGCGTCCCACGGGCGCGGGAATCGGCAACTACTGCTTCGCGGTGGACGCCGAGGGGCACATCGCGGACCGGCGGGTGGGCGAGGCGCTGATGGGGCTGAAGCGGATCTGCCCGAAGGTGCGCTTCCTGGGCTCGTACCCGCGGGCGGGCGTGGCGGCCGGCGAGGTGCGGCCCCCTCGGCCCGGTACGTCGGACGCCGACTTCACCGCGGCGGCGGACTGGCTGGCGCGCTGCCAGGACGGCCGGGGCGACTGAGGTGTCCCCACGCCGTCCGAGTTATCCACAGGGAAGGGGGGCGTCCTGGGGACAAGTCGACACCTCGCCTCTTCTCCACTCTCACCAAAAGTGGACGAAATTGATTGATCCGGTCACAAGCTCCATCACCCCCCACGGATCACTTCACCCTCTCCCGTCACCCAAATTCCGTCGATCAACCCCTTAGAGGGAAGAGCTCCCACCCGAAAGGGGCTCCGAAGAGGGTTTGAGCAGGAGCAACCGGCCCGATACCGCCCGTCGGAGAGGTCGATCGCGAAGTCCACACCCTTTCCACACAGCCTGTGGATAACTTTTCCTCACTCGACCATCTCTGTGGACAAGCCGCGCACCCGAAGCCGTCTTTGCCGGCGAATCCACATTTTCCATCGACATCGTGAACAAGACCGGCGAACAGGGTGGAAAGATCCGTTCACGGAGGGGCGGTACTCGTTGGGGTCCGAGCGGTGCGCACCGGTAGCCTGGAGGGGTGATCGACCTTCGCCTGCTCCGTGAGGACCCCGACCGTGTCCGCGCCTCCCAGCGCGCCCGTGGAGAGGACGTCGACCTCGTCGACGCCCTGCTCTCCGCCGACGAGCGGCGCAGGTCGTCCGGCGTCCGCTTCGACGAACTCCGCTCCGAGCAGAAGTCGCTCGGCAAGCTCATCCCCAAGGCCTCCCCCGAGGAGCGTGCCGAACTGCTCAAGCGGGCCGAGCAGCTCAAGGCCGACGTCAAGGCGGCCGACGCCGAGCAGCACGAGGCCGAGGAGGAGGCCCGGCACCTGCTGCTCCGACTCGGCAACCTCGTCCACCCGGACGTCCCGGTCGGCGGCGAGGAGGACTTCGTCGTCCTGGAGACGCACGGCACGATCCGCGACTTCGCCGCCGAGGGCTTCGAGCCGAAGGACCACCTGGAGCTCGGCGAGGCGCTGGGCGCCATCGACGTCGAGCGCGGCGCGAAGGTCTCCGGCTCGCGCTTCTACTACCTGACGGGCGTCGGCGCGCTGCTGGAGCTGGCCCTGGTCAACGCCGCGATCGCGCAGGCCACCGAGGCCGGCTTCGTCCCGATGCTCACGCCGGCGCTGGTCCGCCCGCGCGCCATGGAGGGGACCGGCTTCCTCGGCCAGGCGGCGGAGAACGTGTACCACCTGGAGAAGGACGACTTCTACCTGGTCGGCACGTCCGAAGTGCCCCTCGCCGCGTACCACATGGACGAGATCCTCGACGCCGACAAGCTGCCGCTGCGGTACGCCGGGTTCTCCCCCTGCTACCGCCGCGAGGCCGGCACGTACGGCAAGGACACCCGCGGCATCTTCCGCGTCCACCAGTTCGACAAGGTCGAGATGTTCTGCTACGTCGCCCCGGAGGACGCCGAGGCCGAGCACCGGCGGCTGCTGGAGTGGGAGAAGCAGTGGCTGACCGCGCTGGAGCTGCCGTTCCAGGTGATCGACGTGGCCAGCGGCGACCTGGGCGCGTCCGCCTCGCGCAAGTACGACTGCGAGGCGTGGATCCCGACGCAGGGCAAGTACCGCGAGCTGACCTCCGCGTCGAACTGCGACGGCTTCCAGGCCCGCCGCCTGTCCGTGCGCATGCGTGACGGCAACAGGGTCCAGCCGCTCGCGACGCTCAACGGCACGCTGTGCGCCGTCCCGCGCACGATCGTGGCGATCCTGGAGAACCACCAGCTGGCCGACGGCTCGGTCCGCGTGCCGGAGGTCCTGCGGCCGTACCTCGGCGGACGGGAGCTGCTGGAGCCCGTGGCCACGTGAGCCCCTTCCCCTACCGGCTCGTCGCGACGGACCTCGACGGGACGCTGCTGCGTCCCGACGAGACCGTGTCGCAGCGCACCCGCGACGCGCTCGCCGCCGTCACCGCGGCGGGCGCCGCGCACATCGTGGTCACCGGCCGCTCCGTGTCCTGGACCCGCCACATCCTCGACGACCTGGGCTACCGGGGTCTCGCGGTGTGCGGCCAGGGCGCGCAGGTCTACCACGCGGGCGAGCACCGGCTGCTGACGTCGGTGACGCTGGACCGGCGGCTGGCGGCGCTCGCCCTGGCGAAGCTGGAGGCCGAGATCGGCCCGCCCGCGCTGGCCGCCGCCCGCGACGGCCTGGACGGCGAGATGCTGGTCGGTGCGGGCTACCGGCTCCGGAGCGGTTCGCTGCCGTGCCTGCCCCTGGAGGACCCGGCGGACCTGTGGTCGGCGCCGCTGAACAAGGTGTACGTCCAGCACCCCGACCTGGACGACGACGCCCTGGCGGCCACCGCGCGCCGGGTGATCGGCGACCTCGTGGACGTCGTCGTGGCGGGCGCGGGCATAGTCGAGATCCTGCCGCTGGGCCTCAGCAAGGCGACCGGTCTCTCCCTGGCGGCCCGCCGGCTGGGCGTGACGGCGGCGGACACCATCGCGTTCGGCGACATGCCCAACGACATCCCCATGTTCGCCTGGGCCCGGCACGGCGTCGCCATGGGCAACGCCCACGACGCGCTGAAGGCCGTGGCCGACGAGGTCACCGCGGCCAACGACGCGGACGGCATCGCCGTGGCCCTGGAGCGGCTGCTCCCCCGCTGAGCCCGGACCCGGACCGGGGTCCGGACCCGGGCCGGTCCCCGGACGGGGAGGCCGCCCGGGGACCGGCGCGAAGGGCGTTCAGAGGTTGATCATGTGTCCGGCGAGGCCGTGCACGGCGTCCTTCACCGCCTCGCTCAGCGTCGGGTGGGCGTGCACGTTGCGCGCCACCTCGTGGACCGTGAGGTCCCACCGCTGGGCCAGCGTCAGCTCGGGCAGCAGCTCCGTGACGTCGGGGCCGATCATGTGGGCGCCGATGATCTCGCCGTACTTCGCGTCGCTGATCAGCTTCACGAAGCCCGTCGAGTACCCGAGGCCGTGCGCCTTGCCGTTCGCGGTGAAGGGGAACTTGACGACCTTGACGTCGAAGCCCTTCTCCCGCGCCTGCTTCTCCGTCCAGCCGAAGCTGGCGATCTGCGGCTGGCAGTACGTCGCGCGCGGGATCATCGGGTAGTCGAGCTCCATCGTCTCGGCGCCCGCGATCGTCTCGGCGGCCACGATGCCCATCGACTCCGCGGTGTGCGCCAGCATGAGCTTCGCGGTGACGTCGCCGATGGCGTGGATGTGCGGAACCGAGGTGCGGCAGCGGCCGTCCACGTCGATGGCGCCGCGCTCCGTGAGCCGTACGCCCGTCGCCTCCAGGCCGTAGCCCGTGACGTTCGGCACGAAGCCGATCGCCTGCAGGACCTTGTCGGCCTCCAGCACCCGCTGCGCGCCGTCCTTGCCCGTGACCGTGACGCGGACCTGCGGGCCCGACTCGTCGATCGTCTCCACGCGCGTGGAGGTCAGGACGTCGATGCCCAGCTTGCGGTACTGCCTGGCGAGCTCCGCCGAGACGTCCTCGTCCTCCAGCGGCGCCAGCCGGTCCAGGAACTCGACGATCGTGACCTTCACGCCGTAGTTGCGCATCACGTACGCGAACTCGATGCCGATCGCGCCGGCGCCCGCGATGACGACGGAGCCCGGCAGGTCCTCGTCGAGGATGAGCTCCTCGTAGGTGACCACGCGGTCGCTGAGGCGCGTGCCGGGCAGCAGGCGCGTGGAGGCGCCGGTCGCGATGATGCAGTGGTCGAACGAGATCGTGGTGGTCGAGCCGTCCGCCCCGGCCACCCGCAGGGTGTTCGCGTCGAGGAACGTGCCCCGGCCCGTGAACTCGGTGATCTTGTTCTTCTTCATTAGGTAGTGGACGCCCTTGACCCGGCCCTCCGCGACCCGGCGGCTGCGCCGGATCGCCTCGCCGTAGTCGAAGGAGACCCGGCCCTCGACCCGGATGCCGAACGTCTCCGCCTCCTGGGTGAAGACGTGCGCCAGTTCGGCGTTGCGCAGCAGCGCCTTGGTCGGGATGCAGCCGACGTTCAGGCACACGCCGCCCCAGTACTTCTCCTCGACCACCGCGACGCGCTTGCCCAGCTGGGCCGCGCGGATCGCGGCGACGTAGCCGCCGGGGCCTGCTCCGAGCACGACGACGTCGAAGCGTTCTGACATGACTTGCTCCCAGGGTGTGAGTGCGGGTCGTGCGGGCCGGTGGCGCCCGCGGCCCACAGTAATCCCGCCCGGCCCGCACGACCCGCNNTCNCGNNCNGNCCCCNGGAGGCCCCGGCGGGCCCCTACTCCTCGCCCGCCAGGGTGAGGGTCCGCAGCTTCCGCCCGGCGAACCAGGTGGCGGCGACGGTCACCGCGGCCAGCAGGGCCGCCGCGACCGGCAGCGTCACCTCGGAGGAGACGAGCCCCTCGCCGCGGGTCACCTCGTCGGCGACCGCGAGGGCCCACTGCTGGACGCTCAGCGTGCGCACTCCGGAGACGAGGGTGCCGAACAGGTTCTCCCAGACCAGCGTGTACACGAGGCCCAGGACGACGGCGTGCCGGCTGACCGTCCCGAGCAGGAGGAACAGGGCGCTGTAGGCGATCGAGGAGACCAGCGCGGCGACGGTGTACGCGACCGCGACCTGCTGGCCGTTGCCGTTGAGGACCAGGCCGGCGACCAGGGTCGGGACGGCCGAGAAGACCATGGTCACGGCGACGGCGACCACCAGCTTGGTGAAGACGATCGTGGAGCGCTTCACCGGCTTGGCGAGGAGGTAGACGACCGAGCCGTCGTCGATCTCCGGCCCGATCGCGCCCGTGCCCGCGATGACCGCGATCAGCGGCACCATCACGGCCAGTGCGAACCCGCCGAGCAGGTCGGCGGCGATCTGGTCGTCGGCGCCCTGGAAGAAGCGGACGGCCGCCGAGATGACGATCAGCAGGACGGGGAGGGTGAACAGGACGGCGGCGCGGCGGCGGCCGAGCAGGCCCCGGTAGGTGAGCCGGGCGACTGTGGGGTGGTACATGGTCGAGGGCTCCCTTCAGGCCGCGACGAGGTAGGAGAAGACCGACTCGAGGGACTCGTCCGAGGGCGAGACCGTCAGCAGCCGGATGGAGTGCTCGCGGGCCACCCGCGGCAGCAGCTCCGTGAAGCGGCCGAAGTCCACCGCCTGCACGCGCAGGACGCCCTCGCGCACGTCCACCTCGATGCCGGCGGTCGACGGGTCGGCGATGAGCGCGGCGGCCAGGGCCCGGTCGTCGCTGGAGCGCACCAGGTAGCGGTGCGGGCGGTCGGTCATCAGGCGGCGGATGCGGCGGAAGTCGCCGCTGGCCGCGTGCCGTCCGGCGACGACGACCTCGATGTGGGAGGCGAGCTGCTCGACCTCCTCCAGGATGTGCGACGAGAACAGGACCGTCCGGCCGTCCGCGCCCATCCGCCGCAGCAGGTCCATCAGCTGCATGCGCTGGCGCGGGTCCATGCCGTTGAACGGCTCGTCCAGGAGGAGGACGGAAGGCTCGTGGACGAGGGCGGAGGCCATCTTCACGCGCTGCCGCATGCCCTTGCTGTACGTGCCGATCTTCCGGTCCTGCGCGTACTCCATCTCCACGGTGGCGAGCGCCCGCCGCGCCTCCGCCTCGCCGAGGCCGTGCAGCTCGGCGTTGGCCACGACGAACTCGCGGCCGGTGAGGAAGTCGTACATCGCCTCCCGCTCCGGCACGACGCCGATGTGGCGGTAGACGGACTCGTTGCGCCAGACGGGTCGCCCGTCGAGGGTGACGGCGCCGGTCGAGGGGGCGAGGAAGCCGCCCATCATGTTGATCAGGGTGGACTTCCCGGCGCCGTTCGGGCCGAGGAGGCCGGTCACGCCGGGGCCGACGGTCATCGTGACGTCGTTGACGGCGACGACGTTCCCGAACCAGCGGGACACGCGGTCGATGTGGAGGGTGGTCACAGCCCGACCTTTCGGTAGCGGCGCATCAGCACGGCGTACGAGCCGGCGACGAGCGCGAGGACGACCAGCAGGTAGACCGCGCCGACGGCGGCGCCGGGGCCCTCCCCGCCGGGGAAGGAGGTGGAGGCGCCGAGGAAGGCGGTCTGCACGCCGTCGACGAGGGTGGTCGGAGAGAACAGGCCCAGCCAGACCACGGCGTCCGGGTTCCCGGTGCCCCAGGCGATGGCCTGGACGGTGGTGACCGCGCCGTACGAGACGGACAGCACCGCGATCACGGCGGCGACGCCGAAGCCGCGGCGGGGCGTCAGGGCGGCCAGCACCAGGCCCACCCCGCCGAAGAGGAGGGACATCAGCGCCACGGACACCATCCCCTGTGCGAAGTCCTCCGTCTGGTCGGCGAAGTCCATCTTCGCCAGCAGCGACCCCGCGTAGAGGACGAGCAGCGGCGACGCGGTCAGGACGAACAGCGCGGACGCCATCGCGCCGTACTTGGCGAGGACGTAGTCGACGCGCTCGATGGGGCGGGAGAAGTACAGCGGGACGCTCCGGAAGCGCAGGTCGCGCGAGACGGACTGCGGCGCCTGGGAGGCCACGTACAGGGCGATCACCAGCTGCATGAAGATCGGGTAGCTCGTGTAGTCGACGCTCAGGGAGCGGGACTTCATCGTGATGGCGATCGCGACGACGATCAGCGCCGGCACGCACATCACGCCGAACAGGAGCACCGGCAGCACCTTCGACCTGGCGCTGCGGCCGAGCCCGTACGCCCCGCGCAGGGACTGGACGTACAGGGACCTGCGGGCGTAGGCGCGGCCGAGGCGGGGGCCCTCGTACGCGCGGTACCCGATGTCGTGGATCCGGGTCTCGGTACTCACCGGGACTGCACCTCCGGGGACTGGCCGGCCGCCGGGTCGGGGCGGAACACCTCGGCTATGTGGTGGCGGCGCTGCTCCATGCGGACGAGGCCGAGCCCCAGTCCGGCGACGGTGTCGCGCACGATGTCGTGGGTCTCCTCGCCGGCGGCCTCCAGCAGCAGGACGTGGCCCGCGCCGGGCAGGCCGTCCTCCACGCCCGCGTGGAGCGCGACCCCGGCGGCGGCGAGCGCCGCGCGCAGGGCCGCCGTGCCGTCGGGGTGGGCGTCGGAGTCGGTGACCTCCACGGCGAGGGTGGTGGTGGCCTGCGTGAAGTCGCTGGTGGAGCTGGAGCGCAGGAGGCGGCCGCCGTCGATGACGACGACGTGGTCGCAGGTCCGCTCCAACTCGCCGAGCAGGTGCGAGGTGACCAGCACCGAGATGCCGAAGTCCGTCCAGATGCGGCGGATCAGGCCCAGCATCTCGTCCCGGCCGACCGGGTCGAGACCGTTCGTCGGCTCGTCGAGGAGGACCAGCCGGGGGTCGTGGACCAGCGCCTGGGCGAGCTTCACGCGCTGCTTCATGCCGGTCGAGTAGCCCCCCATGGGGCGGTACCGCTCCTCGTACAGGCCGACGTGGCGCAGCGTGTCGGCGGTGCGCTCGCGGGCGGCGGTGGGCGGGAGCCCCGACATGCGGGCCATGTGGACGACGAACTCGGTGGCCGAGACGTCCGGCGGCAGGCAGTCGTGCTCCGGCATGTAGCCGACGCGCTCGCGTACGGCGGGGCCCTCCGTCGCCACGTCGAGGCCGAGGACCTCGGCGCGGCCCTCGGTGGCGGGGGACAGCCCCAGCAGGATCTTGATCATCGTGGACTTGCCGGCTCCGTTGGCACCCACAAGTCCGGTCACACCGGGCCCGATGTCCAGGGAGAGCCGGTCGAGGGCGGTCACCCGGGGGAACCGCTTGCTGAGGCTTTCGGTGGCGATCACAGTCACGTTCCGACCGTAGGGGCGGGCGCCGCGGACCGCGTCAGCCCTGACGGCTGGATTCCCGTCCGACTCCAGGAGGACCCGCCCGTACGGGAGGGCCGGCCCCCTCCGGGTCCTTCGCGGGCCGTTCGCGCATCCCCGCCGCCGTCGCCGGGCACGGTCATGTCCGTCGGGCAGGACGGAGGCGGGCCGCACGCGGGCCCGCGGGACGGAGGTGGCGGCATGGGGCCGCTCGAAGGCGCCCGGGAGCGCCGGGTCCGCACGGGCGGGGTCGAGCTGTGCGTCGCCGAACTGGGCGACCCGGACCGCCCCGCCGTGGTCCTGGTGCACGGCTACCCGGACTCCAAGGAGGTGTGGTCGAAGGTCGCCGCGCGGCTGGCCGGACGGTTCCACGTGGTCCTGTACGACGTCCGGGGGCACGGCCGGTCGACGGCGCCGGAGCCGCTGCGCGGGGGTTTCACCCTGGAGAGGCTGACGGACGACTTCCTGGCGGTCGCGGACGCGGTCGCCCCCGGCCGCCCGGTCCACCTGGTGGGGCACGACTGGGGTTCGGTGCAGGGCTGGGAGTTCGCCACGGCCGGGCGCACCAGGGGCCGGGTCGCCTCCTTCACCTCGGTGTCGGGACCCTCCCTGGACCACCTCGGCCACTGGATCGGGGAGCGGGTGGGGCGGCCGACGCCGCGCCGCGCGGCCCAGGTGCTGGGGCAGTGCGCCAGGTCCTGGTACGTGTGCCTGCTGCACGTGCCGGCGCTGCCGGAGCTGGTCGGCCGGCTTCCGGGCGTGCCGCGGCGGACGGGGAGGGCGTCCGCGGAGGGCTACCCGACCGGGTCGCTGCCGTCGGACGCGGCACACGGCGCGTGGCTGTACCGGGACAACGTCCGCCCCCGGACGCGGCGGCCCCGCCCGGACGCGTACGCGCACGTGCCGGTGCAGCTCGTCGTGCCGACCGGTGACGTGTTCCTGTCGGAGCGGCTCTACGACGACCTGGACCGGTGGGCACCGCGGCTGGTGCGGCGCACGCTGCGGGCGGGGCACTGGGTGCCGCGCACCCACCCGGACCGGTTGGCCGCGTGGATCGCCGAGTTCGTCGCGGAGCACGAGGGGGAGGGTGCGGGGGGCCGCCGGTGAGGGGGTGGCCGGACGGCGGGGCACGGGCGGCGGAACGGCCGGTTCCGCAGGAGGCGGAGCGGCTCCGGCACCACCGGGGAGCAGGCAGGTTGTCCACAGAATCGCCAACAAACCTGTGGATAAGCAGAGTTGGTTGTGGACCAAACCTGCTTCGCGGTTTTTCTGTGGCAGAACGGCGTGATCCCTGCCACGCTGCCGCCATGGACGCACGACGCACCGTGAAGGTGTCGAAGTACCTCGCACGGCATCTGCGCCACCAGCCCGAGCGGATCGGCCTCGTCCTCGACCGGCAGGGCTGGGTCGCCGTCGACGACCTGCTGCGGGCCCTGGCCCGGCACGGCATGCCGCTCAGCCGCGCCGAGCTGGAGCACGTCGTCGCGGTGAACGACAAGCGGCGCTTCGCCATCGACGGCGACCGCATCCGGGCGAACCAGGGCCACACCGTCGACGTGGACCTCGGCCTGCCGCCCGCCGTTCCGCCCGCGCACCTCCACCACGGCACCGTCGCCGCCCGCCTGGACGCGATATGGGCCGAGGGCCTGCGCCCCATGGGCCGCCGCCACGTCCACCTCTCGACCGACCCGGAGACCGCCGCCCGGGTCGGGGCCCGGCGGGGCCGGCCGGTCGTCCTCACCGTGGACGCGACCGCCATGCACGGCGACGGTCTCGTCTTCCGCGTCAGCGCCAACGGCGTCTGGCTCACCGACGCCGTCCCTCCGCGCTACCTGCGGTTCTCCGGGTGGGCGGCGGCCTCCATCGCGCCCCCGTGTGCCTCCAGGTCCACGAGAGAGGTCTCGTAACGATCGCCCCATGAGCGGCGGACATCGACCAGACCCTGCCGTTCCGCGACAACGAGCTCGTCCACTCGAAAGCGAAGATCCTCGCCGAGGACGTCGAGCACTCGTTCACGCGCCGGGTCTGCCGCGTGATGCGAAGACTGCCTGCCGTCAGCTGCGGCCCACCGGTCGACCACTCCGGAGAAGCCCCGGACATCCGGGCTTCCGAGGTGGTCCTGCCGGCTTGACCACCATGCGGCGAAGGCCCCGGTCAGCTGGTGTCGATCCGGAACTCCAGCCGGCAGCAGGGGATCAGAGCGCGATGAGCCGGACACGACCACCGCACAGCTTGGCCATGTCGTCGATGTCCGAGGTGAGCATGGCCGCCGGGCCCGGCCGGCGGAGCGCGAGCTCGGCGACGGTGGCGTCGATCGCGTACTCGTGGCCGTGCAGGCCGGCCTCTTTCAGCAGGCTGGCGGCGGCTCTGGCCGCCTGCTCGGTCACCGCTTCCACCTTGACCTGGGAGAGCACCCAGTCCAGTCGGGCGGTGTTCACCCGGGCGTGCACGACTTCCGTGATGGTGTTGGCACAGACCACGAGATCGGCGGCCATCGAGTGGAAGGACCGGATCATCGCGAGCACGGCCCGGTCCCGTGAGACCCAGGCGGACAGTCCTCGGGAATCCAGCACGACGGTCTCGATGCGGTGGTTCACGCGGCGCTCGCCGACTCCTCGTGTTCGGCCGTGCCGAAGATCCTGGCCCGGGCCGCGGCCAGCTCCTCGTCGGTGAACGCGCCGTGCTCGTCCTCGTAGCGGCGCAGCTCCTCACCGAGAAGGTGGTGCCTGATCTGGCGGGCAACCGCCTCCGCGACGTAGCCGGAGACGTTGTCCGTGAGCCTCTTCAGCTCCGCCACCTGCGCCGTGGGCAGAGTGACCGTGATGCGGGTCGTATCAGCCATGAAGCCAGCATGCTGCGGTATGCGCCTCATCCGCCGGGCCTCTCCCCGTACGAGCTCAGCGCCGTGCCGCGGTGCGTGCGCAGCAGGTCCCGGTGCTGTCTGCGGCCCCGCCCCACGTGCCCACGGCGCCGCGGCAGCCGCCTCCGCCGCGACCCCGGGGCGGCACGGCCGGCCCTCCGCACGGCCACCGGCGCGTCCGCGGCGGCGGGAGGTCCGACGTATCGTCGGGGCATGCGTCTGAGCACGGTGATCCTCCCCGTCCACCGGTGGGCGGAAGGACAGAAGATCTGGCAGCGGGCCGAGGACCTCGGGTTCCACGCCGCGTACACGTACGACCACCTGTCCTGGCGGTCCTTCCGGGACGGACCGTGGTTCGGCGCCGTGCCGACGCTGGCCGCGGCGGCGACGGTGACGCGGAACATGCGCCTGGGCACCCTCGTCACCTCGCCGAACTTCCGCCACCCGGTCACGCTCGCCAAGGAGGTGATCTCGCTCGACGACGTCTCCGGCGGCCGGATCACCCTCGGCATCGGCGCGGGCGGCAGCGGCTTCGACGCGACGGCGCTCGGCCAGGAGGCATGGACGCCGCGGGAGCGGGCGGACCGGTTCGCCGAGTTCGTGGCGCTGCTCGACCGGCTCCTCACCGAGGGCGCCGTCACCCACCAGGGCAGTCACTACTCGGCGGTCGAGGCGCGCAACGTGCCGGGGTGCCTCCAGCGGCCCCGGTTGCCGTTCGCCGTGGCGGCGACCGGTCCGCGCGGGATGCGGCTCGCCGCCCGGTACGGCCAGGCGTGGGTCACCACCGGGGACCCGAAGCTGGCCGAGACGGGCACGCCCCGGCAGTCCCGCGCGGCGCTCCGCGAGCAGCTGGACAAACTGGGCAAGGCGTGCGCCGAGGTCGGCCGGGACGCCACGGAACCGGACAGGATCCTGCTGACCGGTTTCACCCCGGAGGGGAACGGCATCCTGGAGTCCGTGGACGCCTTCGTGGACTTCGCCGGACACCACGCGGAGCTGGGCTTCGACGAGATCGTGGTGCACGCGCCCGTACCCGACTCGATCTTCGCCGCCGACGAGGCCGTCTTCGAGCGGATCGCCCTCGAAGGGGCGGCGCAGCTGAACCGCTGACCCGGTGCCCGGCCGACCCGCCGCCGCGCCCGGCGCGGGCGCGCGGCTCGAATGTGCGGTGCTCCGCACGTCCGTGCGCCGGAGGAGCGGTGTGTCCGGGACAATGGGCATGTGACCTCACCGACCGTTTCCCCCAGCCGTCCGACGTCGAGGCGGCGCCCCCGGCTGATCGCCACCGATCTCGACGGAACGCTCCTGCGTGACGACAAGTCCGTGTCGGACCGGACGGTCGCGGCACTCGCCGCCGCCGAGGAGGCCGGGATCGAGGTCTTCTTCGTCACCGGGCGGCCCGCCCGCTGGATGGACGTGGTCAGCGAGCACGTCCACGGCCACGGCCTGGCGATCTGCTCCAACGGCGCGGCCGTCGTCGACCTCCACGCCGGGCGGAGGATCATCGAGGTGCGGGAACTGGAGCGGCACATCGCGCACCGCGTCGTCGAGGCCCTGCACCGGGAGACCCCCGGCGCGGCCTTCGCCCTGGAGTTCACCGACGGCATCCGCCACGAGCCGGACTATCCGCCCCTCCACCTGGACGCCGCCGTCACGGTCGGCCCCGCCGAGAAGCTGCTCCACGAGGACGTGCCCGGCACCGGGGCGCCGCTGCTGAAACTGCTGGCCCTCCACCGCGAACTCACACCCGACGGCTTTCTCGCCCTGGCCCGTACGGCCGCCGGGCACCACGCCACGATCACGCGCTCCAGCCCCACCGCCCTGCTGGAGGTGAGCGGCCTCGGCGTCTCCAAGGCCAGCACGCTCGCGCTGTGCTGCGCCGAGCGCGGCATCTCGGCCGACGAGGTCGTGGCCTTCGGCGACATGCCCAACGACATCGAGATGCTCACCTGGGCGGGGCGGTCCTACGCCATGGGCAACGCCCATCCGGACGTCGTCGCCGTCGCCTCCGGACGGACCGCCGCCAACGAGGAGGACGGCGTCGCCGCCGTCATCGAGGCCATCCTCGCCGACGACTGAGGCGCCGGACCGCCGGGCGCGGCACCGGGCGCCGGCCCGGGGCGGGCGTCACCGCCCGCTCCGGGACGGCACGGACGGATCCACCGGTGCGAGGCGCGGGTCCGTCGCGCGTTCCCGCTCCCGCATCCGCCGCAGGGGTCCCTCGGCGGCGGCCAGCTCCCGGTAGGGGCCCCGCTGCACGACCCGGCCGCCCGACAGGACCACGACCTCGTCGACGGCTTCGAGCCCGTGCGACCGGTGCGTGATGAGGACCGTGGCACGGCCGCGCGTCGCCCGCAGCAGGTCCTCGGTGAGCGCGTCGGCCGTGGCCGGGTCGAGGTGCTCGGCGGGTTCGTCGAGGACGAGGACCGGGAAGTCCGCGAGGAGCGCACGGGCCAGGGCGAGCCGCTGCCGCTGCCCTCCGGAGAGCCGGGCGCCGTGCTCGCCGACCGGCGTGTCCAGGCCGTCCGGCAGCGCGTCGACCCAGTCCAGGAGCCGCGCTTCCGCCAGCGCCCCGCGCAGTTCACCGTCGCTCGCACCGGTCCTGGCCAGCCGCAGGTTCTCGCGGACGGTGCTGTCGAAGAGGTGGGCGTCCTGGGCGCACAGCCCGACGAACCGGCGTACGTCGTCCCCGTCGAGCGCCGTCGCGTCGGCACCACCGAGGCGGTACGTACCGGCCCCGACCTCCACGAAACGCAGCAGGACCTGGGCCAGCGTCGTCTTGCCGGCCCCGGACGCCCCGACCACGGCGACCCGCCGCCCCGCCTCCAGGCGCAGGTCGAGCGAGACGAGGGCGTCCCGGTCCTGCCCGGGGTGGCGGGCCGAGACCCCGCGCAGCTCCAGGGGGAACGGGCTGTCCGGCGCCGGCGCGGGCCGCTCCGGTTCCGTCACGGGAACGGGCGCGTCGAGCACCTCGAAGACACGCTCGGCACTGCGCCGCACCCGCCCGCGGTACCGCACCGCCGACGGCATCCCGGCCACGGCCTCGAACGCGGCCAGCGGGGTGAGGACGACGACCGCCAGGGCCACCCCGTCGAGCCGCCCGTCCCGCACCGCCTGGACCCCGGCCAGCGCGGCCGCCGTCACGGTCAGCCCGGTGACCAGCGCGGTGAGACCGCCGTCGAGCGCCGACGCGGCGGACTGGCGTGCGGCGATCCGGGTGAGCTCGCCGTCCGCCTCCCGGGCCCGTCCCATGCGGTCGCGCAGCGCGCCGGCCACCGTCAGTTCGGCGCACCCGCGCAGCAGGTCGGCCACCCGGCCGGCGAGGACGCCGCGGGCGGGGGCGAGCCGCTGCTCGGCGCGGCGGGCGACGGCACCGCCGAGCACCGGGACGACGGCGCCCGCGACGAGCAGGCCGACCGCGAGGACGGCACCCGCCTCGGGCAGCAGCCACGCCGTGAACCCCGCGGCACCGGCACCGACCAGCAGCGCCGTCCCGGCGGGCAGCAGCCAGCGGAGCCAGTAGTCCTGGAGGGCGTCCACGTCGGAGACCAGCCGCGACAGCAGGTCGCCGCGGCGGGTGCGGCGCAGCCCTGCCGGCGCGACGCGCTCCAGGCGCCGGTAGGCGGCCACCCGGAGGTCGGCCAGCATGCGCAGTACGGCGTCGTGCGACACGAGCCGTTCGGCGTACCGGAACACCGCCCGGCCGATGCCGAAGGCCCGGGTCGCGGTGACGGCCACCATCAGGTGGAGGACCGGCGGCTGCTGCGAGGCCCGCGAGATCAGCCAGCCGGACACGGCCATGAGCCCGACGGCCGAGGCGAGGGCGAGGGCGCCGAGCAGCAGCGCCAGCGCGAGGCGGCCCCGCAGTTCGCCCGCCATCGCCCGGACCCGGGAAAGGGCGCGCCGCCCCGGTCCCGGGACGGGCCCGGTGTCCCCCGGGCGGGCGGCCCGGCCGCCGTACAGGCCGCCGACGGCCCCGAAGGCGTCGTCGACCATGCCGGTGCCCGCGTCGGCCACCGGCGGCGCGCCCGCCCCCGCCCCGCTCNCCGCCGNGCCCGCGCCGCTCCCCGCCGCTCCCGGACGCAGCGCGACCACCCGGTCCGCCACGGCGAGCAGCGCGGGCCGGTGCACGACCAGGAGCACCGTCCGGCCGGCGGCGAGCCGGCGCACCGCCTCCACGACGGCTTCCTCGGTCGCGCCGTCCAGCGCGGCGGTCGGCTCGTCGAGGAGCACCACGGGCCGGTCCGCGAGGAACGCCCGCGCCAGGGCGAGCCGCTGCCGCTGCCCGGCCGACAGCCCGGCGCCGTCCTCGCCGAGCACCGTGCCGATGCCGTCCGCCAGGTCGGCGACGAAGTCGGCGCCGGCCTCCCGCAGCGCGGCCCGCACGGCGTCGTCATCCGCACCGGGCCTGGCCAGGCGCACGTTCTCGGCGATCGTCCCGGCGAACAGGTACGGCCGCTGCGGCACCCAGGCCACCCGCTCCCGCCACCGCTCCGGGTCCAGCGCCGCGACGTCCACGCCTCCGGCCCGCACGGTCCCCTCGTCGGGAGCGGTGAAGCCCAGCACCACGTTCAGCAGCGTGGACTTGCCGACGCCGCTCGGCCCGACCAGGGCCACCGTCTCACCCGGCTCGACCACGAACGACGCCCGGTCCGGCGACGGCTCGGCGCGGCCCGCATGCCGCACGGTCACCGCGTCCAGCTCGATCCGCACCGGCCCCTCGGGCAGCACCTCCGTCCCGGCCCGCCGCACCGGCGCCTCCAGGACCGCGAAGACCTCCTCGGCCGCCGCCAGCCCCTCCGCCGCGGCGTGGTACTGCGTACCGACCTGGCGCAGCGGCAGGTACGCCTCGGGCGCGAGGACGAGGATCACCAGGCCGGTGTAGAGGTCGAGGGTGCCGTGGACGAGGCGCATGCCGACGCCGACGGCCACCAGCGCCACCGACAGCGTCGACAGCAGTTCCAGCGCGAACGACGACAGGAAGGCGATCCGCAGGGTGCGGAGCGTCGCCTGCCGGTACTGCTCGGTGATGGAGCGGATCGACTCGGCCTGCGCCTTCGCCCGGCCGAACACCTTCAGGGTCGGCAGCCCGGCCACCACGTCGAGGAAGTGGCCCGCCAACCGGGACAACAGCCTCCACTGCCGGTCCATGCGCGCCTGCGTGGCCCAGCCGATGAGAATCATGAAGAGCGGGATCAGCGGCAGCGTCACCACGATGACGGCGGCCGACACCCAGTCCTCGGTGACGATGCGCGCGAGGACGGCCACCGGGACGACGACGGCGAGGCCGAGCTGGGGGAGGTAGCGGGCGAAGTAGTCGTCCAGCGCGTCCACGCCCCGTGTGGCCAGCGCCACCAGGGACCCGGTCCGCTGACCGCTCAGCCAGCCGGGCCCGAGGGCGGCGGCCCGCCCCAGCAGCCGGCCGCGCAGCTCGGACTTGACCGCCGCACCGGCGCGGTGGGCCGCCAGTTCGGTCAGCCAGGCCACCAGTCCCCGGCCCACGGCGACCGCGGCGAGCAGGAGGAGCGCGGGAGTCAGGTCGTCGACGGCCGCGCCGCCCTGGAAGGCGCCGACGACGATCTCGGCGACGAGCATCGCCTGGGCGATCACCAGCACCGCCCCGACCAGGCCGAGGAGGACCAGCGCCAGCAGGAGGAAGCGGGTGGCCCGGGCGTACCGGAGCAGTCGCGGGTCGATGGGTTTCACGTGAAACATCCCCTGCCGGTGGTGCCTAGTCGGCGATGTGCTGCACGCCGATGCGCTTGCGGAACACCCAGTAGGTCCAGCCCTGGTACAGGAGGACGAGCGGGGTGGCGACCGCGGCGCACCAGGTCATGATCTTCAGGGTGTACGGGCTGGAGGAGGCGTTGTCCACGGTCAGGCTCCAGTCCGGGTTGAGCGAGGACGGCATGACATTCGGGAAGAGCGTCAGGAACAGCATGGCGACCGCCGCGGCGATGGCGATGCCGGACAGCGCAAAGGACCATCCCTCGCGCCCCGCCCTGACGGCCCCGACCGCACCGGCGAGCGCGGCCACGGCGGTGGTCATCGCGACCAGGCTCGTACCGTCGCCGCGCGCCGCCTGCGTCCAGGTGAGGAAGGCCACGGCGGCGACGGCGGCGACCAGGCCCACGGCCCACGCCAGCTTCCTGGCCCGCGCCCGGATGTCACCGACGGTCTTCAGTGCGGTGAACACCGCCCCGTGGAAGGTGAAGAGGGTCAGGGTGACCAGCCCGCCGAGCAGGGCGTACGGGTTGAGCAGGTCGAAGAGGGTGCCGACATACTCCTTCGACGCGTCGATCTCGACACCCCGCACGATGTTGCCGAAGGCCACACCCCACAGCACGGAGGGGACGAGGGAGGTCCAGAAGATGGCCCGCTCCCAGTTGTGCTGCCAGCGGTGCTCGGGCCGCTTGGCCCGGTACTCGAAGGCGACGCCCCGCACGATCAGGCAGAGCAGGATGACGAGGAGCGGCAGGTAGAAGCCGGAGAAGAGGGTGGCGTACCAGTCCGGGAAGGCCGCGAAGGTGGCGCCGCCGGCGGTGAGCAGCCAGACCTCGTTGCCGTCCCAGACGGGGCCGATGGTGTTGATGAGGACCCGCTTCTCGGGCCGATCGCGGGCGAGCAGCCTGGTGAGGATGCCGACGCCGAAGTCGAAGCCCTCCAGGAAGAAGTAGCCGGTCCACAGGACGGCTATGAGGACGAACCAGACGGTGTGGAGTTCCATGCCTCGCTCCCCTTCCTCAGTACGAGAAGGCCATGGGGCGGTCGGCGTCACGGTCGTGGCCGCCGATCCTGGTGGGCGGGTCGAGGTCGGCTGCGGTGAGCTCCGGGGGACCGGCCTTGACGTACTTCACGAGCAGCCGGACCTCGATCACCGCGAGCGCCGCGTAGAGCAGGGTGAAGGCGATCATCGAAGTCAGGACCTCGGCCTGGGAGGTGCCGGGGGAGACCGCGTCGCGGGTGCGGAACACGCCGTACACGGCCCAGGGCTGGCGGCCCATCTCGGTGAAGATCCAGCCCCAGGAGCTCGCTATCAGGGGGAAGGCCAGCGTCCACAGGGCGGTGAGCCAGTACATCCTGGTCAGCCGGTGGGAGAGGGGCTTTTTGAAGAGGACGAGGTGGGGCACGTCGTCCTCGCCGACGCGCAGGGCCCGCGGCAGGAGGAACCTCCTGCGGGTCAGCCAGAGTCCCAGCAGGCCGAGCCCGAAGGAGGCCATGCCGAAGCCGATCATCCAGCGGAACGACCAGTAGGCGACGGGGATGTTGGGCCGGTAGTCGCCGGGCCCGTGCTTCTCCTGCTCGGCCGCGTTGGTGTCGTTGATGCCGGGCACGTACGAGGAGAGGTCCCCGTTGGCCAGGAACGACAGCACTCCCGGGATCTCGACGGCGACCTTGTTGTGGCCCTCGTCGACGTCGCCGTAGGCGAAGACGGAGAACGGGGCGGGGGCCTCGCCGTTCCACAGCGCCTCGGCGGCGGCCATCTTCATGGGCTGCTGCTTGAACATCACCTTGCCGAGCAGGTCGCCGCTGATCGCGGTCAGCAGTCCCGCGACCACCACGGTGACCAGGCCCAGGCGCAGTGAGGTCTTCATCACCGGGACGTGCTTCCGGCGGGCCAGGTGGAGGGCGGCGATGCCGACCATGAACGCGCCGCCCGTCAGGAAGGCCGCGGTCATGGTGTGGAAGACCTGGGTGAGGGTGGTGTTCTGGCTCAGCACGGCCCAGAAGTCGGTCAGCTCGGCGCGCCCCGACTCCTGGTCGATCCGGTAACCGACCGGGTGCTGCATCCAGGAGTTGGCGGCCAGGATGAAGTAGGCGGAGAGGACGGTGCCCGCCGACACCATCCATATGCAGGCGAGGTGGACGCGCTTCGGCAGCTTGTCCCAGCCGAAGATCCACAGGCCGATGAAGGTCGACTCGAAGAAGAACGCGATCAGCGCCTCGAAGGCGAGTGGTGCGCCGAAGACGTCACCGACGAATCGTGAGTAGTCCGACCAGTTCATCCCGAACTGGAACTCCTGCACGATGCCGGTGACCACACCCATCGCGATGTTGATCAGGAAGAGCTTTCCCCAGAACCGGGTGGCCCGGAGGTACTTCTCCTTGTCGGTGCGCACCCACGCGGTCTGGAGACCGGCGGTGAGCGCGGCGAGCGAGATGGTCAGGGGGACGAAGAGGAAGTGGTAGACGGTGGTGATGCCGAACTGCCACCGCGCCAGCGTCTCCGGCGCCAGAGCCAGATCCACGACGATCTTCTCCTTACGGCTCGGCCTGCGGTCTCTCGACCCTGCGGCCTTTCGGTCCGTTCGCCGATTCCGGTCGATCCCCGGAGGAACCCGGCGAGCTTGTGAATGCGTTCACATTCACAAATAGTATGACCCACCCGGAAACCGAACCTCGACCCGGGGTCCCCTTCCCCGGAATCCGCACGCTCCGCACCGGACCGGGCACACCGGATCAGGCCCCTCGGCCCGCCGGACGTACGGGCGCAAGCGCGCGAGGACCCCCGTGAGCCGAGTGCTCACGGGGGTCCCGGTCCGTTCCGCCGCCCGCGCCGGGCCCGGCCGTCAGGGCTTTCGGCCCGCAGGGCCCGACCGCCCGCCCCGACCGGTGCCCCGGCGCCGATCCGTGCCGGTCAGAACCTCTCCTTGCGGAACTCCTCGGCCACCCGCAGGAAGATGTCGTTCCCCTCGGTCTCGCCGATGGTGACCCGGACGCCGTCGGACGGGAACGGCCGCACGACCACTCCCGCCTCCTCGCAGGCGGCGGCGAAGTCGAGGGAGAGCTCGCCGAGCGGCAGCCACACGAAGTTGGCCTGCGTCACCGGAAGCTGCCATCCCTGGGCCGCCAGCGCCTCGGCCACCCGCGCACGCTCGCACACCAGCGAACCGACCCGGCCCTGCAGCTCGTCCTCGGCGCGCAGGGAGGCCACCGCCGCGTCCTGCGCGACCTGCGAGACACCGAACGGGACGGCCGTCTTCCGCAGGGCGGCCGCCACCGGCTCGTGGGCGATCGCGAACCCGATGCGCATTCCGGCGAGGCCGTACGCCTTGGAGAAGGTCCGCAGCACCGCCACGTTCGGCCGGCTCCGGTACAGCTCGATGCCGTTGGGCACCTCCTCGTCCCGGATGAACTCGATGTACGCCTCGTCGATCACGACCAGGACGTCCGACGGCACCCGGTCCAGGAACCGCTCCAGTTCGGCCCGGTGCACCACCGTTCCGGTGGGGTTGTTGGGATTGCAGACGAAGATCAGGCGCGTCCGCTCGGTGATCGCGTCGGCCATCGCCTCCAGGTCGTGTACGCACCCTTCGGTGAGGGGGACCATGACCGGCGTGGCCCCCGCGATCTGCGTGATGATGGGGTACGCCTCGAAGGACCGCCAGGCGAATATCACCTCGTCACCCGGGCCCGCCGTGGACTGGACCAGCGACTGGGCGATCCCGACGGAGCCCGTACCGGTCGCCAGGTGCGTCACCGGCACCCCGAAGCGCTCGGACAGCTCGTTCATCAGGACCGTGCACGCCATGTCCGGGTAGCGGTTGAGGTTCGCCGCCGCGGCCAGCGCCTTCTCCATGACGCCCGGGAGCGGCGGGTACGGGTTCTCGTTGGAGGACAGCTTGTAGGCAACGCGGCCCTCGGCGGCGGCCGGCTTCCCCGGCTTGTAGGTGGGGATGTTGTCCAGCACAGCGCGCAGCTTGGGACTTCTCTCGCTCACTGTGGTCCTCCTCGACCGTGTGTGCACCATGGATACTGCACACCTTATGAGGATTCCACCCGCCTGCGAACGGCCGAGCGCGACTGGTGTGCGGGACGAACCGGAGCTGTGATCGCGCTCCGCCGCCCACCGCCACCGAGGGGGCGCGTGCCGTATTGGTGTGAGCGGGTGGTCCGCGCCGTGGCGCGCGTCCCTCGTAGAGGTGAGTTGGAAACCCTCCCCCTTCACGTCCGGGGGCCCGGCTCACGGGCGCGGACGACTACCCGGTCGCCGAAAAACCCGCCAACCCCCTTGTATTTCAATGCTTTTGGAGGATCTGGACCTTGCAGAAACGTGCCTGCCAATACCGAGCAGCAGGGTCGTCGCACTCCGTCGCCGTCCGCCTACTATCGGCACGCCATGACAGCAGCAGGGAAGCACCAGGTGAGCCGGGCACAGTCCCGGGGGAACCGGCAGGGGCGCGCGGGCATCCGGGACGTGGCCGCCGCGGCCGGCGTCTCCATCACGACCGTCTCCGACGCGCTCAACGGCAAGGGCCGGCTCCCGGACACCACCCGCCGCCACGTCCGCGAGGTGGCTGACCGGCTGGGCTACCGCCCTTCCGCGGCCGCCCGCACCCTCCGTACCGGCAAGTCGGGCCTCATCGGCCTGACGGTGACGACCTACGGGGATGAACCTTTCACCTTCACCGAGTTCGCCTACTTCGCCGAGATGGTCAGGGCGGCCACCTCCGCCGCGCTCGCCCGTGGCTACGCCCTCGTCATCCTGCCCGCTACCTCGCGCCGCAGCCCGGCCGACGTCTGGTCGAACGTGGCCCTCGACGGCACGGTCGTCGTCGCCCCGTCCGACCACGACCCCGTCGTCGCCGAACTCGTCCGGCAGGGTCTGCCCGTCGTCTCGGACGGCCGGCCCGCCGACTCGCTCCCGGTGACCGCCTGGGTCGACAACGACCACGAGGCCGCCGTCCTCGGCCTCCTCGACCACCTCGCCGAGGCCGGCGCCCGCCGCGTCGGCCTGCTCACCGGCACCACCACCGACACGTACACGCGGCTGTCCACCACCGCGTACCTCAACTGGTGCGAGCGTGTCGGCCAGGAGCCCGTGTACGAGGCGTACCCGGCGCACGACCCGGGTGCCGGCGCCGTCGCCGCGAACCGGTTGCTGGCCCGCCCCGACCGCCCCGACGCCGTCTACGGGCTGTTCGACCCGAACGGCACCGACCTGCTCGCCGCGGCACGGCGCCACGGGCTGCGCGTCCCCGACGACCTGCTGCTCGTCTGCTGCAGCGAGTCGACCGTGTACGCCGCGACCGAACCGCCGGTCACCACCCTGTCGCTCAAGCCCCGCCACATCGGCACCGCCGTCGTCCAACTGCTCATCGACGCGATCGAGGGCGTCGAGCACGACCGGCCGATCGGCCACGTCATACCGACGGAGCTGATCGTCCGGATGTCGTCGCAGCGCAGGCCGCCGCGGACGACGGTGAACCCGCCGCGCCGACCGCGCCAGGAGTAGGGCGCCTCCGGTCGTTCTCGAACGGAACGGGCAGAAGTCCGGGGCCCTGGAAGGGTCGGCGGGCGCCGGGCGGAAGTCCCGGCCCCGCCCGAATCGAACTTCGACAATCGACACAAAACACCCTATGAGTCGGATGTGCTCCTCGATTCATCACCCCTGGTGCGTCACACAGCACAAGCCTCATTCCTATGATGGGCGCACGACATCGCGGACCGCTCCGACCAGGCCGGGCCGTGATGTGAGGGCGTCGCGACGGTGGTGGAGGGGTCGATGACTCAGGGGGCCGGTCAGGGACCCGTGGTGCGGACGGCGACGTTGCGCGACTTCCGCGTGCCGCCGTACGCCCAGGTGCCCGTGCAGGGTCACTCCGAACACCAGCCGCCCCAGGCGACGCAGCCGCCGCACCCGGGCAACGCCCTTCCCGACGACGGCGGACACCCGGACGGCTACACGCCGACCGAACGCGACCTGCCCGTCATCAACCGGGGGGACACGCTCCAGGTCTCCGTCACCACGCCGCCCGAGCCGGTGGCCGGTCCGCTCGTCGGCCAGGGTGCCGGTCCGGGCCCGCTGTACGTCGTGGGCGACGTCCACGGCTACCTCGACGAACTCCTCGTCTCCCTGCGCGAACAGGGTCTCGTCGACGAAGACGGCCACTGGACGGCCGGCAACGCCCGCCTGTGGTTCCTCGGCGACTTCACGGACCGCGGTCCGGACGGCATCGGCGTCATCGACCTCGTGATGCGGCTGTCCGCGGAGGCGGCGGCCGCTGGCGGCTACTGCAAGGCCCTGATGGGCAACCACGAGCTGCTGCTGCTCGGCGCGAAGCGGTTCGGCGACACACCGGTGGACTCCGGGGCCGGGACCGCCACCTTCCAGGCCGCCTGGCTGCTCAACGGCGGCCAGAAGAGCGACATGGACCGCCTCCAGGACGTCCACGTCCAGTGGATGTCCCGCCTCGACGCGATCGTCGAGCAGGACGGCCATCTGCTGCTGCACTCCGACACCACGGCGTACCTGGAGTACGGCGAGACCATCGAGGACGTGAACGACACCGTCCACGAGATCCTCACCCGCAACGACGCCGACGAGTGCTGGGACCTCTTCCGCAAGTTCACCAAGCGGTTCGCGTTCCGCGACGAGGGCGGCGCCAACGCCGTGCGCGAGCTGCTCGCGACGTACGGCGGGGAGCGCATCGTCCACGGCCACAGCCCCATCCCGTACCTGCTCGGCGAGGTCGGGACCGAGGACGCGGACGGTGAGAGCACGGGCCCCGTGGTCAGGGGTCCGCACGTGTACGCGGACGGCCTCGCCATCGCCATGGACGGTGGCGTGACCATGGCCGGAAAACTGCTCGTCCAGCAACTGCCGCTGCCTCACTGAGCCCGGCGGCGGCGAGGGGTTCCCGAGCCTCCGTCGGCCCTCGGTGCGCCGGAAGCCCGGAACGTCCCCCACCACCGCTCCTCCGGGGACGGCGTCGCCGGCGCGGGGGGACGTGCCGCGAGGGCGGCAGCGCCCCGGTCCGAGAACGCCCCCCGGCCCGGCATCACGTCCCGCGGAATCCCCGGCGACGGCCGTCGAGCGCCGGTTTCCCGAGCCCCGCCGGGCCCCGGCGGGGCCACGCTCCCGCGCCCTGCCGGGCCGCGTGGCGTTCCTCCCCGGGTCACGCTCGGAACGAAGCGGCCGGTCCGGCCCGCGGATCGCGGGCCGGACCGGCCGTCGAACAGGACGGAGGGCCGCCCGGATCAGTCCGCCAGCGGCAGGTAGACGCGGTTGCCCGCCTCGGCGAACTCCTTGGACTTCTCCGCCATCCCGGCCTCGATCTCCTCCTGCCCGAGCTCGCCGCCGTGCTCCCGCCGGATGTCCTGCGAGATCCGCATCGAGCAGAACTTCGGTCCGCACATCGAGCAGAAGTGCGCGGTCTTCGCGGGTTCCGCCGGCAGCGTCTCGTCGTGGAACTCACGCGCCGTGTCGGGGTCCAGGGCCAGGTTGAACTGGTCCTCCCAGCGGAACTCGAAGCGCGCGTCCGACAGCGCGTCGTCCCACTCCTGAGCGCCGGGGTGCCCCTTGGCGAGGTCCGCCGCGTGCGCCGCGATTTTGTACGTGATGACACCGGTCTTCACGTCGTCGCGGTTGGGCAGGCCCAAGTGCTCCTTGGGCGTGACGTAGCAGAGCATCGCGGTGCCCCACCAGGCGATCATCGCCGCACCGATACCGGAGGTGATGTGGTCGTACGCCGGCGCGATGTCCGTGGTCAGCGGGCCGAGCGTGTAGAACGGCGCCTCCTCGCAGATCTCCTGCTGAAGGTCGATGTTCTCCTTGATCTTGTGCATCGGGACATGGCCCGGACCTTCGATCATGGTCTGGACACCGTGTGCCTTGGCGATCCGGTTGAGCTCGCCGAGTGTGCGCAACTCCGCGAACTGCGCCTCGTCGTTGGCGTCGGCGATGGAACCGGGCCGCAGACCGTCACCGAGCGAGAACGTCACGTCGTACGCGGCGAGGATCTCGCAGAGCTCCTCGAAGTTCTCGTACAGGAACGACTCCTTGTGGTGCGCCAGGCACCACGCGGCCATGATCGAGCCGCCACGCGAGACGATGCCGGTCTTGCGGCGGGCCGTCAGGGGCACGTACCGCAGCAGCACGCCCGCGTGGACGGTCATGTAGTCCACGCCCTGCTCGGCCTGCTCGATGACGGTGTCCTTGTAGATCTCCCAGGTCAGCTCCTCGGCCTTGCCGTCGACCTTCTCCAGCGCCTGGTAGAGCGGCACGGTGCCGATCGGCACGGGGGAGTTCCGCAGCACCCACTCGCGCGTGGTGTGGATGTTGCGGCCGGTGGAGAGGTCCATGACCGTGTCGGCACCCCAGCGGGTCGCCCAGGTCATCTTCTCCACCTCCTCCTCGATGGAGGAGGTGACAGCGGAGTTGCCGATGTTCGCGTTGACCTTCACCAGGAATCGCTTACCGATGATCATCGGCTCGATCTCCGGGTGGTTGACGTTGGCGGGCAGTACGGCACGGCCCGCCGCGATCTCCTCCCGTACGACCTCCGGCGACACGTTCTCGCGGACCGCGACGAACTCCATCTCCGACGTGATCTCGCCCCGGCGGGCGTATGCGAGCTGCGTCACCGCCCGCCCGTCCCGTCCGCGCCGCGGCTGACGTGCCCGGCCCGGGAAGACGGCGTCGAGGTTGCGCAGGCCCTCTCGCGACGAGGCGTGCTTGATGCCGTCGTCCTCCGGACGGACGGGACGGCCCACGTACTCCTCGGTGTCGCCGCGCGCGGCGATCCAGCTCTCCCGGAGGGGTGGGAGACCGCGGCGTACATCGGTTTCGACGTTCGGATCGGTGTACGGCCCGGACGTGTCGTACAACGTGACGTCCCGGCCGTTGGTGAGGTGCACCTTCCGGACCGGCACGCGGATGTCGGGGCGCGAGCCCTCGACGTACCCCTTGTGCCAGCCGATGGACTTCCCGCTCTCCTCGGTGCCGGAGGCAGGCGTGCGTGCGTCCTGAACGGTCATCCTGACCTACTCCCTACGCCGGCATTACCCGGTAACAGGTTCGGCGGTCGACGCAGCGGCTCCGTCGGCGATGTTTCACATGAAACATCGCAAGGACGGAGGTCAGCGCCCTCTCAGCCCGGTGCTCCGAGCTCCCGCGTGTGCAAAGGTGTCACCACGCTAGCGCCATTCCGGCCACGCTGAACAGAGGGCCCCTGCCGTTCTTGCGATGATCGGTCGGTGACTTCCTCGCATCAGCACCCGGAAAACGGGTCGGGACACCATCCGGATCCCGAAGCGCTCGCTCATGTCCACGCGCACGCCCACGGACCGGCCGAACCCGTCTCCAAGCATCTGCGCAAGGTCATCGCCGCAGTGCTGATCCCCTTCGCCACGGCGGTACTCGTCGGCCTCGCGGTGCTGTGGCCGGGCGGCGCCCCGGCGCACGAACGCACCGGCGTCGGGTTCGACCGGCAGACCGAGACGGGTGAGGTGGTCCGCGTCGAGCGGATCGACTGTAAGGACGTGAACGCCGCCCAGGTACCACCGACCGGTGACACCAGCACACCGCAGGGCCGGGAAGCGATCAACGCCCAACAGGGGCAGTGCAAGCGCGCGACCATCGAGGTGACCAGCGGCCAGGACAAGGGGCGGCAGTTCGTCGAGATCGTCCAGCCCGATGCGCCAAGGCAGTTGGAGCAGGGCCAGGGCGTGGTCGTGGCGTACGCACCGGATGCCCCGGAGGACCTCCAGTACTCGGTGACGGACGTCGACCGGAAGTTCCCGTTGCTCCTGCTGTCGGCGGTCTTCGCTCTGGCGGTGGTGGCGGTGGGCCGGCTGCGTGGTGTCATGGCGCTGATCGCCCTCGGGACCAGCTTCGTCTTTCTGACCTTCTTCGTCCTGCCGGCGATCCTCCAGGGGTCGAACCCGCTGGTCGTCGCCGTGGTCGGTTCGAGCGCGATCATGCTCATCGCGCTGTACCTGAGTCATGGGTTGAGCGCCCGCACCTCGGTCGCGGTGCTCGGCACACTGATCTCGCTGCTGATCATCGGCCTGCTCGGCTCGCTGTTCATCGGCTGGGCCCGGCTCACCGGCAACACGGACGACTACACGGGCCTGATCCACGGGCTGTACCCGAACATCGACATGTCCGGTCTGCTGCTCGCCGGCGTCATCATCGGTTCGCTCGGCGTGCTCGACGACGTGACGGTCACTCAGACGTCGGCGGTGTGGGAGCTGCACCGAGCGGATCCTGCGATGGGGCCGCGCGCACTGTACCGGGCGGGCATCCGGATCGGACGGGACCACATCGCCTCGGTGGTGAACACCCTGGTGCTGGCGTATGCGGGCGCGGCGCTTCCCCTGCTCCTGCTGTTCTCGATCGCTCAGAGCAGTGTGGGAACAGTGGCCAACAGCGAGCTGGTCGCCCAGGAGATCGTCCGCACGCTGGTCGGTTCGATCGGCCTGGTGGCATCGGTGCCCGTGACGACAGGTCTGGCGGCCCTGGTGGTCTCGGCCGACCGGCCGTCCGGGGCATCGTCCCCGGTACGTACGGGCCGGGGGCGGCGCCGCAAGAAGTAACCGGTGGCCGGCGGCGAGGGCCGCTCGACCGGGCCGGCCCTCGGGGCGGGCCCGGTCACTTCGTGGTGCCGTCGGCTCCTCAGCCGGCGTTCTCGTCGGCGAGGATGCGGCCGAGCACCTCGTCCAGGCCCTCGTCGAAGTCACCGAGCGAGCACTCCTGCCCCAGGGGCACCAGTTTGTCGGTGCGGTCGAGGAAGGCGACGAGAGGCGGCGCACTGGCCCGGAACAGGGCCTGGTCAGCGCCGACGCGCAGTCGGATGTGGACGTCGGAGAGCTCCTCGGTCTCGGACGGCTCGATCCGTACATCCCCGTCACCGGTGGCGTCGTTGATCCCGTCGACGAGCAGTTCACGCCCGAAGGTCCAGGTCACCGGTGCGTCGCCGGGCAGGTGGAACGTCATCCGGACCGCGAAGGGGTCCCTGGTCTCATACCCGAGTTCGACCGGGATCCTGAAGGAGAGCTCCTCCGAGACGATGAAGCTCATCAGGACCTCGGCCTGAACCGACTCGCGCATCACGTACCCCGCTGTAGATGAATGTCTCGATGCAGTTCTGAAAACAGTAGCCATGACAAAACTGGCCAGGATTGATCCTGGCCCTCTTGACGTAATGCTCCTGCAAGGAGTATCAGACCACAAGGAGTGATTTTTCAGATACTGATAGAGATGATGGCCGATCGCAGGGACTGCCCGATCTCGTCGCGCAGTCGCTCCAATCCGAGAAGCGTGCTTTCATCCCACATCAAAGGTACGGAAATATCTCCGGAACGACTCGTTTCCGGGCGGCCGTCCCATTCCCGGAGAGCGGGCACATCCGTTGTGGCGGGACGGTCGGACACTGCCACGAGTTCGAATTCACCATCCCGGTAGACGGCGAAGCAGACAGGGACACCGATCGTGTCCCACCAGTGCGCCATGGAACCCTCGATCTTGCCGCGACGATTCTGCAGGGCTTCCGCCCCAGCCAGCCTCCGGGCGGCCTCGCCCAGGGTGAACAGCCCTTTCTCTCGCGTGAGATAGCCCTCGTGCGTAAGAGTGCGCAACAGGTGGTAGGCAGTGGCCAGCGGCAACCCGGTCTCGCGTGCGAGTTGCTTGGCCGGGGCCCCACCCTCATGAGACCCGACGGCCTCCAGGAGTCTGAGCGCCCGCTGCACCGAGCCGATCAGGGTTGGGGCGGTGGAAGGAGAAGCCATGACCGAAGGTCACCCCCAGGGCATGTCGCCCACGAGCGATTGCCGCTGAAACCGCCGTGCGCGCCCGCATGTCCTGCATACCACGCGCATACAGTCGCAACAGTCGTACAAACCGCTGGTAAGGCGTTCAGTCAGCCCTTGAATTCAAGAGCCGCGGAATCTCCGCCACTCTAATGGCAGACTCCGTTCGGGGATGGGCTTCACCGGCGCCATTCCCTCGGCCGGGCTAACGCCCGCTTCCCGTCACCAGCCGTCCCGCGAGGAAGGCGTCGTTTTCCTGAACTTTCGTACGATGTAGACCAGTCCGCCGACGAGGGCCACCAAGGCCAGCGCTTTGAACAGCAGGCTCACCACGAAGTAGGCGACGGTCGCGATCACGCTGCCGAAGACGGCGACGGCGATCACGGGTGCCGCCACCCACTTCACCCACCACGGCAGCCTTGTGAGAAGTCCCCTTACCGCCATGGTCCCGCCTCGTCTCTCTGCGTCGCAACGGTGTGCGTCTTCGATGCTAGGGACGTGGAGGCCTCCTGTGGGACTCCACGCCCCTCGGACTTCCCTGAGTCTCCCCCTAGGGAGAAGCAGGACCTCCCGGCCGGGGCCGGCTCCCCGATGAAGTGGACGTCAGCTCTCAGGCGGAGAGAACACCACCAGGACCCGCAGGTCCTCGGTGATGTGGTGGAACCTGTGCGGTACCCCCGCCGGGACGTACACGACGCTGCCGCGCCCCACCTGCGTGGTCTCCGTCCCGACCGTGATCGAACCGCGGCCGCTGACGACGAGGTAGACCTCGTCCTCCTTGTGCGGCTGCTGCGGGTCCGGTTGGCCGGCGTCAAGCGCGTACAACCCCACGGACATGTTCCGCTCGCGCAGGAACTGGAGGTATGCGCCGTCGTTGGCGACGCGCTCTGCTTCGAGTTCGTCCAGTCGGAATGCCTTCATCGCCGTTCGTCCCCACCTCGGCCCGATCATGTCTGCCACGATCAGACACATGATGAATTTCGTAGTCAAGACGCTCGCGAACGCGGGCGCTCTGGCGGCGGCGATCTGGCTGCTGCAGGACATCACACTCACCGGGGAAGGCACCGGCCGCAAGGCGTTGACGCTGCTCCTCGTCGCCCTCGTCTTCGGTGTGGTCAACTTCCTCGTCAAGCCTCTCGTGAAGTTGCTCACCCTGCCGCTGTTCGTCCTCACACTCGGCCTGTTCACCCTGGTGGTGAACGCGCTGATGCTGATGCTGACCTCGTGGCTCGCGGAGAGGATGGACCTCGGCTTCCACGTGGAGGGCTTCTGGACCGCCGTCCTGGGCGGCCTGATCATCTCGGTCGTGTCGTGGGCCCTGAACGTCGTCCTCCCGGACGGGCGCGACTGATGGGAACGGCGCCCGGCTGGGGGGACGGGACCCGTGCCGTGCGGGCCGGGCTGCCGGAGCCCCTCAAGCACGAGCCGACCCTGCCGGGACCGGTCTTCGCCGCCCACTTCCACCTACCGGGCGAGCCCGTCGGTCCGTACACGTACGGGCGTGACGAGAACCCGACGTGGACGCTGCTGGAGCGTGCCATCGGCGAACTGGAGGCACCGGAGGGAGGCCCGGTGGAGACCGTCGTCTTCGCCTCCGGCATGGCCGCAATCTCCTCGGTGCTGTTCTCCCGGCTCTCAGCCGGTGACGCCGTGGTCCTTCCGGCGGACGGCTACCAGGCCCTGCCCCTGGTGCGCGAACAGTTGGAGTCCTACGGAATCGAGGTGCGCACCGCGCCGACGGGTGGTGACGCGCAGCTTTCCGTCCTGGACGGTGCGAAGCTGCTCTGGCTGGAAACCCCCTCCAATCCCGGTCTCGACGTGTGCGACATCAGGCGGATGGTGACGGCGGCCCACGCCGCCGGCGCCCTGGTCGCCGTGGACAACACCCTCGCCACCCCCCTGGGGCAGCGCCCCCTGTCGCTCGGTGCGGACTTCTCGGTGGCCAGCGACACCAAGGGCACGACCGGACACGGTGACCTCCTGCTCGGCCATGTCACCTGCCGCGACGCCGACCTCGCCACCGGCGTACGGCGCTGGAGGAAGATCGTCGGGGCGATTCCGGGCCCGATGGAGGCATGGCTCGCCCACCGCTCCCTCGCCACTCTCCAGTTGAGGGTCGACCGGCAGTGCGCCAATGCGCTGGCCCTGGCCGAGGCGCTGGCGGCACGCGACGACGTGACGGGCCTGCGCTACCCGGGCCTTCCGGGCGACCCCTCGTACGAGGTGGCAGCCGGGCAGATGCGCCGCTTCGGTTCGGTGGTGTCCTTCGTCCTAGCCGACCAGCAGCACGCGGAGCGGTTCCTGGGAGCGCTGCGGCTGGTGGACGAGGCGACCAGCTTCGGTGGCGTGCGGTCGGCTGCCGAGCGGCGCGGCCGATGGGGCGGCGACGCCGTGGCACCGGGCTTCATCCGCTTCTCGGTCGGCGCCGAGGATTCCGACGACCTCGTCGCGGACGTGCTGAACGCGCTGGACGAAGCGTCCGGGCTCGGCTGACGGGAGGCAGCGCCGGAACGACCGAGCGGAGCGGGCGGTCCGAGCCTCCCCCCTCGTGGCTCGGACCATCCCGCCTGCGACCCGGCCGTGGGACCAGGCTATTTGACTGTACGTCAGTGTCCAATCACATGAACGACAGGGGCCTATCGGCATATTTATAGTTGTACGGCTCTTGGAGAGATGCCGGCCGGAAAGGGGGAGGGCATGGATCTGAGTCTGCTGCGGACTTTTGTCACGGTGTGCCGAGCCGGGTCCTTCACTCGCGCCGCTGCCCTTCTCGGCCTCTCCCAACCCGCTGTGACCAGCCAGATTCGCAGTCTGGAGAAACAGCTCGGCCGACCGCTGTTCCTACGGCAGGCCCGTGGTGTCACTCCCACGACGGTCGGTGAGGAGCTCGCCCACCGGGCCGCCCCCCACCTGGACGCGCTTGTGGAGATCGCCGAGACCGGACCGTACGGACGGGTCGGAACCCGGACCCTTCACCTCGCCGGACCGCCCGAGATCGTCTCGCTTCGAGCATTACCCGCCCTGACACCCCTCACAACCGAGGGCCTCACCCTGCGGACCTCCCTGTCCACCGTCTCCGAGGAGAACCTCGACGGACTGGCCGCCGGCCGCCACGACCTGGTCGTCTCCACGACACGGCCGGGAGGCGGACTGACGGCGACACCTCTGTGCGACGAGGAGCACGTGTTGGTGGCCGCGCCGTGCTGGGCCGCTCGGCTGGCGCCGGACGCGCTGCGGGAAGGACCCGCAGTACTGGACCGGTGGCCGGTGATCGAGGTGCACGAGTCGCTGCCGTTCGTGGCCCGATACTGGTCCGCCGTCTTCGAATCGCGCCCTGCCGCTTCCGCAACGGTCATCGTGCCCGACCTTCGGGCCGCCCTGGAGAGCGCCGCCTCGGGCGCGGGCCTCACAGTTCTCCCGCGTTACCTATGCGAGGAGGCTCTGGGGAACGGTCGCCTCGTCGCGCTGCTGGACCCGCCGGTCCCACCCCTCAGGACGTACTTCCTCGTCGCCCGTGCCGGGACACTGGTCCTGCCCCACATCGCCAAGGCCCAGGAGACGCTGCTGCGAGCAGCGACCGAATGGTGACCATCGACGGCCGTGCTGCGGGAGTTTCAAGCGGAACACCACGGGCCATTTTCATGCCATGACCGAACGTCCAGTGGTCAAGCGCACCGCACGGGCCATCCTCCTCGACGGCGACGACCTGATCCTCATCAAGCGCACCAAACCGGGGATGGATCCCTACTGGCTCACGCCCGGCGGTGGCGTCGAACCGGACGACGCAACCGTCGTCGACGCCCTGCACCGGGAGGTCCACGAGGAACTCGGCGCGAAGATCACGGACGTGGTGCCCTGCTTCGTCGACACCGTCGAGCACATCGAGGACGGCGGCGTCTCCGGGGTAAAGGTGCAGCATTTCTTCGTCTGCCGTCTGGAATCGATGGATCCGAGGCGACGACACGGTCCCGAGGTGGAGGAACCTATCGGCGAGTACGAGATCGTGCGGGTGCCGTTCAGCCGGGTCGGCATCGCCGCGGTACACCTTGTTCCTTTGTCGTTGCGCCATTACCTGGACGGCAACATCGAAGGGGTTCGTGCCATGCACGCTCCCGACCTCGGCTGACCGGGCCATCCCTTGGGCAAGGAGGCACTGCGGGCGTCCCCGTGCGCAAGGTCCACTGCTTCTTCCTCCCGGAACGCCTGCACCGCGAGGAGGAGGCGCGGCTCGTGCCGGCGGGACGCGAAACGCGGCAAGGCGTTTCACGTGAAACCCCGCAGCGAACCACGTTCGTCGGCCAGCCACAGCTTTCGATATGTCTCCGACCCCGATACCAAGGAGTGGCGGGCTGACCGGCCTTGGTGTCGAAGTAGCCTTCGTTCATGAATGATTTCGAGATCAGACGGGCGACAGAGGCCGATGTTCCCGCCATCGTGGCAATGCTCGCCGACGATCCGCTCGGTGCCCGACGAGAATCACCCGATGACCTCGCCCCGTACCTCACCGCTTTCCAACGGGTGGCTGCAGACCCGAACCAGCACCTGGTCGTCGCCGTCCGCAGTGGGCAGGTCATCGGCACACTCCATCTGACCGTCATCCCGGGGCTGTCCCGGCGCGGCGCCACCCGGTCCCTCATCGAAGCGGTACGGGTGCACGCCGACGCGCGCGGCAGCGGGCTCGGCACGAGGTTGCTCGAGTGGGCGATCGCAGAGTCGCGTCGCCAGAACTGCGCTCTGGTCCAGCTCACCTCGGACGCAGCCCGTACCGACGCCCACCGCTTCTATGGTCGCCTGGGTTTCATCCCCTCACACATTGGGTTCAAGCTGGCGCTCTGAACGCCGTTTCACGTGAAACATCACGGTGCTCCTCGCCAGCCGCCCTCGTCCACACCGCCCGGGACGGCGTCCCCCGGCGCGTACGGTTCGCGGGTGAACGCGAATGACCCCAGGTCGAGGTGGCTTACCGAGCCGTCCCCTCGGCGGATCACCCGGAGCACTTCTCCATCGAAGTAACCGTCGAGTCCAAGCCAGGTGCCGTTGGGCAGCGACCGGAACCGGGAACCGCGACCGGCACCGCGCAGCGGCTGCAGTTCCACATCGCCGTCCGCGAGCGCTCTCAGCCCATAGGCATACGTGCCCCAATACCAGGAACCAGTCAGGGAGAGGCACGAAGCATCGACTTCCGGCAGAGGCCGCCACGGGTCCGGCAACCGCGGCTCCCTCTCGGCGACGATCCGTACGAGGTCTGCGGCGATCACACCGGGCTGAGGTCCGGAGGTGGCATTGGCCAGGACGACCGCGGCGACATCGTCGTCCACACTCACCCAGAGACCGGCGACGAAACCCGGCAGCGAACCGGAGTGACCGATGAGGGTCCGGCCGTCCCGCCGCATCAGTTGCACTCCGAGTCCATAGCCTCCGTCCCAGTCCCCCGCGACGGGTGGCGCGGCAGGGGTACGCATCTCCCTCACGGACTCCGCGGACAGCACTCGGTCGTCTCCTGCCGCAAGGAACGAGGCGAACCGGCAGAGGTCGGCAGCGGTCGACCACAACTGACCGGCCGGGGCCATCAGGCCCAGGTCCTCGGAAGGCTCCGGCAGGAGGGCATCCGCCCACGGGTGAACCGCCCACCCCTGGGCATGGGGTGCCACCGGTTGCGAGGTCGTCCGCTCCATGCCCAGCGGCTCCAGGATTTCGGTACGCAGCGCCTCCTCCCACGGGACACCACGCATCGCGGACACCAGTGAACCCAGCAAGGTGTACCCGGTGTTGGAGTAGTGGTGGCGGCGTCCTGACGGGTGGACGAGCGGCCTCTCCCCTAGGACGTCGGTGAGATCGGGGCGCAACTCGCCCGGCGTCCGCTCCCACCAAGGTGCCGGCGGCTCTGCCGCCAACCCTGCCGTGTGACTGAGGAGTTGGGCGATGGTCGCGCCTCCCACTCCTGTGCCCGGCAGGTACTTCTCCAAGGGGTCGTCCAGACCGAGCAGACCCTCGTCCCTCAGTCGCATCACCAGAACGGCGGTGAAGGTCTTGGTGATCGAACCGATTCTGTACTGGGTGTCGGTGGCGGAGGTGACATCACCCCGTGCACCTGCCCATACCGACCGGCCGCCACGGGCGATCGCCCCGACGAGCGAAGGTGCTCGGCCTTCGGACTGACCGACGGCGATCCGGTGGAGCAACGCGCGCTCCGTAGTGGGCAGGAGGGTCATGGAGGATGGAGTCATGAGCCCAGGTGTACAGCACGGTCCGGGCTCCGTGGACCCCCGGCAGGCGTCGATGACCGTGCCGGCCGAGAGGCGCACAGGTCAGCACCGGTCGAGAAAAGTGCCGTCGCTGGACGACGAGACGCCGTGGAGGGGCCGATCGGAACGCGTGGAGTTCCCTGGAGGGCGGTTCGAACGGGGAGCCGGGCAAGCACATGGCCTTGCAGCGCGTCGCTGGTTCGTTCCCGATGTCGACGGCGACCGTCGCCACGGCCCCGCCGGTGAAGGCGTCGGGACCATCCGGGTTCCGCTCGAAATGGCACATGGCGGTCGGCACCGACGGAGTCCAAGCGTCGTCAACAACGATCGACCCGCCCGGTTGGACAACCTCGCGCAGGCAGTGGAGATCGACGAAGACTCCATGGAACCGATGGCTGCCCTCCACGAATGCCGCATCGACGAAGCCCCTCGATGAGGAGTTGCGGGAGGGCGATCGACGAAGGAGCGGGCACCAGCGGGGCGATCGAACTCGGCCCCGTCGAGCACAGCAGGTCCCAACCCGCACCAGGCCAGCCACGTTCCCGAAACGGGTTGATGACGTGCCGAAGACGTGCCCGGTCGGATGCGACCGGAACCTCACCGGTCACCGGCACGGAACTGACATGGGCCGGACCTGCCTCGGCAGCCGTCTGCAGGCTCTCGGAGCTCAGCAGGTCACTCAGGTGGTCGCAGTCGTACTCGGGCACCGGGACCGTCTCGAAGTCCGCCTCACGGCCACTCGTCCATGATTCAGATCGGTGCCGCATCCGGCCTTCGTCCGGCACCGGTTCTGAGATCCCGACACGAGAGCCGAGGTCCTCCAAGCGCCGGATCAGGTCTGGGCCATGTCGACGAAGCGGGAGTAGTGGCCCTGGAAGGCCACCGTGATGGTGGCCGTGGGGCCGTTGCGGTGCTTGGCCACGATGAGGTCCGCCTCGCCGGCGCGGGGGGACTCCTTCTCGTAGGCGTCCTCGCGGTGCAGCAGGATCACCATGTCGGCGTCCTGCTCGATCGAGCCGGACTCCCGCAGGTCGGACACCATGGGCTTCTTGTCCGTGCGCTGCTCGGGACCTCGGTTCAGCTGGGACAGGGCGATGACCGGGACCTCCAGTTCCTTCGCGAGGAGCTTGAGGTTACGGGACATGTCCGAGACCTCCTGCTGGCGGCTCTCGGCACGCCGGGAGCCACCGGACTGCATCAGCTGCAGGTAGTCGATGACCACCAGCTTGAGGTTGTTCCGCTGCTTCAGGCGACGGCACTTGGCTCGGATCTCCATCATCGACAGGTTGGGGGAGTCGTCGATGTAGAGCGGGGCCTGGGAGACGTCGGGCATGCGTCGGGCCAGCCTGGTCCAGTCCTCGTCGGTCATCGTCCCGGACCGCATGTGGTGCAGAGCCACCCGGGCCTCGGCGGACAGCAGGCGCATCGCGATCTCGTTGCGGCCCATCTCCAGGGAGAAGATGACGCTCGGCAGGTTGTGCTTGATCGAGCAGGCGCGGGCGAAGTCCAGCGCCAGTGTCGACTTGCCCATGGCGGGACGCGCGGCGATGACGATCATCTGGCCGGGGTGAAGGCCGTTGGTGAGGGAGTCGAAGTCGGTGAAGCCGGTCGGTACGCCGGTCATCTCGCCGCTGCGGGAGCCGATCGCTTCGATCTCGTCGAGGGCCCCCTCCATGATGTCGCTGAGCGGCAGGTAGTCCTCGCTGGTGCGCTGCTCCGTGACGGCGTAGATCTCGGCCTGTGCCTGGTTGACGATCTCGTCGACGTCGCCGTCCGCCGCGTATCCCATTTGTGTGATCTTGGTGCCGGCTTCCACGAGACGGCGCAGCACCGCGCGTTCGTGGACGATCTCCGCGTAGTACGAGGCGTTGGCCGCGGTCGGTACGGACTGCACCAGGGTGTGCAGGTACGACGCGCCGCCCACCCGGTTGATCTCACCGCGCTTGGTGAGTTCGGCGCCCACGGTGATGGGGTCGGCCGGCTCACCCTTGGCGTAGAGGTCGAGGATCGCCTGGTAGATCGTCTCGTGGGCCGGGCGGTAGAAGTCGTGGCCCTTGAGGACCTCCACGACGTCCGCGATGGCGTCCTTGGAGAGGAGCATGCCGCCGAGCACGGACTGCTCGGCGTCGAGGTCCTGCGGCGGAACGCGTTCAAAGCCGCCGGCACCGCTGTCCCAGGGGACGCTCTCGGCCCCCCGCTCGTGCTGCTCCTCGCGGCCCCGGCCACGGCTCCCGCCCCGCCCGCCGAAGGGTGCCTCGACCCCGCGCTGGCGCGAGACGGGCAGGCGGTCGCCCGGGGCGCTCTCGGTCCAGGGGTCGTCCAGGGGCTCCGGAATGGTCACCGGCCCACCTCCTCCCGTCCGCACCGCGGACCTTGGCGTGTCACTCTTTCTACGCCACGGCTCTGACAAACAAGAGGCACCAACTCCACCTCGCGGCACGTCGGGCGCCGGACCACGGTAGGCCCGCGGGCACCGGCAGCCAATCCGGTTATCCACAGGGCCTGTGGGTGAACGCCCCGATGCTGTGGAGAACCCACCGGATCCTGTGCACGGACCGGGGGACAGACGTGTGGACAAACTCATAGCGCCGCCCACAGACCTCAGTTGACCTGCGCTTTTTCCATCCACCGGCTGTGGGGGAGAAAAACTTTCCCCAGGAGCACGAGATCGGCGCAAACAACGCGGCCAGCCATCCCCAAGCGACAGCCATGTAAGACATGCATAGGGTTTGTGACCATTACCTGTGGATGATTACATTGAACGCATGACCCAGGCTGCCCCGGCTCCCGAAAACCTCCGCCGTTCCTATGACCGAGAGATCCTCGCGCTGGCCGTACCGGCTTTCGGGGCGCTCGTCGCCGAGCCCCTGTTCATCCTCGTCGACAGCGCCGTCATCGGTCACCTCGGCACCTCCCAACTGGCCGGCCTGGGGATCGCGGCGGCCCTGCTGTCGACGGCCGTCAGCGTCTTCGTCTTCCTCGCCTACGCCACGACGGCGGCCGTGGCCCGGCGGGTCGGCGCGGGCGACCTCCCGGCGGCGATCCGTCAGGGGATGGACGGCATCTGGCTCGCCCTGCTGCTCGGCCTGGCGGTCGTCGCGGTCACCCTGCCGACCGCGTCTTGGGTCGTCGAGGCGTTCGGGGCATCCGGCACCGCCGCTCCGTACGCCGCGACGTACCTCAGGATCTCCAGCCTCGGCATCCCCGCGATGCTGGTCGTGCTCGCCGCCACCGGTGTCCTGCGCGGCCTCCAGGACACCAGGACCCCCCTCTACGTCGCGATCGTCGGCTTCGGCGCCAACGCCGCCCTGAACATGATCCTGGTCTACGGCGCCGGGTTCGGAATCGCCGGCTCTGCCTGGGGCACGGTGATCGCTCAGTGCGGTATGGCCGTCGCGTACCTCGCCGTCGTCGTCCGAGGGGCCCGTCGCCACGGCGCTTCGCTCCGGCCCGACGCAGCCGGCATCCGGGCCAGCGCCCGAGCCGGAGTCCCCCTCCTCATCCGTACGCTCTCCCTGCGCGCCGTGCTGATGATCGCAACAGCAATCGCCGCCCGGCTCGGAGACGTCCCGGTGGCCGCGCACCAGATCATCCTGTCGCTGTGGACCCTGATGGCTTTCGCCCTCGATGCCATCGCCATCGCCGGCCAAGCCATCATCGGCCGCTACCTGGGCACCGGGGACACCGAGGGCGCCCGTGCGGTCTGCCGCCGCATGGTGCAGTGGGGTGTCGTCTCGGGAGCGGTCCTGAGCCTCCTCCTCGTGGCCGCCCGACCGCTGCTCATTCCGGCCTTCACCGGGGACGACGCGGTACGGGACACACTGTTGTCCGCGCTACTGGTCGTGGCGCTCTTCCAGCCGGTCGCCGGGGTCGTCTTCGTCCTGGACGGAGTGCTGATGGGCGCCGGGGACGGTCCGTATCTGGCGGGCGCGATGGTGGTCACCCTGGCCGTGTTCACTCCGGCCGCCCTGCTCGTTCCGGCCCTCGGAGGCGGTCTGACAGCCCTGTGGTGGGCGATGTCCTTGATGATGACCACCCGGCTGGCGACGCTGTGGCTGCGGATGCGCTCCGGTCGCTGGCTGATGCCCGGAGCCACCCGTTGAGCGGGCGAAGCGCATGGTTTCACGTGAAACACGAAGAAGGACCGCACCCGGGCGGGTGCGGTCCTCCGTCAGACGAGCGCTCAGGCAGCGACGACCTCGACGCCGAGGTTCGCGGCGACCTCGGGGTGCAGGCGCACGGAGACCTGGTGCGAACCCAGGGTCTTGATCGGCGCTCCGAGCTCGACACGACGCTTGTCGACGTCCGGGCCGCCGGCAGACTTGATCGCCGAAGCGATGTCGGCCGGGGTGACGGAGCCGAACAGACGGCCGGCGTCGCCGGAGCGAACGGCCAGACGCACCTTGACGGACTCGAGCTGGGCCTTGATCTGGTTGGCCTGCTCGATGGTCGCGATCTCGTGGATCTTACGGGCGCGGCGGATCTGCGCCACGTCCTTCTCGCCGCCCTTGGTCCAGCGGATCGCGAAACCGCGCGGGACCAGGTAGTTGCGAGCGTAGCCGTCCTTGACGTCGACGACGTCGCCGGCCGCACCGAGGCCGGAGACCTCGTGGGTAAGGATGATCTTCATCAGTAGGTCACCCTTCCTTATCGCGCGGTGGACGTGTAGGGCAGCAGCGCCATCTCACGGCTGTTCTTGACGGCCGTGGCGACGTCACGCTGGTGCTGCGTGCAGTTGCCGGTCACGCGGCGGGCACGGATCTTGCCGCGGTCGGAAATGAACTTCCGCAGCATGTTCGTGTCCTTGTAGTCCACGTAAGCGGTCTTGTCCTTGCAGAACGCGCAGACCTTCTTCTTAGGCTTGCGCACAGGCGGCTTCGCCATGGTGTTTCTCCTGTGTGATCAAGAAGTGGGTTACGAGCCCGGCCCTAGAAGGGGGGCTCGTCCGAGTAGCCGCCGCCGGAGCCGCCGCCCCAGCCGCCCTGGCCCTGGCCCTGGCCGCCGGCCGGCGCGCCACCGGCCCAGGGGTCGTCGGCGGGAGCGCCGCCGCCCTGCTGGCCGCCCGGGGCACCGCCCCAGCCGCCCTGCTGGCCGCCCTGGCCGCCGCCGTAGCCGCCCTGGCCGCCGCGGCCGGTGGTCTTGGTGACCTTGGCCGTGGCGTTCTTGAGGCTCGGGCCGACCTCCTCGACGTCCAGCTCGAAGACCGTGCGCTTGACGCCCTCGCGGTCCTCGTAGGACCGCTGCTTCAGCCGGCCCTGCACGACGACGCGCATGCCTCGCTGGAGCGACTCGGCGACGTTCTCCGCCGCCTGACGCCAGACCGAGCAGGTGAGGAACAGGCTCTCGCCGTCCTTCCACTCGTTGGTCTGACGGTCGAAGGTGCGGGGGGTGGACGCGACGCGGAACTTCGCGACCGCCGCACCGGAAGAGGTGAAGCGCAGCTCGGGGTCGTCGACAAGATTGCCGACGACCGTGATGACGGTCTCGCCTGCCATGGGGAACCTCTCGGCGGGTTTGGGCTGCTTGCTGCTACTCGGACCCGATGACCAGTGAGCGGAAGGCTCAGTGGGTCTCGGGGCGGAGGACCTTGGTCCGGAGGACCGACTCGTTCAGGTTCATCTGGCGGTCGAGCTCCTTGACGACCGCAGGCTCGGCCTGCAGGTCGATGACCGAGTAGATGCCCTCGGGCTTCTTCTTGATCTCGTAAGCGAGACGACGACGGCCCCAGGTGTCGACCTTCTCGACCTTTCCGTTGCCCTCACGGACGACGGAGAGGAAGTTCTCGATCAGCGGGGAGACAGCGCGCTCCTCGAGATCGGGGTCGAGGATGACCATCACCTCGTAGTGACGCATGTGGAACCCACCTCCTTCGGACTCAGCGGCCACGGTCGTTCCGTGGCAGGAGGGTCGTGATGCGTGCGCAACGGTAGCCGTGCCCACTGACAACGGCCGTGGACGAAAGCCGAAGCTCGCGTTTCCGGGCATGGACAGACACCGGTGCAGACCGTACACAGTACCCGCAGGACGGCTTCCGGTTGAAATCCGGTGGCGGGAGGACGCAACCTGTACGCATCGGGTGCGGGCGGCGCCACGGTACGCCGCCCTCCGACGACCCGGGAGGTGCTCCATGGCTCAGGCATTCCAGCGTCACCGCCCCTCTTCCCTCCTCGCCACGGACGGCAAGCCCCACCCGCTCCAGGACACCCTGATGGCCGTGACCCTGGTGCTGGGCGCGCTCGCCTTCATCACGGCCCAGTTCCGCGACCTCCACCTGCTCGCCTCCTGGGCCGGCCTCATCGGCGTCGTCACGGGCGCCTACGGCCAGTACGTCTCCGAGACCACCCGGGAGCGGACGTTCCTGATCATCGGGCTGGGCGCGGCGGCGGTCGGGTTCTTCCTCGGAATGGCCCGCGGCGGTCTGTTCGGCGGTGTGATCGGCTAGCGCCTCCCGGTGCAGGCCCGGCCGGGGCGCTCCCCCGTGCCAGTAGGCTTCGGCGCGAGAGCTGGAACCCCTGGACCGACGGGGGACACACCTGCCGAGGAGCGCCCCGCATGAGCCTGACCCTGAGGACCATCAGCCGAGAGCAGCATCTGGCGTACGTCCAGAGCCTTCCGGCGGCGAGTCACTGCCAGGTTCCGGCGTGGGCCGACGTCAAGACCGAGTGGCGCTCGGAGAACCTGGGCTGGTTCGACCGGGACGGCCAGCTGGTCGGCGTGGGCCTGGTGCTGTACCGCCAGCTCCCGAAGATCAAGCGGTACCTCGCCTACCTGCCCGAGGGGCCGGTGATCAACTGGTACGCACCGAACCTGGACGACTGGCTCCGGCCGATGCTCCAGCACCTCAAGCACCAGGGCGCCTTCTCGGTCAAGATGGGGCCGCCCGTCGTGATCCGCCGCTGGGACGCGTCGGCGATCAAGGCGGGCATCCAGGACCCCGACGTCAAGCGTCTGCGCGACGTCGAGGCGACGCACATCGAGCCGCGTGCCTTCGAGGTGTCGGACCGGTTGCGCAGGATGGGCTGGCAGCAGGGCGAGGACGGCGGCGCCGGCTTCGGTGACGTCCAGCCCCGCTACGTCTTCCAGGTGCCGCTGGCCAACCGCTCCCTGGACGACGTGCTCAAGGGCTTCAACCAGCTGTGGCGGCGGAACATCAAGAAGGCCGAGAAGGCCGGTGTCGAGGTCGTCCAGGGCGGCTACGAGGACCTGCCCGAGTGGCAGCGGCTGTACGAGATCACGGCCGTCCGGGACCGCTTCCGGCCGCGTCCGCTGTCGTACTTCCAGCGCATGTGGACCGTCCTCAACAACGAGGACCCCAACCGCATGCGCCTCTACTTCGCGCGGCACAACGGCGTGAATCTCTCCGCCGCGACGATGCTCGTGGTCGGCGGCCACGTCTGGTACTCCTACGGAGCCTCCGACAACATCGGCCGCGAGGTCCGCCCGTCGAACGCCATGCAGTGGCGCATGCTGCGCGACGCCTACGCCATGGGTGCGACCGTGTACGACCTGCGCGGCATCTCGGACTCGCTCGACGAGAGCGACCACCTCTTCGGGCTGATCCAGTTCAAGGTGGGCACGGGCGGCGAGGCCGTCGAGTACATCGGCGAGTGGGACTTCCCGCTGAACAAGCTGCTGCACAAGGCCCTGGACATCTACATGTCGCGCCGCTGAAGCCGCGGTTCCGTACGCTCGTACACGTCCCGCACACCTCGTTCACCTCGACCACAGCCACAGAAGGGTCCGGACCGGCCATGGCGCTCACCCTGTACGTCGACACCGCTCGCTGGCGGGCGCACCAGAAGTCCGTGATCGACCAGTTCCCCGGACTCGTCCCGGTCTGCAAGGGCAACGGCTACGGTTTCGGCCACGAGCGCCTCGCGGAAGAAGTGAACCGCTTCGGCGCCGACATGCTCGCCGTCGGCACCACCTACGAGGCGGCCCGCATGAAGGACTGGTTCGGCGGCGACCTGCTGGTGCTGACGCCGTTCCGCCGGGGCGAGGAACCGGTGCCGCTGCCGGACCGGGTGATCCGGTCCGTGTCGTCCGTGGACGGCGTGCACGCCCTGGTCGGTGCCCGCGTCGTCATCGAGTGCATGAGCTCGATGAAGCGGCACGGCATCGGCGAGCACGAGCTGGCCCGGCTGCGCGCCGCCATCGAGGACGTCCGCCTGGAGGGGTTCGCCCTGCACCTGCCGCTGGACCGCGCGGGGGGATCGGACGCCGTCGAGGAGGTCATCGGCTGGATGGACCGGCTGCGGGCCGCCGGGCTGCCGCTGCACACGATGTTCGTCAGCCACCTGGGCGCGGAGGAGCTGGCCCGCCTGCGGCAGCAGTTCCCGCAGACCCGGTTCCGCGTCCGCATCGGCACCCGGCTGTGGCTGGGCGACCACGAGGCGACGGAGTACCGGGGCGCCGTCCTGGACGTCACCCGCGTCGCCCGGGGCGACCGCTTCGGCTACCGGCAGCAGCGGGTGGCGTCCGACGGCTGGCTGGTGGTCGTCGCCGGCGGCACCTCGCACGGAGTGGGGCTGGAGGCCCCCAAGGCCATGCACGGCGTGATGCCGCGGGCCAAGGGCGTCGCCCGCGCCGGCCTGGCCACGGTCAACCGGAACCTCTCCCCGTTCGTGTGGGCGGGCAAGCAGCGCTGGTTCGCGGAGCCGCCGCACATGCAGGTGTCGATCCTGTTCGTCCCGGCGGACGCGCAGGAGCCCAAGGTCGGCGACGAGCTGGTCGCCCACCTGCGGCACACCACGACCCAGTACGACCGGCTCGTCGACCGCTAGGAGGCCGCGCGGGCCGTGCCGCCGGGCGCCGGGTGCCCGGCGGCGGCGTCCGTCCGCCGCCCCGCACGAGCGGCCCGGCCGACCGCGAAGACGTCCTCGGCGCCGTCCAGGACGCCCCCGGACGGGTCGTCCGAGCCGTCCTGCCGGACGGGGTCCAGCTCGGGCCGCAGGGCGTCCCGCACGACCAGGGCGCACAGGTACAGCGTCCCGGCCAGGTGCAGGAGGATCGCGAGGTGGTAGCCGTCCTGCGGCAGGCCCTGCTTGTGCTCCGTCGTGACGTACACGAGGTACATCCAGATGCCGAGGAAGTACGCCACCTCGCACGCCTGCCACACGAGGAAGCTCCGCCAGCGCGGCCGGGCCAGCGCCGCCAGGGGGATCAGCCACAGCACGTACTGCGGTGAGTAGACCTTGTTGGTCAGGATGAAAGCCGCCACGACCAGGAAGGCGAGCTGCGCGAACCGCGGGCGGCGCGGTGCGGCCAGCGCCAGCGCGGCGATCCCGGCGCACGCCAGGATCATCAGCACGCTCGCGGACGTGTTGACCGTCTCGATCGGCGGGCTGAGGTCGAAACGCTGGGTGAGGATCAGCCAGAAGGAGCCGAAGTCGACGTTCCTCTCCTGGCTGAAGACGTAGAACCGCTTCCAGCCCTCCGGCGCGAGCACCATGACGGGCAGGTTCACCACGAGCCACGCGCCCGCGGAGCCCAGCAGGGCCGCGGCGAACTCCCGCCACCTCCCGGCCCGCCAGCACAGCACCAGGAGCGGCCCGAGCAGCAGGAAGGGGTAGAGCTTCGCGGCCGTGGCGAGCCCCAGCAGCACACCGAAGGCCAGGGCGCGCCCCCGGCTCCACATGAGCATCGCCGCGGCGGTCAGGGCGATGGCGAGCAGGTCCCAGTTGATGGTGGCGGTCAGCGCGAAGGCCGGCGCGAGGGCGACCGGCAGGGCGTCCCAGGGGCGCCGCCGGTGCGTCCTCGCGACGCACACGGCGATCACCGCGGCACAGACGAGCAGCATGCCCGCGTTGACCGCCCAGTACATCTGCTCCCGGTGCTGCAGGCTGCCGCCGCCGGGCGTGAGCCACGCCGCGACCTGCATGAAGAGGCCGGTGAGCACCGGGTACTCCAGGTACTGCATGTCGCCGGGGAACCGGTCGGCGTAGGGGATGAGCCCCTCGGAGAAACCGCGCGCCACGAACAGGTGCGGGATGTCGGAGTAGCAGGCGTGGGTGTACTGGGAGGCGGCGCCGCGGAACCAGGCCCAGTTGTAGCAGGGCAGCTTCTGCACCATGCCCAGCGCGAACACGCCGATCGCGACGAGCGCGACGACCCGTACGGGCGTGAGGACGTCGACACCGAGCCGGGCGCGGCGGCCGACGGGACCGCCGATCACCTCGCTGCCCGCGGCGGCGACCCCGTCCTGGCGCGTGGGGCACACGACGGGCCGCCGGTCGTGGGGGACGCTCGTCTTCCGTGGGCTCGGCATGGGGGACATCCTGCCGCACGGGGCCCGGAACGCGTCGAGGGCCGCCGCGCCCGGCACGTACGCGCGTGCGGGTGCGGCGGCCCTCGGCCGGTCCTGTGGCCGGCGTTCCGGCGGGAGCGGCTCCGCTAGCCGTCGACTCCGCCGAACCAGCCGCCCGAGCCTCCGCCTCCGCCGCTGCCGCTGCCGTTCCCGTTGCCGTTGCCGTCGTCCGGCGGCGAGGGGCTCGTCTCGCCGCCTTCCGTGGTGCCGCCCTCGGTGACACCGCCGTCGCTCCCGGTCGTACCGCCGCTGTCGGCGCCGCCCTCGGTGGTGCCGCCCTCGGTGGTGCCGCCCGACTCGGGGTCGCAGTCCCAGTCGAGCGGGCCGCAGCTCTTGCCCGGCTTCTCGGGCTTCTCGGACGGGCTCGGCGTCGGGGTGGTAGGCGTCGGAGTGGGCTTCGGGGTCGGGGACTGCGACGGCTCGTCGGTCGGCGTCGGCTCGGGGCTCTCGGCTCCGCCGCCGTACACGGGCTGGGCGCTCAGGTCCTCCGGCGCCGGGAACCGCTCGACCGGCATGCCCTTGTGGGCCTCGGTCATGTACGCCTTCCAGATCTCGGACGGGAAGGAGGAGCCGTGGACCTTCTTACGGCCGCCGGTGCCGAACATCTCCTCGAACTTGCGGTCCTTGTTGGAGGCGTCGTCGTCCAGGCGGTACATGTCGATCGCCGTCACCAGCTGCGGGGTGTAGCCGACGAACCAGGCCGACTTGTTGCCGTCCGTGGTACCGGTCTTGCCGGCCGCGGGCCGGTCCGGGAGGCGGGCCTTCTTCCCGGTGCCCTTCTCGACGACGTCGACCAGCACATCGGTGACGTTGCTGCTGACGGCGGTCGAGAAGGCGCGGCGCGGCCTGTCCTCGTGCTTGTAGATCACCGCGCCCTTCTTCTTGACCTCGGTCACGGAGTACGGGTCGCGCTGCTCGCCGTTGGACGCGAAGGTCGCGTAGGCGGAGGCCATGCGGATGGCGCTCGGGTCGGAGGTGCCGATGGAGAACGACGGCACGTTGCCCTTGGCGAGGCTGCTCTCCAGGAGGCCCGCCTCGATCGCGGTCTTCCGGACCTCCTTGATGCCGATGTCCATGCCGAGCTGGACGAACGGCGAGTTGGCGGAGTGGATCATCGCCTCGCGCAGGTTGATGTCCGGGTAGCTCTCGTCGTTGTCGTTGACCTGGAGCCACTCCCTGTCGTTCTCGTCCTTCCAGATGCTGCCGTTGTACTGGCGGATCTTCAGCTTGTTCTTGCCGTTGTAGATCGCCGTGTCGGGGTCGATCGGCGTACGGTCCTCGGGGCCCTGCTCCGGGCCCTTGCGGGGGTCCCGGACGCCGTACTTCATGCCCGCGGCGAGGACGAACGGCTTGAACGTCGAGCCGACCTGGGCGCCGGTCTGGTCGGCGTTGTTGGTGAAGTGCTTGGTCGCGTCGGTGCCGCCGTAGATGGCGACGATGGCACCCGTCTCCGGGTCGACGGAGGCGCCGCCGAACTGGACGTGGGTGTCCGTCTCGGGACGCTTCTCCGGGTCGATGCTCTCCTCGTAGACCTTCTTGATGGTCTTGTCGAGGGCCTCGACCCTCTTCTTGTCGAAGGTCGTCCTGATCTCGTAGCCGCCCAGGGACAGGTCCTCGGCGGTGATGCCGTGGTCGTTGTTGTTGATGAAGTACGCCTTGGCGAGGTCGACGAGGTAGCCGACCTGCCCGCCGAGCTTCGCCTGCTTCTGCGGCGGCTTGAGGTCCCCGGGGAGGGCGGTGAAGGACGCCCGCCTGGCGGCGGACAGCTTCCCGTCCTTCACCATCTCGTCGAGGATCCAGCTCCAGCGCTCCGTCACGCGCTTGGTGTTGGCCTCGGCGGTCGCCTTGGGGTCGATTTCGGGCGCGCCGGCCGGGTCGTAGTACGTGGAGCCCTTCAGCAGCGACGCGAGGAACGCGCACTGGCTCTCGTCGAGCTGGCTGGCGTCCTTGCCGAAGTACGTGCGCGCGGCCGCCTGGATGCCGTAGGCGCCCCGCCCGAAGTACGAGGTGTTCAGGTAGCCGGCCATGATCTCCTTCTTGGTCAACTCGTTGTTGACCCGGATGGAGATGAACAGCTCCTGGAGCTTCCGCTCCAGCGTCTGGGACTGGTCGTTCAGCCGGTTGTTCTTGACGTACTGCTGGGTGATGGTCGAGCCGCCCTGGGTCTGCCCGCCGGTGGCCATGTTGAACAGGGCCCGGCCGATGCCCATCGGGTCGATGCCGGCGTCCTTCCAGAAGGTCTTGTTCTCGGCGGAGACCACGGCGTCCTGGATCGCCATGGGGATCTCGCTGTAGTCGATGATCTGGCGGTTGACCTCACCGCCCGTGGCGGCCATCTGCGAGCCGTCCGCCCAGTAGTAGACGTTGTTCTCGGCTGTGGCCGCCTTGGCCTGGTCCGGCAGCTTCACCGTCGCGTACGCGATGGTCGCGGCACCCATCATCGAGGCGACGAAGCCGAGGCAGAGGCCCGCCACGAGCTTCCAGGACGGGACCCAGCGGCGCCAGCCGTACCTGTCGTGCCGGGGGTAGTCGATCAGCCGCTTCCTGCCCGGCCGGCCCCCACCGGAGCCCCGGCCGCCGGGACCGCCGGTACCGCGGCGCCCGCCGCCGGGTCCGCCCGCACCGCCCGCGCCCCCGGCGGAGCGNCCGCGGTACCGGCGCGCTGGGCGGCCCGGCGCGCTTCGGCGCGCCCGCCGTGGGGCCGCTCCTCGCCGTACGGGTCGGAAGGGGATCCTGTACTGACGTCCCGCGCCGGCGCCGGCCGGCGGCCGGGCTGCTGGGCGGCGCGCCGGGCCGCGGCACGGCCGCCCTGCGGCTGCGGCGGTTTACGACGGTGCTCGCTCATCGAACGACTACTCCTCGGGCAGGCGCTTACGCCTGGAAGCGGCAGCTGAGTTCCGGTCCCCCGAAATGGATCGGCCGGGCCCGCCGGGCCCGCCCCCNATGCACCCGCGACGGGGACGTTCCCCCGCCCTCGCGCGGTTCCCGGTGGTACGCATGCCGCACAGACTACGCACGGCCAAAACCCCTTTTTGAGCCGGAATCCGCCCCATACCTGGCAACTCGCCTACAGCGAATCACCGATGTGACGCCGTTCACGGCTGTTCCACTTGTCGGCATGGAACCGCCGTTCTATCGTCATGATGTATCGAGCCGATACATCAGGGCGGCATAACGAGCGGCATGGAGAGGAAGCGGCTGGTGAGCAGACGCTCCGGCATCCTGGAGTTCGCCGTCCTCGGTCTGCTCCGAGAAGCCCCGATGCACGGGTACGAACTGCGCAAGCGGCTCAACACCTCGCTGGGCATCTTCCGCGCCTTCAGCTACGGCACCCTCTACCCCTGCCTCAAAACCCTGGTCGCAAACGGCTGGCTGGTCGAGGAGCCGGGCAGTGCCCCCGAGGACGCCCTCGCCGCCTCCCTCGCAGGGCGACGCGCGAAGATCGTCTACCGGTTGACCGCCGAAGGTAAGGAGCACTTCGAGGAGCTCCTGTCCCACACGGGACCGGACTCCTGGGAGGACGAGCACTTCGCGGCCCGCTTCGCCTTCTTCGGCCAGACGGAGCGCGAAGTGCGGATGCGGGTACTGGAAGGCCGCCGCAGCCGCCTTGAGGAGCGGCTGGAGAAGATGCGCGCCTCCCTGGCACGCACCCGCGAGCGTCTGGACGACTACACGCTCGAACTCCAACGGCACGGCATGGAATCCGTGGAGCGTGAGGTGCGCTGGCTGAACGAGCTCATCGAGAGCGAGCGCGCGGGCCGGGACCAGCGACGGTCCGGTCCGGAAACGCCGGCGGACCCCGTGGAGCAGAACAAGAGATCTGGAGAAACGGGCGGCCTGCCCCGGCACGGGGGCGGTACCCGGCCGGATCCGTCCGACGACACCACCAAGTGAAGCCCTGCGCACCGCAGGGTTTCGTCGAGAACAAACAGGGAGCAACCGGAATGGGTTCGGTTCGCGTAGCCATCGTCGGCGTGGGCAACTGCGCCGCCTCGCTGGTGCAGGGCGTCGAGTACTACAAGGACGCCGACCCGGCGGGCAAGGTGCCGGGGCTGATGCACGTCCAGTTCGGCGACTACCACGTGCGGGACATCGAGTTCGTCGCGGCTTTCGACGTGGACGCGAAGAAGGTGGGTCTCGACCTCGCCGACGCCATCGGCGCAAGCGAGAACAACACCATCAAGATCTGCGACGTGCCGACCACCGGCGTGACGGTCCAGCGCGGCCACACCCTGGACGGTCTCGGCAAGTACTACCGCCTGACCATCGAGGAGTCCGCCGAGGAGCCGGTCGACGTCGTCCAGGTCCTCAAGGACAAGCAGGTGGACGTCCTCGTCTGCTACCTGCCGGTCGGTTCCGAGGACGCGGCGAAGTTCTACGCGCAGTGCGCCATCGACGCCAAGGTCGCCTTCGTCAACGCCCTCCCGGTCTTCATCGCCGGCACCAAGGAGTGGGCCGACAAGTTCACCGAGGCCGGTGTGCCGATCGTCGGTGACGACATCAAGTCGCAGGTGGGTGCCACCATCACCCACCGCGTCATGGCGAAGCTGTTCGAGGACCGCGGCGTCATCCTGGACCGCACGATGCAGCTGAACGTCGGCGGCAACATGGACTTCAAGAACATGCTGGAGCGCGACCGGCTGGAGTCCAAGAAGATCTCCAAGACGCAGGCCGTCACCTCCCAGATCCCCGACCGGGACATGGGCGAGCGCAACGTCCACATCGGCCCGTCCGACTATGTGGCCTGGCTCGACGACCGCAAGTGGGCCTACGTGCGTCTCGAGGGCCGCGCCTTCGGCGACGTGCCCCTGAGCCTCGAGTACAAGCTCGAGGTGTGGGACTCCCCGAACTCGGCGGGTGTCATCATCGACGCCCTGCGCGCCGCGAAGATCGCCAAGGATCGCGGCATCGGCGGCCCGATCCTCTCCGCGTCCTCGTACTTCATGAAGTCCCCGCCGGTGCAGTACTTCGACGACCAGGCCCGCGAGAACGTCGAGAAGTTCATCAAGGGCGAGGTCGAGCGCTAGGAACGGCTCCGTCCCCCAGGTGCTGAGGCCCCCGCGGCGTATGTCCGGGGGCCTCACCCGTGTGTGAGGCTTGCCGTCATGCCCGTCGTACGTGATCTGCGCGTACTCCTGCGCCTGACGAACTTCCGCCGCCTCCTCGCCGTGCGGCTCCTCTCCCAGGGAGCCGACGGCGTCTACCAGGTCGCGCTGGCCGCGTACGTGGTCTTCTCACCGGAGCGGCAGGCGTCGCCCGCCGCGATCGCCTCCGCCATGGCGGTCCTGCTGCTCCCGTACTCCCTGGTCGGTCCGTTCGCCGGCGTACTGCTCGATCGCTGGCGCCGCCGCCAGGTGCTGCTCTACGGCAACCTCCTCCGGGCGCTCCTGGCCGCGGGTACCGCGCTGCTGATCCTGGCTCCGGTACCCGGCTGGACCTTCTACGTCTCCGCCCTCTCCGTGACCGCCGTCAACCGCTTCGTCCTGGCGGGGCTCTCCGCCTCCCTGCCGCGGGTCGTCGACGGGGACCGCCTGGTGATCGCCAACTCCCTCTCCCCGACCGCGGGCACCCTGGCCGCCACCGTCGGCGGCGGGCTGGCCTTCCTCGTGCGGCTGGCCTCCACCGATGCCGTCGTCGTCCTCCTGGGCGCCGCGCTCTACCTCCTGTCGGCGCTGGCCTGTCTCCGTATGGGCCCGGGACTCCTCGGACCGGATCCGGGAGCCCCGTCACGGATCGGCGCGGCGCTGGTGTCGACCGCCCGCGGGCTGCGGAGCGGGCTGCGCCATCTGTCGGAGCGTCGGCCCGCCGCCCGGGCGCTGACCGCGATGGCCCTCACCCGGTTCTGCTACGGAGGGCTGACCGTGATGGTGCTGATGCTCAGCCGGTACGCCTGGACGTCCACCGAGTCCGGTGGACTGGCTCTGCTGGGACTCGTGGTCGTCCTCTCCGGTGCGGGGTTCCTCACCGCGGCGGTGGTCACCCCCTGGGCGACGGCGAGGGCGGGGGTGGGCGGCTGGATGGCCCTGTGCGCCGGAGCGGCCGCCGTACTGGAACCGGTCCTGGGGCTCCTGTTCGCACCGGCGACCACGATGACGGCCGTCTTCGTCCTCGGCTTCACCACTCAGGCGATCAAGATCTCCACTGACACGGTCGTCCAGAGGACGGTCGACGACGCCTACCGGGGACGGATCTTCTCCCTCTACGACATGCTCTTCAACGTCGCCTTCGTCGCCGCTGCCGGAGCGGCCTCCCTGGTCCTACCGCCGGACGGGCGCTCCGCCCTGCTCATCCTCGTCGTCGCCGGCCTGTACGCACTCTGCGCACTGGCACTCCTCCGCCGGCGGAACGACGCAGGGTGGCGTTTCACGTGAAACGCCACTCTGAGCCACTCGCGCGTTTCACGTGAAACGCGCGAGCCGGGTCACTGCCGGGCCCACCACTCCTTCAGTGCGGCGACGGCCGCGTCGTGCCCCATCGGGCCGTTCTCCAACCGGAGCTCCAGGAGGAACCTGTATGCCTGTCCCACGGCGGGCCCGGGGCGGACACCGAGGACCTCCTGGATCTGGTTGCCGTCCAGGTCCGGGCGGATCGCGTCCAGCTCCTCCTGCTCCTGAAGCTGGGCGATGCGCTCCTCCAGACCGTCGTAGGCCCGGGACAACGCGCTCGCCTTGCGCTTGTTCCGGGTCGTGCAATCGGAGCGGGTCAGCTTGTGAAGCCGGTCCAGTAGGGGCCCCGCGTCGCGGACGTAGCGCCGGACGGCGGAGTCGGTCCACTCCCCGGTGCCGTATCCGTGGAAGCGCAGGTGCAACTCCACCAGCCGCGACACGTCCCTGACCGTCTCGTTGGAGTACTTCAGCGCGGCCAGGCGCTTCTTGGTCATCTTGGCACCGACCACCTCGTGGTGGTGGAAGGAGACCCGGCCGTCCGGCTCGAAGCGCCGCGTGCGCGGCTTGCCGATGTCGTGCAGGAGCGCTGCCAGCCGCAGTACGAGGTCGGGGCCCTCTTCCTCCAAGGCGACCGCCTGCTCCAGCACGGTGAGCGAGTGCTCGTACACGTCCTTGTGCCGGTGGTGCTCGTCGCTCTCCAGGCGCAAGGCGGGCAACTCGGGCAGCACGTGCTCGGCGAGACCGGTGTCCACGAGCAGCGCCAGACCCTTGCGGGGGTGCGCGGAAAGGATCAGCTTGTTCAGCTCGTCCCGCACCCGTTCCATGGAGACGATGCCGAGTCGCGCGGCCATCTCGCCCATCGCGGTGACGACCTCGGGGACCACCTCGAAGTCCAGCTGAGCGGCGAAGCGTGCCGCACGCATCATTCGCAGGGGGTCGTCGGAGAAGGATGCCTCCGGAGTGCCGGGGGTGCGGAGCACCCGCGCGGCAAGATCCTCCAGTCCACCGTGGGGATCGATGAACTCCTTCTCAGGCAGGGCGACGGCCATCGCGTTGACGGTGAAGTCCCTGCGTACGAGGTCCTCCTCGATCGAGTCACCGTAGGACACCTCCGGTTTGCGCGAGGTGCGGTCGTACGCCTCGGAGCGGTACGTCGTCACCTCGATCTGGTAGCCGCCCTTCTGGGCCCCCACGGTGCCGAACGCGATTCCGACCTCCCACACCGCCTCGGCCCAAGGCCGAACGATCTTGAGTACGTCCTCGGGACGGGCATCGGTGGTGAAGTCGAGGTCATTGCCGAGCCTGCCGAGCAGAGCGTCCCGTACCGAACCACCGACCAGGGCGAGGCTGAACCCCGCCTCCTGGAAACGGCGGGCGAGGTCGTCGGCGACCGGTGACACGCGCAGCAGCTCACTGACCGCGCGGCGTTGCACCTGGCTCAGGGCAGTCGGGTTGTCTTCGTTGGCGTTCGGCACAACAGAACAGGGTACGTGGCCCCGCTCCGGGCGGCCGCCCGGATTTCCCGCGCACCGCCCTCCTGGGAGGCGTGGCCACTCCGCAGCACTGTGCCGCGCCGCATCTCGTTACCATGCCTGGACGCAAGGGCAGGAACCGACGGCACCAGACGATGAGGGACGGACAAGCGCGTGGCCGAGGCGGCAGACTTCCAGGGCATCGATCCCTCCCCTGCCCGCCGCTGGCTGCGGCGGGCGGCCGCAGTCGTCGCCGCCCTCCTCCTGGCCGGCCTCGTGCACCTGCCCCTCCCGTCCGCCGCGGCGGTACCGGCCACCGCCGTGACGACCGCGGCGGCCCGCAGTGTCTCCGTGTCCTTGGACACCCTCGCGCCGAGCGCGCCGGTGAAGGGGGACACCCTCGCGCTGAGCGGCACGGTGACCAACACGGGCAAGGAGACAGTGAGCCGGGCGCAGGTCGACGTGCGCCTCGGTGCGCGGCTCTCCAGCCGCGGCGCGATCGAGGACGCCGCACGACGCGTCGGCTTCTCCCAGGGCAGGGACGGCAAGCCGCTGGGGGGCGCCTACCTCGTGGAGATCCCCGAGATCCCGTCCGGCACCAGCCGCGAGTTCACCCTGACCGTACCGGTCGACAAGCTCGGCCTCGACGACCCCGGCGTGTACCAGCTGGGCGTCTCCCTCTCCGGGCGCACCCCGAGTGAGCCGTACGACCGGGTACTGGGCATCGACCGGACCTTCCTGCCCTGGCAGCCGGCCGCCGTGAAGACCCGGACGCAGATCACCGTCCTGTGGCCACTGATCTCCTCGCCGCGCCTTTCCGCCGAGACGGGCTCCGACGACCAGCAGACGCCGGTACTCGAGAGCGACGACCTCGCGGCGGAGCTGGCGCCCGGCGGCCGACTGGAGCGGATGGTCGCCCTCGGGGCGGAACTGCCCGTCACCTGGGTCATCGACCCGGACCTGCTGGCCACCGCCGAGGCGATGACCGACGACTACCGGGTCAGGAACGAGGACACCACCGTCGCGGGCAGGAACCAGGCCGTCGCCAAGCAGTGGCTGAACTCCCTGGGCGAAGCCGTGCGGGGCGACAAGGTGATCGCGCTTCCGTACGGCGACCCCGATCTGGCATCGCTCGCGCACCGCGGCAGGCGCGTCTCGGGTTCCCTGAGCCACCTGCGTCCGGCGACGCAGTTGGCCGAGTCGACGGTGGAGACGATCCTCCACGTGAAACCGTCCGCCGAGTACGCCTGGCCCGCCGATGGAGCCGTCGATCCGTCGATCGTCGATGTGGCGACCTCGGCCGGGGCCGACAGGGTGATCGCCCGCAGCGACAGCATGCGTGAACGCCTCCCGTACACCCCGAACGCGGCCCGCCCGATCGGTGGCGGAACGACCGCCGTCGTCTCCGACGCGGTGCTGTCCACCGCCTTCGAAGGCGACATGTCCCGTGTGGACGGTTCCACGGCGGCGATCCAGAGGTTCCTCGCGCACACCCTCGCCGTCACCCACGAACGGCCGGACACCGGCCGCAGCATCGTCGTCGCCCCTCAGCGGATGCCGACGGCCTCCCAGGCGGAGTCCATGGCGAGCGCCCTGCGGACCCTGGGTTCCGAACGCTGGTCGCAGTCCTCGGACCTGATCACCGCCACGGCCGCGAAGCCCGATCCCAAGGCGACGACGAGCGTGCCGTCCACAGGGAAGTACCCCAGGGCGCTCAGTCGGCGCGAACTGCCGGAGACGGTGTTCCAGCAGGTGCGGAACACGCAGAACGACCTGGAGAACTTCCAGGTCATCCTCACCGCCGCCTACCGCGTCGTCACTCCGTTCGGAAACGCGATCAAGCGGGAGATGTCCACGTCGTGGCGGGGCCGGCCCCAAGAGGCCGTCGAGTACGGCAGAGGTGTACAGGCCCACCTGGAGAGCCTCACCGACGAGGTGAAGCTGATCGACAAGTCGGATCTGACCCTCTCGGGGCGTAGTGCCACGATCCCGGTGACCGTGCAGAACAAGCTGGTGCAAGGGGTCGACCACCTCGTGCTGAGGCTGACGTCGACCAAGCCGACCCGTCTGAAGCTCAACGGCGGCGGAGCCGTCGCCGAGCTTCCGGTCCGGATCGAAGGCGGTCACAGCCAGTCCGTGAAGTTCACGGCCTCCGCCAACGCGAACGGGCCCGTTCCCGTCGAGGCCCAGTTGTACACGGAGGACGGCCGGCGCTACGGCGCCGCCATGAAGTTCACCGTCAAGGTCTCCGAGATCACGTCGACGGTGATGCTCGTCATTGCCGGGGGCGTGCTGCTTCTGGTCCTCGCCGGTGTCAGGATGTACAGCCAGCGCAAGCGTGCTGCGGCGCGGCGTGACGCCGCCGGTACGGTCGAGGAGGCCGATCCCGCCCAGCCGGTCGCGGAGAGCGGCGATCCGGTGCAGCCGAGTGACCCCGCGGTGGACACCGGACCGCAAAACACCGGCCCTTCGGGCGCGGGTGAGAAAGTGGAGCACTGAGCGATGTCGTGGCCGGCCGGCCGGGGACGATGAGGTGGGTAACCATGAACGCGCCGTACGACGGTGACCACGGCCAGGGAACGGGCGGTGGCGGTATGCCCCCGGGCGGGACACCGCCCGCCCCGGCTCCGGGAGTACCGCCCGCCGCCCCCATGACCCCTACCTCCACGACCCCTACGTGCAGGAGGCGTACCACCACGATCCGTACCGGTCCCACGACCCCTCCTCGCAGGACCCGGTCGACGAGGTCCTGTACGACCGGGCAGCGCATCCGCCGCCTCCACCCGGCACCTACGAGGAGCCTCCTCCGCTCTACCGGCAGCCCCCCGCCCCGCAGTACGCACCCGACCCCCGGGTGTGGGCCCAGACACCGCCGCCCGAGCCCGCCGGCCCGTCCCGCCACCTCCCGTACGGCGAAGACGCCCGGACCGTGCAGTTCACCGGGGTGGACGATCTGGTGACCCACGCCGCCGAGGAGAAGCCGGCACCCGATGCCTTCGCCCACCTCTACCGGGACCAGGGCCAGTCGGCGACGGCCCCGCCACCCGAGCCGGTGGACACGGACGTGCCCGTGGAACCGGTGGCGGCACCGAAGAAGCCGGGGGGAAAGGCGTCCGGGTTGCTGAAGTCCAGCGCCGTGATGGCGGCGGGCACCCTGGTGTCACGGCTCACCGGCTTCCTGCGGAGCCTGGTGATCACCGGCGCCCTGGGGGCGGCGACGCTCGGTGACGCGTTCACCGTCGCTTCCACACTCCCGACGATGATCTACATCCTGACCGTGGGCGGCGGTCTGAACTCGGTCTTCGTGCCGCAGCTGGTCCGCTCGATGAAGGACGACGAGGACGGCGGCGAGGCGTACGCGAACCGGCTGCTCACCCTGGTGATGGTCGCCCTCGCCGTGATCGTGGGCGCTGCCGTGCTCCTGGCGCCTCTGCTCGTCTACGCCATGTCGCCCACCATCGCGAACGACCCGGATGCCAACAGCGTCGCCGTCACCTTCGCCAGGTTCTGCCTGCCGACCATCTTCTTCATGGGCGTCCACGTGGTGGCGGGGCAGATTCTGAACGCCCGCGGAAAATTCGGCGCCATGATGTGGACCCCGGTCCTCAACAACATCGTCGTCATCTTCACGTTCGGTCTCTTCATCTGGGTGTACGGCGCCTACTCGGAGACGAGGATGGGCGTGGACGTCATCCCCGACGAGGGAGTGCGGCTGCTCGGTGTCGGCATGCTGCTGGGTCTCGTCGTCCAGGCGTTGGCGATGGTCCCCTACCTCCGTGAGGCGGGCTTCCGCTTCCGGCCCCGTTTCGACTGGAAGGGCCAGGGCCTCGGCAAGACGATCAGGCTGGCCAAGTGGACGGTCCTGTTCGTCCTCGCCAACCAGGCGGGAGTCGTCGTCGTCACGCAGCTGGCGACAGCCGCAGGAAAAGCGTCCGGCGCGGACGGCGCGGGCATCCTGGCCTACTCCAACGCCCAGCTGATCTGGGGCATGCCACAGGCGATCATCACCGTCTCCGTCATGGCCGCGCTGCTGCCCCGCATCTCACGTGCGGCGCACGACAACGACCACGGTGCCGTCCGGGACGACATCTCGCACGGTCTGCGCAACTCGGCCGTCGCGATCGTCCCGGTCGCCTTCGGCTTCCTGGCGCTCGGCGTGCCGCTGTGCACCCTGCTCTACGCCTCCAGCGGTCTTGAGGCAGCCATGGGCATGGGCTTCATGCTGATGGCGTTCGGCCTCGGCCTGATCCCGTACTCCGTCCAGTACGTCGTCCTGCGCGGTTTCTACGCGTACGAGGACACGCGCACGCCGTTCTACAACACCGTCATCGTGGCCGCCGTCAACGCCGCCGTCTCAGCCGCCTGCTACTTCGTACTCCCGGCGCGGTGGGCCGTCGTCGGCATGGCCGCCGGCTACGGCATCGCCTACATGGTCGGCGTGGGCGTTGCCTGGCGCCGGTTGCGCAACCGGCTGGGCGGCGACCTCGACGGGGCCCACGTCGTACGGACGTACGCCCGTCTCTCCATGGCGTCGATCCCCGCGGCGCTGGTCGCCGGCGCGACCGCATGGGGCCTCCTCGCCCTGCTCGGAAAGGACGCACTGGGCTCCCTCACGGCGCTCGCGATCGGTGGAGCCGTACTGATCGGCGTGTTCTACGTGGCGGCCCGCAAGATGCGTATCGAGGAGCTCAACGCCATGGTGGGCATGGTCCGGGGCCGTCTCGGCCGCTGAGCGCAAGGCTGTCGCACAACCATCACCGCCCGCCGCATGTCGTGCACAGCGGTGGACTGTGGGCACAATTGGCATGGCTGTTGGATATGGCGCATCGGATGGGGAGGCAGGAACGACGGTGGCGGAACGTAGCACGGCTGCCGTCGACGTGGCCGACAACAGCGGTGACGACCCGCTGACCGCCAAGGCGGACGCGACCACGGCCGACGGGGCGCAAACGCAGAGCGCAACGGACACGTCCTCCCCGGACGCGGACAGCGGGCAGGAGGCCGCCAAAAGCACCGTCACGAAGTCTCCGGAGCTGCGCAGCGGGTACAAACTCGCCCGCCGCTACCGACTTGAGGAGTGCGTCACCCGACTGGACGGTTTCAGCAGTTGGCGGGCGGTCGACGAGAAGCTCCGACGAGCCGTCGGCGTACACGTCCTGCCCGCCGACCACCCGAGGGCCCGGTCGGTCCTGGCGGCCGCACGTTCCTCCGCGCTGCTCGGCGATCCCCGGTTCGTCCAGGTCCTCGATGCCGTCGAGGAGAACGACCTCGTCTACGTCGTGCACGAGTGGTTGCCGGACGCCATCGAATTGACCGCCCTGCTCGCGGCCGGCCCCCTGGAGCCGTACGACGCGTATCAGCTCGTCAGTCAGGTCTCCCAGGCAATGGCCGCCGCGCACCGCGAGGGCCTGGCCCATCTGCGGCTCACACCGGGCGCCGTACTGCGCACCTCCACCGGTCAGTACCGGATCCGCGGGCTCGCCGTGAACGCGGCGCTTCGGGGCATCACCGTCGACCGGCCGCAACGCGCCGACACCGAAGCGATCGGCGCTCTTCTCTACGCCGCCCTGACCCAGCGGTGGCCCTATGAGAACGACGCCCACGGCTTGTCCGGGCTGCCCAAGGGCATGGGTCTGATCGCACCCGATCAGGTACGGGCGGGGGTCCACCGCGGCCTGTCCGACCTCGCCATGCGGGCGCTGACCGACGACGGCGCGGCCGTCTCCCGCCAGTACTCCCCGTGCACGACGCCCGACGAACTGGCCAAAGCCGTCGCGGCCATGCCCCGCATCCGCCCGCCGGAGCCCGCCTTCCCCCCCGTGCCGGACTATCAACGCACGACCTACCAGCAAGGCACCTACGGCCGCCCGCAACAGCCGAACGCCACCCAGCCGGTCCTCACTCCTCCCGCTCCCCTGGAGAGCCGCACCGGCACGGTGCTGAAGTGGACCGTCTCCGCGCTGCTGATCGCAGCCCTGGGGCTCGGCAGCTGGCAGGTGGCCGACCGCCTTCTCGGCCAGGACGGCACGAACGGCAGGCCAGGCACGACGCCGTCCCCCGGGATCCCGGCCGACGATAAGCCGACACGCCCCTTGCGGCCCCTGAAGATCGCCGAGGCCAGGGAGTTCATGCCTGGCGGGTCCGGCATACAGCTGGACCAGGTGGGGAACGCAGTCGACGGGGACTCCCAGTCGGCGTGGATCACTCCCGAATACCTCGGGTACGCCAACTTCGGAAACCTCCCGAAGCGCCGGGGCGGCAGCGGCATCGTGGTCGACCTCGGCAGCGAGCAGAACATCTCCGGGGTCCGCGTCGGCCTGTACCGAAGCGGCCAGACGGTGCAGCTCCGTGCCGCGGGGGAGTCGGCGACAGGGTCGAGTTCCCTTTCGGACTTCCCTCAGGAGCTGACACCGTTGAAGCGGGCGGACGGCGACCTGAACGTGGAACTGGACAAGCCCGTCCGTGCCCGCTACGTACTGATCCACATCACGGAACTGCCCACGGACGGCTCGCCCGGCAGATATCGCGGCGGTATCTCCGAGGTACAGGTCCTGGGCTGACCGTCACCCGGACGGGGATCGTCGTGAGGCGGGGCTCGAGCTATCGGAGAGAAGGCGCATGGGAGCGGGAACAGGGCAGGAGCCCGGCGACGCGGACCTGCTCGCCCGGCACGTCGCGGGCGACCCCGACGCCTTCGGTGAGCTGGTGCGGCGCCATCGCGACCGGCTCTGGGCAGTGGCCCTGCGCACACTCGGCGACCGTGAGGAGGCCGCCGACGCCGTTCAGGATGCCCTCGTGTCGGCTTTCCGAGCAGCACGCACCTTCCGGGGCCAATCCGCCGTCACCACCTGGTTGCACCGGATCACGGTCAATGCCTGTCTGGACCGAGCTCGTAAAACCGCTTCGCGCCGCACGACGTCCGTGGACGACACGGAGCGGTTGGAGCGGCTCCTGGAGCCCCACGAGTCGGCCGAGGCACCCGCAGAGCGACAGGATCTGCACCGCCAACTGCTGGCCGCCCTGGCGAAGCTTCCCGCCGATCAGCGTGCCGCTCTGGTCCTCGTCGACATGCAGGGCTACGCGGTGGCCGAGGCGGCCCTGATACTCGGAGTGCCCGTGGGAACGGTGAAGAGCCGCTGCGCCCGGGGGCGGGCCCGCCTCGTCCCCATGCTCACCCATCTGCGCGGGGACCCGGCGGACGACACCGGTACCGCCGGGGGAGGGAACCGGACGTCGGGGACATCCGTCCCACCGACATCGAGGCCAAGGGATCCAGAACCGAATGATCCTGCTGCTGTGAAGGGCGGAGGTGGACGCGCGTGACATCCACGGCCGACACGACTCGGCATCCGGATGTCTCGGAGATCTCCGATCTCACAGAGGGCATCCTCCCGCCGTCCCGCACGGCGGATGTACGACGTCATCTGGACCGTTGCGACCTCTGCGCCGATGTGTACGACTCCCTGAAGGAGATCCGCGGCCTGCTCGGCACGCTGCCGGGCCCGACTCATATGCCGGCCGACGTGGCGGAGCGCATCGAGGCCGCACTGGCCGCCGAAACACTCCTCAACGCGACCTCTCCGGACGACGCCCCCTCCGTTTCACGTGAAACCGCGCCGAAAGCCGAGATCGGCACTCGGCCCGGAGAGGTACAGGGCACGGGAAGGCCGGTCGGTCGGCCTTCCGGTTCCACCGGCCCCGGACGTGCCCCGGTCCGGCGGCGCCGTTACGCGGTGCTGAGCGCGTTCTGCGGCCTGGCGGTCGTTCTGGGTGCTTTGTTCATCCCGGCGGCCACGAAGGACGACGTACCCGATACAGCCCGCGTGGAAAGCGCAACCACTCCGAGCGACATCCGGTTCTCCGGATCAGCCATCGCCGACAGGGTAAGGACCCTGCTCGCCCCTCCCGCGCGGAACCGCACTGCCGCGTCTCCGCGCCTCCAGCCGGAAGCCGGCTCCCCCGAGGCCACCCCCATGATCGGCAAGACGGTGCCACCCCTCCCTCCGTGTGTGCGCCGGGGACTCGACCGGAGCGAGCAACCGCTCGCAACGGAGCGGGGCGAGTACCAGGGGCGGCCCGCCTACCTCGTGGTGCTTCCGCATGCCCGTACTGAAGCGCAGGTCGACGTCTACGTCATGGACGCCTCCTGCACAACGGCAGCCTCCGGCACTGCTGACGTCCTGCTCAAGCGGTCCCAGCCACGTCCCTGAGCGCGCCCGGAGCCGCACGGCTCCACGGGAATGCGTGCCCCGTAGGATCCGTTGGACGGGGTGAGAGTCTTGACCCGGCCCCTGTAAGCAGCCTGCAGAGACGAGGAAGAAACCCGTGAGCGACGTCCGAAACGTGATCATCATCGGCTCCGGGCCTGCCGGTTACACGGCAGCGCTCTACACCGCACGCGCGTCGCTGAAGCCGCTGGTCTTCGAGGGTGCCGTCACCTCTGGCGGTGCCCTGATGAACACGACCGACGTGGAGAACTTCCCCGGATTCCGTGACGGCATCATGGGCCCCGACCTCATGGACAACATGCGCGCCCAGGCCGAGCGCTTCGGCGCGGAACTCGTTCCCGACGACATCGTCGGCGTCGACCTGACCGGTGACATCAAGACCGTGACGGACACCGCCGGAACCGTGCACCGCGCCAAGGCGGTCATCGTGGCCACCGGCTCTCAGCACCGCAAGCTCGGCCTGCCGAACGAGGACGCCCTCTCCGGCCGCGGTGTGTCCTGGTGTGCCACCTGTGACGGGTTCTTCTTCAAGGACCAGGACATCGCCGTCGTCGGCGGTGGCGACACGGCGATGGAAGAGGCCACCTTCCTCTCCCGCTTCGCGAAGTCCGTCACGGTGGTACATCGCCGTGACACCCTGCGCGCTTCCAAGGCGATGCAGGAGCGTGCCTTCGCCGACCCGAAGATCAAGTTCGCCTGGGACAGCGAGGTCGCGGAGATTCACGGTGACCAGAAGCTCAGCGGTCTCACCCTGCGCAACACCAAGTCCGGTGAGACCTCGAAACTGCCGGTGACGGGCCTGTTCATCGCTGTCGGCCACGACCCGCGTACGGAGCTGTTCAAGGGGCAGCTGGAACTGGACGACGAGGGTTACCTGAAGGTGGACGCGCCGTCCACACGCACCAATGTGCAGGGCGTCTTCGCCGCCGGCGACGTCGTCGACCACACCTACCGTCAGGCCATCACGGCGGCCGGCACGGGGTGCTCCGCCGCCCTGGACGCCGAGCGTTTCCTCGCCGCCCTCGCCGACACGGAGAAGCCGGCCGAGTCCGAGAAGACCCCTGCGGTTTGATTTGATCCCCCACACAGCGAAGGAGGCCGCCGTGGCCGATCTCAAGGAAGTGACCGACGCCTCGTTCGAGGAGACCGTGCTCCGGAGCGAGAAGCCTGTACTGGTGGATTTCTGGGCTGCCTGGTGCGGTCCGTGCCGCCAGATCGCTCCGTCCCTGGAAGCGATCGCCAATGAGTACGGCGACCAGATCGAAGTCGTGAAGCTGAACATCGACGAGAATCCGGCTACCGCCGCGAAGTACGGTGTCATGTCGATCCCGACCCTGAACGTCTACCAGCGGGGCGAAGTCGCCAAGACGATCGTCGGTGCCAAGCCGAAGGCCGCGATCATCCGTGATCTGGCCGACTTCATCAGCGATGAGGCCAAGGCGTAAACCGGCCTTCGTTTCACGCGAAACACCAACGGCCCACCCGGAAGGGTGGGCCGTTGGCATGCGGTCAGAGGGGGCGCAAAGCCGGCTCCTTCTGGACGGCACCGAGCAGACGGTCCAGGGCCAGTTCCACGTCCTCCTTCCATGACAGGGTGCTGCGCAGTTCAAGGCGCAGGCGCGGGTAGGCGGGGTGGGAGCGCACGGTCTTGAAGCCGACGGACAACAGGTGGTCGGCGGGCAGGACACAGGCCGGTTCCTTCCAGCGGGCGTCCCCGAACGCCTCGATGGCTTTGAAGCCGCGCCTCAGGAGGTCCTTCGCCACCGTCTGCACCAGGACCCGCCCCAGTCCCTGCCCCTGATAGTCCGGTGTGATCAAGGCCGTTATCAGCTGGACGGCGTCGGGAGACACCGGACTGGTCGGAAACGCCGTGGACCGGGGCACATAAGCGGGTGGCGCATACATGACGTACCCCACCGGAACGTCATCGACGTAGACGACACGGCCGCAGGAGCCCCAGTCAAGAAGAACCGCGGAGATCCATGCTTCCTTTTCGAGCCCCGGCGTTCCGGCTTTGAGGGCGGCCTCGCCACTGACGGGGTCCAGTTCCCAGAACACGCAGGTACGGCATCGCTTGGGTAGATCCGGAAGGTTGTCCAACGTGAGCGGTACGAGCCGACGCCCCATGAAGGTTGTTCCTCACTTCCTTCGTCTGCCGCCCCGTGGGCGGCGAATGCGCATACCTGAACGCATCGTATCGATCGGGTGATGACTCACATACGGGAGAAAGCCAAAGGGCGGATCTCTCTCCCGTGAACTACGGAGAAAGGTCCGCCCTCGGCATTCATCCCTGGTGTCAGGCAGTGCTGCCCGTGTCCGGCTCCTCAGAAGAGCTCTGATCGAGGACCCGGCCCTCGCCAGGGGCGAGGGTTCCGAGAATCCGGTTCAGATCCTCCATTGAGGCGAATTCGACGACGATCTTGCCCTTCTTCTGGCCGAGGTCGACCTTCACCCGTGTGTCGAAGCGGTCCGAAAGCCGCGTGGCGAGTTCACTCAGTGCCGGGGAGACCCGGGTACCGGCACGCGGTCCCTTTCCTCTGGTGGCCTTGCGGGGTTCGGAGGCCATCAGTTGGACGATCTCCTCGACCGTACGAACGGAGAGCCCTTCCCGTACGATGCGGGTCGCCAACTCCTCCTGCACCTTCGGATCCTCCACCGGGAGGAGCGCCCGCGCGTGGCCGGCCGACAGCACTCCTGCGGCGACCCGGTCCTGGACCGGAAGGGGGAGCCGGAGCAGGCGCAGCATGTTGGACACCTGGGGGCGGGACCGTCCGATACGGTCAGCCAGCTGGTCGTGGGTGCAGTTGAAGTCCTTCAGCAACTGGTCGTAGGCGGCGGCCTCCTCCAGAGGGTTGAGCTGCGCCCTGTGCAGGTTCTCGAGGAGGGCGTCCAGCAGGAGCTTCTCGTCCTCGGTCTCACGGACGATCGCCGGGATACGCTCCAGGCCCGCTTCACGACAAGCGCGCAACCGGCGCTCACCCATGATCAGCTCATAGCGCTCCGGAGCGATCTGGCGAACGACAACCGGTTGGAGCAGACCCACCTTCTGGATGGAGGTGACGAGTTCGGCGAGGGCCTCCTCGTCGAAGACCTGCCGGGGCTGGCGCGGATTGGGTGTGATGGCGTCCAGGGGAAGCTCGGCGAAGTGGGCTACCGCAGGCGCTCCGGCGGAATCACCATCGGACTGCTCCGGGACGGCGACACCGTCGTCGGCCATCGGTTCGGCCAAGGTGGCCACCTCGGCGGCGATGCCCCGCTGGCCCAGGACGGGAATGGCTGTGGGAGAGGTGGACGCCGTACCGATGGATGCGTTCCGCTCCTGCGGGGCCGCGGGAATCAGTGCGCTGAGCCCGCGCCCCAGTCCCCTACGTCGCTCATTCACTGGATCCCCTCCGACATGCTGTGCTGGTGCTGGTGCTGGCCCGTGTGGGCGTGCTGAGCGTCGTAGTACATCCCCACCCCCCGGAAGGCGATCTCGCGGGCGGCTTCCAGGTAGGAGAGCGCGCCGCTGGAGCCCGGATCGTAGGTCAGTACCGTCTGCCCGTAACTCGGAGCTTCCGAGATCCGAACGGATCGAGGGATGCTGGTGCGCAGCACATCATCACCGAAGTGGCTGCGCACCTCCTCCGCGACCTGGGAGGCGAGCCTGGTCCGGCCGTCGTACATGGTGAGCAGGATCGTCGACACGTGAAGGTTCGGGTTGAGGTGGGCCCGCACCAGGTCAACGTTACGCAGAAGCTGCCCCAGCCCCTCCAGCGCGTAGTACTCGCACTGAATGGGGATCAACACCTCCGCGCCGGCCACCATGGCGTTGACCGTGAGAAGCCCGAGCGACGGCGGGCAGTCGATGAGGATGTAGTCCAGCGGCTGCTCATACGTCTGGATCGCCCGCTGGAGCCGGCTTTCCCGTGCCACCAGCGACACCAGCTCGATCTCCGCACCGGCGAGATCGATGGTGGCCGGAGCACAGAAAAGGCCCTCGACATCCTGGACCGGCTGCACCACATCGGAGAGCGGCTTGCCGTCCACAAGGACGTCATAGATCGAGGGGACCTCCGCGTGGTGGTCGATCCCCAGCGCCGTGGACGCGTTGCCCTGGGGATCGAGATCGATCACGAGGACGCGTGCGCCGTGCAACGCGAGAGACGCGGCGAGATTGACCGTCGTGGTGGTCTTCCCCACGCCGCCCTTCTGATTGGCGACGACCATGATGCGGGTCCGCTCCGGCCTGGGGAGACCCTTGCGCGCCACGGTCAGCGGAGCCGCCGAGCCCATGGAGACGTCGTCCGACGAGGGAGGTGTTTCACGTGAAACACCGTCCCGAAGCGATTCTGTACGGGGACCGGGGACCGGGTCGGTCATCGGCCCCCCGGTGTTGGCGTCGGACCGCAAGGATTCACTCTCCTCGGCTTCGGACTCGCGATGGACAGAGCCTGCCATGGCTCCCGGGTCGTGAACCAGGGAGGACCGGCGTTCTGTGGAGGACCCCACTTGTGTGGACAACTCTGTCACCCCTTTGAGGGGCCGGCGTCGCGGCGTAGCCGCGCCGCCCCGACTGAAGATTCCCTGCAGCAGCGAGCGACGTTTCACGTGAAACACGATGCACGCGCTGTGCAGCCAGAGCGGCACGACACTCTGAAAAAGGTCTTATGGGGATTAAAGCGCCACTCAACGATGGCGTCGCGAAGCCCTCGCGGCTTTTGCCCGCTTGGTGGCGAAACGAACACCACCGGGACTTTCCCCGACCTCGACACGGACCACGGTGGACATCGGGTCGACGAGCCCCTCCCCGACATGCAGCACGGAGGTGCGAATGACTCCCAGCTTACTGAGGGCGGCCCGGGAGTTCTGGACCTCCTCCTCGGCCGTGTCGCCCTTCAGGGCGAGCATCTCCCCGTAGGGACGCAGCAGAGGCACGCCCCAGCCCGCCAGTCGGTCCAGCGGCGCGACGGCACGGGCCGTGACCACATGGACCGGAGGAAGCTTGCCCAGTACCTCCTCGGCACGAGCGCGCACGACGGTCACATGATCCAGCCCCAGCAGTTCCACGACCTCCTGAAGGAAGTTCGTCCGCCGGAGCAGGGGCTCCAGAAGTGTGATCTTGAGATCAGGGCGTACCAGAGCGAGCGGGATGCCGGGCAGTCCGGCCCCGGAGCCCACGTCGCAGACAGTCACGCCCTCGGGTACCACCTCGGAGAGCACCGCGCAGTTCAGTAGGTGCCTCTCCCAGAGCCGTGGCACCTCGCGGGGACCGATGAGACCGCGCTTCACTCCCGCCTCCGCGAGCAGCTCCGCGTATCGGACCGCTTCCGGGAAGAACTCACCGAAGACCGTGTGCGCTTCCTGGGGCGCAGGGGGAAGTTCCTCTGCCTCGGACACGAAACCGTCCTTCCGTACCGCACTGACTGATCGGGTTGACAGAGATCGGCCCCGTCTGTGAACAGACGGGGCCGACAGGGGTCAGGCAGGGAGAACGACGACGAAGCGCTGCGGCTCCTCGCCCTCGGACTCGCTTCTCAGGCCCGCTTCGGCGACCGCGTCGTGGACCACCTTGCGCTCGAAGGGGGTCATCGGCCTCAGTTTCACGGGCTCGCCGGTGCTCCTGGCCTCGTCCGCGGCCTTGACGCCCAGCTCGGTCAGCTCGGCGCGCTTCTTGGCGCGGAAACCGGCGATGTCCAGCATGAGCCGGCTGCGGTCACCGGTCTCCCGGTGTACCGCGAGCCGCGTGAGCTCCTGCAGCGCCTCCAGCACCTCACCGTCACGGCCTACGAGCTTCTGCAGGTCGTGGCCCGTGTCGCTGATGATCGAGACCGCGGCGCGATCCCCTTCGACGTCCATGTCGATGTCACCGTCGAGGTCGGCGATGTCGAGCAGGCCCTCGAGGTAGTCAGCCGCGATCTCGCCCTCCTGCTCCAGGCGGGTCAGGGTGTCGCCACCCTGGGAGGCGGACGTGGTGCCTTCCGTCACGGATGGACTCCTTCTTACTTCTTGGACGACGGGTGCTTGGGCCGCTGGCCCTTGCGCTGTCCGGACTTGGCTTGGCGCGCGGCGGCCTTGCCCGGCTGCTCGGGCTTCGCCTCGTCCGCCTTCTTCTCCAGGGAGGGCTTGGCGCTGCCTGCCGCCGGGGCGGCCTGGCGCTTCGCCTTCGTCTGGCGCTTGGGCTGCTGACGACGCGCCGTCGCAGCCTCCGCCTCGGCCTCGGCCGGATCGACCTTCCGCACCGTGCCGTCCGCCTGCGCGGTGAAGCCCGCCTTGGCGAGACTGCCGATGAAGCGGCGTTCGTTGTCGTTGCGGTCCGGTCCCTTGGCGACGATGGCCTGGATGACGCTGCGCTTGCGGCGGCCGCGCACCTCGCCGTGGTGGGCGATGCTCTTGAGGAGCCGCTGGAGGTAGTGCTCCTGGGCCTTGCTGCCGGGCGTCGGGTTCTGGTTGATCACGTACATCTGCTGACCCATGGTCCACACGTTGGTGGTCAGCCAGTAGACGAGGACACCGACGGGGAAGTTGATGCCCATCACGGCGAAGATGATCGGGAAGATGTACATCAGCATCTTCTGCTGCTGCATGTACGGGGTCTTCACCGTCAGGTCGACGTTCTTCTGCATCAGCTGGCGCTGGGTGAAGAACTGCGACGCCGACATCAGCACGATCATGATCGCGGTGACGATCCGGACATCGGTCAGGGAGGCGTTGAGAGCCTGGACCGTCTCGGGGTCGTCCGTGAACATGGCGGCGATCGGCGCGCCGAAGATGTGGGCCTCACGGGCGCTGTCGACCAGCTGCTGGTTGAGGCTGCCGATCGTGTCGCCCGACGCGATCTTGCTGAGTACGTGGTAGAGCGCGAAGAAGAACGGCGACTGCAGGAGGATGGGGAGGCACGAGGAGAGCGGGTTGGTGCCCGTCTCCTTGTACAGCTTCATCATCTCTTCCGACTGGCGCTGTCGGTCGTTCTTGTAGCGCTCCTGGATGGCCTTCATCTTCGGCTGGAGCGCCTGCATGTTCCGCATCGACTTGATCTGCTTCACGAAGAGCGGGATCAGGCAGATGCGGATGACAATCACCAGGGACACGATGGACAGACCCCAGGCCCACCCCGTGTCAGGCCCGAAGATCGCCCCGTACAGCTTGTGGAACTGGACGATGATCCACGAGACAGGTCCGGTGATGAAGCTGAACAGATTTCCAATCGTGTCCACTAATCAGGCTCCTTGAGCATTGGGCGAGGTCTCTGCGGCCGGGCTCGTCCCGTCGGAGTGCCCGCCCCTGTCACCGCGCAGCCGTGCGCGCAGCAGTTCGTGCCAGCGGGGGCGCCGGCGCGGCGGCACGTGGTCCACTCCGCCGGGCGACCAGGGGTTGCAGCGCAGGATGCGCCAAGCGGTGAGGGCCGTGCCCTTGACGGCGCCGTGCCGGTCGATCGCGGTGTATCCGTAGCGGGAACACGACGGGTAGTACCTGCAGACGGGGCCCAGCAGGGGGCTGATCGTCCACTGGTAGAGCTTGATCAGGGCCAGCAGCGGGTACTTCATCGCATGCCCCCTCCCAGGAGCCGCAGCAGGGCGGCGTCCAGGTCTCGGGCCAGCTGTGCGTAGTCGGCGTCACCCGCGCCGGGCAGCGCCCGTACCACCACCAGGCTACCGGGGGGCAGCAGGGCGAGGCGCTCCCGCATCAGATGGCGCAGTCTGCGTTTCACCTGGTTGCGGAGGACCGCCCCACCGACCGCCTTGCTGACGACGAAACCCGCACGCGTCGGGGAAACGCTCTTCCCAGGCGCGTGCGGGTCCGTTGCACCGCTGCGTAGATGGACGACGAGGCTCGGGCGGCCTGCCCGGCGTCCCCGCCGCACAGCGATCGCGAAGTCCTCGCGCCGCCTCAGCCGATTCTCGGAAGGCAGCACGTCATGGGTCGCGATCAGGCGGACAGGCGGGCGCGACCCTTGGTGCGGCGGGACGCCAGAATCGCGCGACCGGCACGCGTGCGCATCCGCAGGCGGAAGCCGTGGGTCTTGGCGCGACGACGGTTGTTCGGCTGGAAGGTGCGCTTGCTCACTCGGGGGCTCCAGAGATGATTCGTGGGGTGGCGGGGTATCGCTTGGCTGTCACCGTGCGCCCACGAGTAGCTCGCAATACGCCCGAGTGCACCGCTACAGGATCACAGTGATGTGATCTTTGCCCATCGGAGGCAGGCGGCAGCAGCCATCGACAACTCGACCTGGTTACGGTACGCGCGGCTACGCCATCCGGTCAAACCGGCGGCGCGGCGGGCCACACTATGCACAGGCTGTGGACAACAACTTGAACCACGTGAGCTGCCGCGACTACCGTGGCCGGACTCGGATTCCTTTCCTGCCTGTCCTTCCCGTCCCGTCCCGAGAAACACGCATTCGCGGGACCTGTGAGAGAGCGTGCCCCGTGGCTGATGTACCTGCCGATCTTGCCGCAGTGTGGCCACGAGTGCTGGAGCAGCTCCTCGGCGAGGGGCAGCAGGGCATCGAGCCGAAGGACAAGCAGTGGATCGAGCGCTGCCAGCCCCTCGCGCTGGTGGCCGACACCGCCCTCCTCGCCGTCCCCAACGAATGGGGGAAGCGCGTCCTGGAGGGGCGCCTGGCGCCGCTGATCAGCGACACGCTCAGCCGCGAGTGCGGCCGGCCGATCCGGATCGCGATCACCGTCGACGACTCCGCGGGCGACCAGTCCCCGCCGGCCGCCCCGGACCGCCACCAGCCCGAGCGTCCCCGCTACGGGGAGGAGGACCGGGGGTACGACGAGCGCGGCCAGGGGGATCCGTACGACGCGTACGGGAGGCCGACGGACGACGGGCTGCCGTCCGTACGGCCCGCCTACCCCGACTACCAGCAGCAGCGCCCGGAACCCGGGGCGTGGCCGCGCGCCCAGGAGGACCTGCCCTGGCCGCCGCGCCCGGGCGGTTTCCAGGAACGTGATCCGTACGCGACGGCCCGCCCGCAGCAACCGCACCGTGACTACGGCGTCCCGCAGGACCCCGAGCACGGCGGATACGACCCCCCGCGCCCCGAGCGGCGGGAAGCGCCCGACACGCAGGACCGGAGCCGCCCCGGGGGCCGCGGCGTACCGCTCCCCGGACCGGCGAACGGTCACGGGCCCGTGACGGGTCCCGGCCCCCTGGGCGGCGCGGGCGGCCTCGGCCGGGGCGGTTCCGGCGGCGCGGGCGGGCCGGGGGAGCAGCACGCCCGGCTGAACCCGAAGTACCTGTTCGACACGTTCGTCATCGGTTCGTCCAACCGCTTCGCCCACGCGGCGGCGGTCGCGGTCGCCGAGGCGCCGGCCAAGGCGTACAACCCCCTCTTCGTCTACGGGGAGTCGGGACTCGGCAAGACCCACCTGCTGCACGCGATCGGGCACTACGCGCGCAACCTCTACCCGGGGACGCGGGTGCGGTACGTGAGCTCGGAGGAGTTCACCAACGAGTTCATCAACTCCATCCGCGACGGCAAGGGAGACACCTTCCGCAAGCGCTACCGCGACGTGGACATCCTGCTCGTGGACGACATCCAGTTCCTGGCGAGCAAGGAGTCCACGCAGGAGGAGTTCTTCCACACCTTCAACACGCTCCACAACGCCAACAAGCAGATCGTGCTCTCCTCCGACCGGCCGCCCAAGCAGCTGATGACGCTGGAGGACCGGCTGCGCAACCGCTTCGAGTGGGGTCTCACCACGGACGTCCAGCCGCCGGAGCTGGAGACGCGCATCGCGATCCTCCGGAAGAAGGCCGTGCAGGAGCAGCTCAACGCCCCGCCGGAGGTGCTGGAGTTCATCGCGTCGCGGATCTCGCGGAACATCCGCGAGCTGGAGGGCGCGCTGATCAGGGTGACGGCGTTCGCGAGCCTCAACCGCCAGCCGGTGGACCTGGTGCTCACCGAGAGCGTGCTGAAGGACCTGATCCCGGGCGGCGAGGACAGCGCGCCGGAGATCACCGCGGGCGCGATCATGGCGGCGACGGCGGACTACTTCGGCCTGACGGTCGAGGACCTGTGCGGCTCCTCGCGCAGCAGGGTCCTCGTGACCGCCCGGCAGATCGCGATGTACCTCTGCCGGGAGCTGACCGACCTGTCGCTGCCGAAGATCGGCGCGCAGTTCGGCGGGCGGGACCATACGACGGTCATGCACGCGGACCGGAAGATCCGCGCGCTGATGGCGGAGCGCCGCTCCATCTACAACCAGGTGACCGAGCTGACGAACCGCATCAAGAACGGCTGACGGCGCGGTACGGCGCACGGAGGGCGTCCCGGGACGGGTTCCGGGACGCCCTCCGTCGTTCCCGGCGCCCTGCGATCCGTCTCCCATCGGACCCGCCCGGGAGGGAGCGGCGGGGGACGGCGGGCTCGGTCGGCGTGTACGGGTGGGACGGGATTGTTCGAATAGCTGTGGCGGTCACATCGTTTTCCACAGGTTTCGCGGTTCTGACTCGTCCACAGGGTGGGGACTGGGAAGTTATCCGAAACCTGTCCACAGCCTGGGAGCAGACGAGGTGATCGTTCCAGCTCACAGCCTTGTGGATTTGTGGTCAGGCATCATCCACAGGCTGTGGATGATGCCTGTGCCCACAGGCGTCGGTCGCCGCTGTCCACCGGCGACCCACAGGTGCAGCCTCGCGGTCCACAGCTTCTCCACACCGCGGTCCACTGTTCGGCAACGAAACACCCCCGGTCACCACGACGAGTGAAAGCGGTCACACCAGCGAGCCGGGTTGGGCTGTGGGGAACGTGGGTAAAACTGGGGACCGCGCTGGGGAGAACTCGGCGTCCCCTGTGCATCGGCTGTGCAGAACTTTGCTGCATCCACAACAAGCCTTAGTTGTCCACGGCTGCCGCCCACAGGGCCGGTGGACAAAATTTCAGCTGTGACCTGCGTGAACAGGGTTATCCACGGTTTCCACAGGCCCTACTACTACTCCCACACAGAGTTAGCGGGGATTTCGGTTGGAAGCGGGGCCTGTGCACAACTCGGCTCCGGCGCTCCGGCTGCACCCCGACACGATTTGACCCCCGGGCCGCGTCGAGTGTCGGCGGCGTACGTCAGACTGGTCCCCGGCATCCCGGAGCGACCGCTGCGGCGGGGGACGAACCGGATGCCGGACGAGGAAGGCCAGCACAGGGCGAGCCAGCAACAGCAGGAGGCGGCTTACGGTGAAGATCCGGGTGGAGCGCGATGTACTCGCGGAGGCGGTGGCCTGGGTGGCCCGCAGCCTCCCGGCCCGGCCGCCCGCGCCCGTGCTCGCGGGCCTTCTGCTGAAGGCCGAGGACGGTGCGCTGAGCTTCTCCAGCTTCGACTACGAGGTCTCCGCGCGGGTCTCGGTCGATGCCGAGATCGAGGAGGACGGCACGGTCCTGGTGTCCGGGCGGCTGCTCGCCGACATCTGCCGCGCCCTCCCCAACCGGCCGGTGGAGATCTCCACGGACGGTGTGCGGGCGACGGTGGTCTGCGGCTCGTCCCGCTTCACCCTCCACACACTGCCTGTGGACGAGTACCCGGCGCTGCCGCAGATGCCGACCGCCACCGGCACGGTGCCCGGCGAGGTCTTCGCCTCCGCCGCCGCCCAGGTGGCCATCGCCGCGGGCCGTGACGACACGCTGCCCGTCCTGACGGGCGTGCGCATCGAGATCGAGGGCGACAGGGTCACGCTGGCCTCCACCGACCGCTACCGCTTCGCGGTGCGCGAGTTCCTGTGGAAGCCGGAGTCCCCGGACGCCTCGGCGGTCGCCCTGGTGCCCGCCAAGACGCTGCTGGACACGGCCAAGGCGCTGACCAGCGGGGACACCGTGACGCTGGCGCTGGCCGGCTCCGGTGCCGGCGAGGGTCTGATCGGCTTCGAGGGGGCCGGGCGCCGCACCACCACCCGACTGCTCGAAGGCGACCTGCCGAAGTACCGGACGCTGTTCCCCACCGAGTTCAACTCGATCGCGACGATCGAGACGGCCCCCTTCGTGGAGGCGGTGAAGCGCGTGGCGCTGGTCGCCGAGCGGAACACGCCGGTGCGGCTCAGCTTCGAGCAGGGCGTGCTCATCCTCGAGGCCGGCTCCAGCGACGACGCACAGGCTGTGGAGCGCGTCGACGCGCAGCTGGAGGGCGATGACATCTCGATCGCCTTCAACCCGACGTTCCTGCTCGACGGCCTCAGCGCCATCGACGCGCCGGTCGCCCAGCTGTCCTTCACCACGTCCACCAAGCCCGCCCTGCTGAGCGGCAAGCCGGCCGTGGACGCGGAGGCGGACGAGGCGTACAAGTACCTCATCATGCCGGTCCGGCTCAGCGGCTGACCGAGCGGCCGACCCCCCAGGTGTGCGCCCGCGTCCGGGCGTAGTCTCGGACGCGGGTACGAACTCGCACACAACGCGTAAGGAAGATCTGATGGAGCTCGGTCTCATCGGCCTCGGCAAGATGGGCGGCAACATGCGCGAGCGCATCCGCCGCGCGGGCCACACCGTCGTCGGGTACGACCGCAACGCAGACCTCGCCGACGTCCACAGCCTCGAGGAACTTGTGGACAGGCTGAAGGGCCCGCGTGTCGTGTGGGTCATGGTCCCGGCCGGCGAGGCCACCCAGACCACCATCGACCGGCTGGCCGAGCTGCTCTCCCCCGGGGACGTCGTCGTCGACGGCGGCAACTCCCGCTGGACGGACGACGAGAGGCACGCCGGGGAACTGGCGGCCAAGGGCATCGGCTTCGTCGACTGCGGCGTCTCCGGCGGCGTGTGGGGTCTGGAGAACGGCTACGCGCTCATGTACGGCGGCGACGCCGAGCACGTCGCGAAGGTCCAGCCGATCTTCGACGCGCTGAAGCCGGAGGGCGAGTTCGGTTCCGTCCACGCGGGCAGGGTCGGTGCCGGCCACTTCGCGAAGATGGTCCACAACGGCATCGAGTACGCGATGATGCAGGCCTTCGCCGAGGGCTGGGAGCTGCTGGAGGCCGTGGACTCCGTCACGGACGTCCGCGAGGTCTTCCGCTCCTGGCAGGAGGGCACGGTCATCCGCTCCTGGCTGCTGGACCTGGCCGTCCGCGCCCTCGACGACGACGAGCACCTGGAGAAGCTGAGGGGCTACGCCGCGGACTCCGGCGAGGGCCGCTGGACGGTCGAGGCCGCCATCGACAACGCGGTGCCGCTGCCCGCGATCACCGCCTCGCTGTTCGCCCGGTTCGCGTCGCGCCAGGACGACTCGCCGCAGATGAAGATGATCGCCGCCCTGCGCAACCAGTTCGGCGGGCACGCGGTCGAGAGCAAGTAACACGCACAGCCGGGAGAGGTCGGCGCACACCATGCACGTCACGCATCTGTCGCTGGCCGACTTCCGTTCGTACGCCCGGGCCGAGCTCCCGCTCGACCCGGGCGTCAGCGTCTTCGCGGGGGCCAACGGGCAGGGCAAGACGAACCTGGTCGAGGCGGTCGGCTACCTGGCGAACCTCGGCAGCCACCGGGTGTCCTCCGACGCGCCCCTCGTCCGGATCGGCGCCGAGCGGGCCGTGATCCGGGCGGCCGTCCGGCAGGGCGAGCGGCAGCAGCTCGTCGAGCTGGAGATCAACCCGGGAAAGGCCAACCGCGCCCGGATCAACAGGTCCTCGCAGGTCAGACCACGCGACGTGCTGGGGATCATACGTACCGTGCTGTTCGCGCCCGAGGACCTCGCCCTGGTGAAGGGCGACCCCGGCGAGCGGCGGCGGTTCCTCGACGAGCTGGTCACCGCCCGGTCGCCGCGCATGGCCGGTGTGCGGTCCGACTACGACCGGGTCCTCAGGCAGCGCAACACCCTCCTGAAGACCGCCGCGATGGCCCGGCGGCACGGCGGCCGCTCCATGGACCTGTCCACTCTCGACGTGTGGGACCAGCACTTCGCGCGGGCCGGGGCCGAACTGCTCGCGCAGCGGCTCGACCTCGTCGCCGCGCTCCAGCCGCTCGCCGCCGAGGCGTATGAGCGGCTGGCCCCCGGCGGCGGCCCCGTCGCCCTGGAGTACCGCGGTCCGGCGGTCGGTGACGACCGCGGTCCGGTCGGCCGGGAGGAGCTGTACCAGCGGCTGCTCGCCGCGCTCGCCGGCATGCGTCGGCAGGAGATCGAGCGCGGTGTCACCCTCGTCGGGCCGCACCGGGACGACCTCGGGCTGATGCTGGGCCGGATGCCGGCGAAGGGGTACGCCAGTCACGGCGAGTCCTGGTCGTACGCGCTGGCGCTGCGGCTGGCCTCGTACGACCTGCTGCGCGCGGAGGGCGGCGAACCCGTGCTCGTGCTGGACGACGTCTTCGCCGAGCTGGACACGCGGCGGCGGGAACGGCTGGCGGAGCTGGTCGCGCCCGGCGAGCAGGTGCTGGTGACGGCGGCGGTCGACGACGACGTGCCCGGAGTGCTGGCGGGAGCGCGGTACGCGGTGTCGGAAGGGGCGGTGGAGCGCGTATGAGCGGGCAGTCGCAGCCGTCGGCGGGTGCGGTGCGGGCCCCGGCCCCCGAACCGTCCGGCGTCGATCTCGCGCGTGTGGCGCTGCGGGCCGCCAAGGAGCAGGCGAAGGCGCGGGGCGCCGCCGTGCAGCAGAAGAAGCAGGCGCGGCGCGGCGGGCTGCGTTCCGGGGCGCGCGCCGACGGGCGCGACCCGCTGCCGCTGGGCGCGGCGATCAACCGGTTGATCACCGAGCGCGGCTGGGAGGCGCCCGCCGCGGTCGGCGGGGTGATGGGGCGGTGGCCGCAGATCGTGGGCGAGGACCTGGCGAAGCACTGCGTGCCGCTGCGGTACGACGAGGACCCCGACGAGCGCGTCCTCACCGTCCAGTGCGACTCCACAGCGTGGGCGACGCAGCTGCGGCTGCTCGCCCCCCGGCTGGTGGCCCGGCTCAACGAGGACCTCGGGCACGGGACGGTGCGCCACATCCGCGTGCTCGGGCCCGGCGGCCCGCGCCGCGGCTACGGCCCGCTGCGGGCGCCCGGCAGCACCGGCCCCGGCGACACCTACGGCTGACGACCCCGCCCGGACCGGGCCCGGTGGGAGCGCGCCGGCCGGAGCCGGGGCGGGCCGGGCGGCCGCCGTGGCCCGCGCGCTCGTCCCGGCGCGGCGAGCGGGACCGCGACCTGCCGCGCGAGGAGCACGGCGCGGTGCTCGACGGCGGTGGAAGGAGCGGTTCCGGAGGTGGTCGCGGCGGTTGCGGGTGGTTGACAAGCCGAAGCGCTGAGTGCCTGTGTGAGCCTTCTGGAGCCCCACCCCAGATATGGGGAGTCGTCGGGCGCCGGTTCAGAGCGGCACATGCGGAGCCAGGCACCGGCAAACCCCCATGAGTGTCAGAGCTACCGGTAGACTGGTAGGTAATCCCGCCCACTGCGGAACATGTCGAACGACGCAGCCACTCCGGGGCCTCCCGGAGGGTGGCTCGCGCTGTGCCAGAAAGGGCGCTTCGTGGCCGATTCCGGCAACCCCAACGAGAGCATTACGTCCACTCCTGCCGGCGAGGGCAGCGCGGTCCCGGCGTCGGGCTCCCCCGCGTACGACGCCAGCGCGATCACCGTCCTCGAGGGTCTGGACGCGGTCCGCAAGCGGCCCGGCATGTACATCGGCTCGACCGGTGAGCGTGGACTCCACCACATGGTCCAGGAGGTCGTCGACAACTCCGTCGACGAGGCCTTGGCCGGCCATGCGGACACCATCGACGTCACCATCCTGGAGGACGGCGGCGTCCGCGTCGTCGACAACGGCCGCGGCATCCCGGTGGGCATCGTCCCCTCCGAGGGCAAGCCCGCCGTCGAGGTCGTGCTGACGGTGCTGCACGCGGGCGGCAAGTTCGGCGGCGGCGGCTACGCGGTCTCCGGCGGCCTGCACGGCGTGGGCGTCTCCGTCGTCAACGCGCTGTCGACGCGGGTCTCCGTCGAGGTGAAGACCGACGGTTACCGCTGGACGCAGGACTACAAGCTGGGCGTCCCCACCGCGCCCCTCGCCAAGCACGAGGCCACCGAGGAGACCGGGACGTCGGTCACCTTCTGGGCCGACCCGGAGATCTTCGAGACCACCGACTACTCCTTCGAGACCCTCTCCCGCCGCTTCCAGGAGATGGCGTTCCTCAACAAGGGCCTGACGATCAGGCTCACCGACGAGCGCGAGTCGGCCAGGGCGACGATGAACGCCGACGACGCCGACGCCTCCGCCGAGGCGGTGGAGGAGCAGCCGGCGCGGACGGTGACGTACTACTACGAGGGCGGCATCGTCGACTTCGTCACGTACCTCAACTCCCGCAAGGGCGAGCTGATCCACCCCACGGTCATCGCGGTCGAGGCGGAGGACCGGGAGCGGACGCTCTCGGTCGAGATCGCGATGCAGTGGAACTCGCAGTACACGGAGGGCGTGTACTCGTTCGCGAACACGATCCACACCCACGAGGGCGGCACGCACGAGGAGGGCTTCCGCGCGGCGCTCACCGGCCTCGTCAACCGCTACGCGCGCGACAAGAAGCTGCTGCGGGAGAAGGACGACAACCTCACCGGCGAGGACATCCGCGAGGGCCTGACCGCGATCATCTCGGTCAAGCTGGGCGAGCCGCAGTTCGAGGGCCAGACGAAGACCAAGCTGGGCAACACGGAGGCGAAGACCTTCGTGCAGAAGGTCGTCCACGAGCACCTGTCGGACTGGTTCGACCGGAACCCGAACGAGGCGGCGGACATCGTCCGCAAGGCCATCCAGGCCGCCACCGCCCGCGTCGCCGCCCGCAAGGCGCGCGACCTGACGCGCCGCAAGGGCCTGCTGGAGTCGGCGTCCCTGCCGGGCAAGCTGTCCGACTGCCAGTCGAACGACCCGACCAAGTGCGAGATCTTCATCGTCGAGGGCGACTCCGCCGGCGGCTCCGCCAAGTCCGGCCGCAACCCGATGTACCAGGCCATCCTGCCGATCCGCGGCAAGATCCTGAACGTCGAGAAGGCCCGGATCGACAAGATCCTGCAGAACACCGAGGTCCAGGCGCTGATCTCCGCCTTCGGCACCGGCGTCCACGAGGACTTCGACATCGAGAAGCTCCGTTACCACAAGATCATCCTGATGGCGGACGCCGACGTCGACGGCCAGCACATCAACACGCTGCTGCTGACCTTCCTCTTCCGCTTCATGCGCCCGCTCGTCGAGGCCGGCCACGTCTACCTCTCCCGCCCCCCGCTGTACAAGATCAAGTGGGGCCGGGACGACTTCGAGTACGCCTACTCGGACCGCGAGCGCGACGCGCTGGTGGAGCTCGGCAAGCAGAACGGCAAGCGCATCCGCGAGGACTCCATCCAGCGCTTCAAGGGCCTGGGCGAGATGAACGCCGAGGAGCTGCGCGTCACCACCATGGACCAGGACCACCGGGTGCTCGGCCAGGTCACGCTGGACGACGCGGCCCAGGCCGACGACCTGTTCTCGGTGCTGATGGGCGAGGACGTGGAGGCACGGCGCTCGTTCATCCAGCGCAACGCCAAGGACGTCCGCTTCCTCGACATCTGAGTCGGTCTCAGCTGACCGCACGAAAGGACTGAAGACCAGCAATGGCCGACGAGAACACCCCCGCCGCCGTGACGCCCGAAGAGGAGCCCGCCGTCCCCGGTGTGGGCCTGCGCGTCGAGCCCGTCGGGCTCGAGACCGAGATGCAGCGCTCGTACCTGGACTACGCGATGTCCGTCATCGTGTCGCGCGCGCTGCCCGACGTGCGGGACGGCCTCAAGCCCGTCCACCGGCGCGTCCTGTACGCCATGTACGACGGCGGCTACCGGCCCGAGAAGGGCTTCTACAAGTGCGCCCGCGTCGTCGGCGACGTCATGGGCACGTACCACCCGCACGGCGACACCTCCATCTACGACGCCCTGGTCCGCCTGGCCCAGCCGTGGTCGATGCGCATGCCGCTGGTGGACTCCAACGGCAACTTCGGCTCCCCGGGCAACGACCCGGCCGCCGCCATGCGCTACACCGAGTGCAAGATGGCGCCGCTGTCCATGGAGATGCTCCGGGACATCGACGAGGAGACCGTCGCCTTCCAGGACAACTACGACGGCCGCAACCAGGAGCCGACGGTCCTCCCGTCCCGCTTCCCGAACCTGCTGGTCAACGGCTCCGCCGGCATCGCGGTCGGCATGGCGACCAACATCCCGCCGCACAACCTGCGCGAGGTTGCGGCCGGCGCCCAGTGGGCGCTGGAGCACCCCGAGGCCACCCACGAGGAGCTCCTCGACGCGCTGATCGAGCGCATCAAGGGCCCCGACTTCCCGACCGGCGCCCTCGTCGTCGGCCGCAAGGGCATCGAGGAGGCGTACCGCACGGGCCGCGGCTCCATCACGATGCGCGCGGTCGTCGAGGTCGAGGAGATCCAGAACCGGCAGTGCCTGGTGGTCACGGAGCTCCCGTACCAGGTGAACCCGGACAACCTCGCGCAGAAGATCGCCGACCTGGTGAAGGACGGCAGGATCGGCGGCATCGCGGACGTCCGCGACGAGACCAGCTCCCGCACGGGCCAGCGCCTGGTCATCGTCCTCAAGCGCGACGCGGTCGCCAAGGTCGTCCTCAACAACCTCTACAAGCACACCGACCTCCAGACGAACTTCGGCGCGAACATGCTCGCGCTGGTCGACGGCGTGCCGCGCACCCTGTCGCTGGACGCGTTCATCCGCCACTGGGTGACGCACCAGATCGAGGTCATCGTCCGCCGCACGCGCTTCCGCCTCCGCAAGGCCGAGGAGCGGGCGCACATCCTGCGCGGTCTGCTCAAGGCGCTCGACGCGATCGACGAGGTCATCGCCCTGATCCGGCGCAGCGACACCGTCGAGGTCGCCCGCGGGGGCCTGATGGGGCTGCTGGAGATCGACGAGATCCAGGCCAACGCCATCCTGGAGATGCAGCTGCGCCGCCTGGCGGCCCTGGAGCGCCAGAAGATCGTCGCGGAGCACGACGAGCTCCAGGCGAAGATCGACGACTACAACGCCATCCTCGCCTCCCAGTCCCGCCAGCGGCAGATCGTCAGCGAGGAACTGGCGCAGCTGGTGGAGAGGTTCGGCGACGACCGCCGCACGCAGCTCGTGCCGTTCGACGGCGACATGTCCATGGAGGACCTGATCGCCGAGGAGGACATCGTCGTCACCATCACGCGCGGCGGCTACGTGAAGCGGACGAAGACCGACGACTACCGGTCGCAGCGGCGCGGCGGCAAGGGCGTACGGGGCGCGAAGCTGAAGGAGGACGACATCGTCGACCACTTCTTCGTCTCCACCACGCACCACTGGCTGCTGTTCTTCACCAACAAGGGCCGCGTCTACCGCGCCAAGGCGTACGAGCTGCCCGACGCCGGCCGGGACGCCCGCGGCCAGCACGTCGCCAACCTGCTGGCCTTCCAGCCGGACGAGCGGATCGCCGAGATCCTCGCGATCCGCGACTACGAGGCGGCGCCCTACCTGGTCCTCGCGACCAAGGCGGGCCTGGTGAAGAAGACCCCGCTCAAGGACTACGACTCCCCGCGCTCGGGCGGCGTCATCGCCATCAACCTGCGCGAGCGGGACAACGGCGCCGAAGGCCTCGCCGACGAGCTGATCGGCGCGGAGCTGGTCTCCGCCGAGGACGACCTGCTGCTCATCAGCAGGAAGGCCCAGTCCATCCGCTTCACCGCGACGGACGAGGCACTGCGCCCGATGGGCCGGGCCACGTCCGGCGTGAAGGGCATGAGCTTCCGCGAGGGCGACGAGCTCCTGTCGATGAACGTCGTCCGTCCCGGTACGTTCGTCTTCACGGCCACGGACGGCGGCTACGCCAAGCGGACGCCCGTCGACGAGTACCGCGTCCAGGGCCGTGGCGGACTGGGCATCAAGGCTGCGAAGATCGTGGAGGACCGCGGTTCGCTCGTCGGCGCGCTGGTGGTCGAGGAGGGTGACGAGATCCTCGCCATCACGCTGTCCGGTGGGGTGATCCGCACGCGCGTCAGCGAAGTCAGGGAGACCGGCCGTGACACCATGGGCGTCCAGCTGATCAACCTGAGCAAGCGCGATGCCGTCGTGGGCATCGCACGGAACGCCGAGGCCGGTGCCGAAGCCGAGGAGGTCGAGCAGACCGACGGGGCGCGGGACGCGGGCCCGGAAGCGGAAGGGACCGAGGACGCCGCCGGCACCGGCGCCGCGGTCGAGGCAGCCGGGGACACGGAGTCCCCGGCCGGGGAGCACGAGGAGTAAAGCGTGAGCGGAGCCACGGGCGCCGGTTCGGCCGGCTCGGCCGCTTCAGGAAAGAACGGTGCCCGTGGCCCTGCCACGGACTCCCCGAGGGTCGCGGTGGGCGACCCGCGGGGGTCGAAGGCCCCGCACGAGACGTACGGCGACGGTCCGCTGCCCGGTGAGCGGCCGCCCGCCCAGCAGACGGCCCAGCCGTACCGTCCGCCGCAGGCGTACGCGGCCCAGGACGCCCGCGGAGGCGTTCCCGGGGGCTCGATCGGCCGGCCCCGCACGGGCGCCAGGACGACGCCGCGGACACGCAAGGCACGGCTCCGGGTGGCCAAGGCCGACCCGTGGTCGGTGATGAAGGTCAGCTTCCTGCTCTCCATCGCCCTGGGCATCTGCACGGTCGTCGCGGCGGCCGTGCTGTGGATGGTCATGGACGCGATGGGCGTCTTCTCGACGGTCGGAGCGACGATCAGCGACGCGACCGGCTCCACGGAGAGCAACGGATTCGACCTCCAGGCGTTCCTGTCGCTGCCGCGCGTCCTGCTCTTCACGTCGGTGATCGCGGTGATCGACGTCGTGCTGGCCACGGCGCTGGCCACGCTGGGCGCCTTCGTCTACAACCTGTCGGCCGGTTTCGTCGGCGGCGTGGAGCTGACCCTCGCCGAGGACGAGTAGCGATTTTGGCTGGAGCCGCCCTGTGCGCTAATCTTCAGAGGTCAGCGCGCAGCGCGGAGGGGCTATAGCTCAGTTGGTTAGAGCGCATCCCTGATAAGGATGAGGCCACAGGTTCAAATCCTGTTAGCCCCACAGAATCGAAGGCCCTGGTCGGAAGACCGGGGCCTTCGCCCTTTCCCGGTTGGTGCGGTCGTTCGAACGGGCCCGGAAGCGGTGCCGTTCTGCGGGGCGGAACTAGGTCACCGATTGGTATCGATCGGTGTGTATAGTCGATCGGCATAAGGACTCCTACGTCAACGAAAGACGAGGTCGCGCGGTGAAGAAGCTTCTCCTGGTCGCACTGGCCGCCATCGGCGGGCTCCTCGTGTACCGCCAGATCCAGGCGGATCGCGCCGAGCAGGACCTGTGGACGGAGGCCACCGACTCCGTGCCCGCGGGTTCGTGAGCGCGCCACATGCATGAGGGCCCCGGTCGCCGGAAAGCGACCGGGGCCCTTTCCGTGGCGGCACCGCGTCGGCCCCGCCCCCGAGTTCGTCCGGGCGGCTCCCCGGACCGTCCCGGCGGGAGGCACGATCGTCTTTCGGCCCGCACCCCGCCGGCGCACCGGGCCGTACCCCGCGGAGCCCCGGACCGGCGGGACGGGGAGGCCGGCCGCCGGGCAGGATGGTGCGGGCAGGGAGACGACGAGGAGAAGCGCGTGGACGGGCGAGGACGGAGCTGCGGCACGGCCACCGGGACGGCGGAGGGGACCGGCGCGGGACGCCCTGCGGCGACAGCGCGCGCGAGGAGAACCCGTGGCGGAAGGGCATCGCGGGCCGGCGTGGCGGCCGCGGTGGCCGGGGCGGCGGTCCTCGCCTCCGGGGCGCCGGCTCCGGCGGCCCCGGCGGCCGGTGGGCCGCCCCCGTACGCCTTCGCCGAGGACGCCCTGGCGGTGCGGGGCGCCTCCACCACGAGCGACGCCCCCCGTCTGACCGCCGGCGCGGTCCACCGGGACACCCTCCCCCGGGACGGCAGGCTGATCTACCGCGTCGACCTGGAGGCGACCGCCCACGCGTACGTCTCCGCCGTCGCCGTGCCGCCGCCGGGCGCCCGGACCTCCTTCCAGGACGGACTGGAGATCTCCCTCCAGAACCGGGACGGCTCCGACTGCGGAAGCGGCACCGCGCGCTTCGGTGCGGCCGAGTTCCCCCGGCCGATCGCCGCCTACGCCGACCGCACGCCCGTTCCGGACCGGTCGCTGTGCCGGGAGGCCGGCTCGTACTACGTCGTCGTCGAGCGCGAGGGCGGGGAGTCGTCGTCGGGGGAGCCCTGGGGACTGGAACTGCGGCACGTCCTGGAGCCGGGGCTGAAGAAGGCGGGCCCGACCGCGCCCCCCGGGAACTGGCCCAGCGCCTCGCCCGAACCCCCTGCGGGCGGGCCGCGCGAACGGGCCGGCGGCGCCGGCTTCTCCGACGCGCCCGGCCTCGCCGAGGGCGAGTGGACCGACCGCATCCGCCCCGGTGAGAGCCGCTTCTACCGCATCCCCGTCGACTGGGGCCAGCAGTTGTTCGTCAGCGCCGACCTGGGCAGTTCGACCGGTGGCGGTTTCGTGGGCGGCGCGCTGCCCGTGTCGCTGTACAACCCGGCGCTGGGCCTCGTCGCCGGGGAGGACTCCCTGTCGTACGACGGCAGGCAGAAGTCGGTGGCCTTCGACCCGCTGCCGCCGGTGGCGTACGAGAACCGCTTCGGCTCCGACGGCGAGACCGGCGCCCTCCGCTTCGCGGGCTGGTACTACCTGCGCGTCAGCCTCAACCCGAAGGTGGGGGAGGAGTTCGGGGACAAGCCGTACGGGCTGACCCTGCGCGTCAACGTCGAGGGGAAGGCCGGGACGCCGCCGCCGTACGCCGGTCCGGCCGGGATCTTCTCGGTCACCGAGGACGACCGGCGGGCGGCGGCCGACGGGGAGGCCGGCGCGCGGGCGGGGGACGCCGGCGCGATGGAACTCGTCGCGGCGGCCGGCATCGGCACCGGGACGGTGCTGCTGCTCGGCCTCGGCCTGTGGACCGCGCTGGCCCGGCGCCGCCCGGACGCGGCGGCTTCGGGAGCGGTCCCGGCGGGCGGCCCCGCCCTCCCGCCGGNACGTGCCGCCGGGGTACGGGCCGCCGCGGGNNGCGGGGGNCCGGTAGCTCAGGCCCGGGTGAGCGCCCAGATGCCGACGGCGTAGCAGACCAGGGCCAGGAGGACGACCGGGACCGCCACCGCGCGCGGGGGGCNGTCGNCGGCGCGGGGNGGCGGNNNGA
>NZ_CP095474.1:2994194-2994260 GCF_023614315.1 Streptomyces sudanensis | reverse complement strand
CGCGGCGGCCGGGGGAGCGGCCGAGTGCGGTGGCGGTCCCGGGTACGCGGCCGGGGCCGGGTGGGG
>NZ_CP095474.1:2991558-2994185 GCF_023614315.1 Streptomyces sudanensis | reverse complement strand
GTACGGGCCGTACGGCTGGGGCGCCGAGGGGTACGGGCCGTACGGCTGGGGCGCCGCGGGCGGCTGGGGCGGGTGGATGCGCGGAGGCGGGGGAGCCAGATGGAAGCTGCCGGTCTCGGACGGCGACGGCTCGCGCGCCGGGGCCGCCCGCCCCGGTACGGAGGAGGGCGCCGGCACGGGCACGGGACCCTCGGGACCGTACCCCGGCGGCAGCGGGCCGAGCTGGTCGAAGACCTCGATCGGGCTCTCCTCGCCCGCCGGGCCGGGCAGCATCTCCACCGCGGACGAGAGGGCCTTGCGGGCACCGTTCGCCGTGCGGAACCGGACCTCCGGATCGGGCTGGAGCAGCCCCGCGAGGACCTGCCACAGCGGTTCCGGTACGCCCTCGGGCGCGCCCGGCGTGCCGTGGGCCAGGAAGTGCGCGACGAGTGCCCGGGAGTCCGGCCTCCGGCCCTGGAGCAGGTACAGGGCGACCAGGCCGACCGCGAACAGGTCGGCGGTGAAGTCCGGTTCGGCGCCCGTGAGTTGCTCGGGCGCGAAGTAGCCGGGCGTGCCGACCACGTAGTCGGTCTCGGTCAGGCGCGGCTCGCCCTTGCGCATGGAGATCCCGAAGTCGGACAGCCGCAGGTGCGGCCGCCTCGTGCCGGTGGCCTCCAGCAGGATGTTCGCCGGTTTGATGTCCCGGTGCACGACCCCCTCGGCGTGCACCGCGGCCAGGCCGGACAGCAACTGGTCGAGCAGGGTGCAGACGTACCGCGCCGGCAGCGGGCCGTAGTCCCCGATCAGGTGCGCCAGGGAGCCGCCGCCGACGAGGTCCATGGTGAACAGGACCTTGTCGTCGTCGGCGGCCCAGCTCGCCGGGGCGAGGACGTGCGGATGGTCGATGCGCAGGGCCTGTTCGCGCACGAAGCGCAGCAGGGTGTGGGCGTCGCTCTGCTGGAGCACCTTCGCCGCCACGTACCGGCGGCGGCGCTGGTCCCAGGCGCGCCAGACGGCTCCCACGGCACCCCGCCCGATCGGGTCGATCAGCTCGTACCGCCCCGCGAAGACCTCGCCCATCGCGCTGTGCCGCTCCCTGTTCCGTGGACGCCCCGTCACCGCGGCGCCGCCGTCCGCCCCCGCCGGGCCCGCCGTCAGTTCTGGTGCGACTCGTAGTGGGCGACCGCGTCCGCGGTGCGGCCGGCGCCGTACACCCGCAGGAACTCCGCCAGTTCGGGGTGGGTGGGGGCGAGGGAGTCGGCGGCGTCGATGATGTCGCCGGCCGCCGCGACCGACCGCAGCAGGGACTGGATCTCCCGGACGACGCGGCGCACCGTGGGCGCACCCGAGCCGACGGCGGCCTGGCCGGAGGCCGTCAGGACCGAACCGCCCTGCGACTTCCTGATCTCCTCCATCCGGTCCGTCGCCTCGACGGCGCTCACGCTGCCGTCGGCGACCTGTCCGGCGAGCTGCTGGAGGGCCTGGACGCGCTGGACGACGGCCGGGTTGCCGATCTTCGCGCGCTGACCGCTCATCAGCTGTGACAGCATGGGGGCGGAAAGCCCCAGTATGGCGGCGAGCCGGGCCTGGTTGAGCCCGAGATCGTCGATCAGCCGACGGAAGAGCGCCCCCAGCGGTTCGCCGTACCAGCTGCGCTGGAGCTCTCTGGCTCTGGCGGTCGCTTCCTGCTGTGCAGCATCCATTGCGTCTCCCCATCGCTCCGGTTCGCTGCCGCGAACCTTGCGGAGCATCTTACGGAGAGGGGTTGCCGACGGGGAGCCCCAATCTTTTTGCGGGGAACCCCCCGCCACCCGGTACTCTGGTCTGCGACCGCCGCCGCCCGGCGGTCCCGGGGCCTTAGCTCAGTTGGTAGAGCGCTGTCTTTGCATGGCAGATGTCAGGGGTTCGACTCCCCTAGGCTCCACTTCGGAAAGCCCCGTCCGACCTGCGGAAACGCCGGTGGGACGGGGCTTTCGGCCGATCTGGTGCCAGACGGGGCGGCGGGCCGGTCGCGCACTCCCGCCGCGGCCGACCGCGGTCCGCACCCCTCCGACCGCCCGCCGACCGGGCCCACGGACCCGTTCGCCCCGGCCGGGCACGCCGGTCCTGCCGGGCCCATAGGTCCGTATGAGTGGTGTTCATCGGAACATCTGCGCGGGAGCGGCGTCGCTGCCGCCGATCCCGAGATGCGTACTCATCATGAGGAGGGTATAGGGGATCGCCCGGTCCTCGACGCGACGGGAAAGCGAGGGGCCATGGCCGCCGGCAGGGTCACGCAGTTCTGGACCGCAATCGTCTCCTTCCTCCGTGGAATCCTCGCCCTCATCGGGCCCGTCGCGCCCGCCGCGGGCCGGCCCGGCGCCCCCGCCGCCCGTACGGGCCTCCGAGCCGCGGCCCTGCCGACCCAGCGGACCGCGGCGGTGCCCCCGGCCGGCGCCCGGTGCGGGNNCGGCCGGGGNCGGCCGGCGGGTGAACGGGCGCTGCCGCCGACGATCAAGCAGCGGATCCGCGCCGAGGCGCACGGCGCCTCACCCGCGGTGCGCCGCCTGCCCGCGGTCGGCGCTCCGGCGGCGGAACGCCCGGAGGACGGCGCCCGGGCGGTGGGCGGTCCGGCGGCGGGACGCCTCCCGGCCGGGCGCCGTCCCTGG
>NZ_CP095474.1:2980649-2991540 GCF_023614315.1 Streptomyces sudanensis | reverse complement strand
GTGCGCGGGTCCGTGCCCGGCGGGCGGTCCGCCCGCTCGGCGCCGGGCACGCCGCGGCGGCCGCACCCGTGGGTACGGCCGCCGCGCGCTGACCGCGGACCCGCTCGGGTCCCGCGCCGGGCGTGGGCCGATCGGGCACCGGACGGTGTCAGCGGAGCCCTTCGTCGTCCTCCGGCCCCTCCGGCTTCTCCGCCTCGACGGTCTCGGACGCCCCCGGCGTCCCGGCCGTCTCGGCACTCGCGGTGGACGGCCCGCTGCCGTCGACCGACATGAGGGTGGCCCCCTCGGAGACCTCGGTGGGCGGCTCGGTCAGCCAGTCCCGGTCGGCCTGGCCCTCCCACCACTTCCACGCCGCCACGGCGCCGCCGAGGGCCACGCCCACGACGGCGACCCCCTTCATCGTCCGCCGGTTGCGGGCGCGGCGCTCCTGCCGGCGGACCAGCTTCCTGACCTCCTCCGCCGTCACCTGGCCGCGCAGGGCGGCGAGGGCGGCGATCGAACGGGACACGGCCTCCTCGCGGGCGGGGCCGGCCGCGGCCCTGACCTGCTCCAGGCGGGGCGCGGTGTAGGAAGCGGCCTGGCGCGCGGCCCTCCGGGTGTGGTGCGCCGCGCGGTGCGCGACCGCGTCCAGCTTCGGCGGTACGTGCGGCGCGACGTACACGCCGTACTGGAGGCGCGCCTGCCGGGCGGCTTCGGAGACCATCGGCGCCATCTTGAGGCGCGCCTCGCGCGCGTAGAGCGTGGCCTGCTCCCGGGCCGCGCCGGCGTAGGGCGCCACCACGTCCGCGGCGTGCAGCACGCTCTCCCTGGCCGAATCGGTGGCGGCGCGCACGCTGTCCATGCGGGTCACGGGATCCTCCTCCTCGGTGGCGGTTGGATACCTCACCTTTCCGCCGTTTTGGAAATCATGCCCCGGTGGCTCGATGTCGGCATGCGATGCGGGCATCCGGGGCATTCACGTGCGACCCTCCCCGCTTTTGCGGGCCGCCACAGCTTCCGTGCGAGGATCGGACGCGTAAGAGGAGACCTAAGGAAGGCACATCGTGGCCGAGCAGCTTTACGCCACCCTGAAGACGAACCACGGCGACATCGAGGTCCGGCTCTTCCCGGACCACGCGCCGGTCACGGTCCGGAACTTCGTCGAGCTCGCCCGGGGGGAACGCGAGTGGACGAACCCGGCGACGGGCCAGAAGACCACCGCTCCCCTGTACGACGGCACGGTCTTCCACCGCGTCATCAGCGGCTTCATGATCCAGGGCGGCGACCCGCTGGGCAACGGCACGGGCGGCCCGGGATACGAGTTCAAGGACGAGATCCACCCGGACCTGGCGTTCACCAAGCCGTACCTGCTGGCCATGGCCAACGCGGGGCCGGCCACCAACGGTTCGCAGTTCTTCATCACCGTCTCGCCGACCGCCTGGCTGACCGGCAAGCACACGATCTTCGGCGAGGTCACCGACGAGGCGAGCAAGAAGGTCGTCGACGCCATCGCCGGCACGCGGACGAACCCGCGCACGGACCGCCCGGTCCACGACGTGGTCATCGAGACCGTCGTGATCACGGCGCGCTGACGCACCGGGCGGCCCGCGGTCGCCCCGGCGGTCGCCCCGGTCCCTCCGGGAACCTTTCCGCCCCGCTCGTCCGTAGGGATGGGCGGGGCGCCGGCCCGTGTACGACGACGAGGGGATCCCATGGAGCACGATCAGGCGGCGAGCGGGCTGCCGAGCTGCTACCGCCACCCCGGGGTGGGGACCGGCATCCGCTGCACGCGCTGCGAGCGGCCGGTCTGCCCCGACTGCATGGTCGAGGCGTCGGTCGGGTTCCAGTGCCCCGAGTGCGTGCGGAGCGGATCGGGCACGGGCCACCGGCCCGACGCCGCCCGCCCGCGGAACATCGCGGGCGGCGCCGTCTCCGGCGGCGATCCGCAGCTGGTCACCAAGGTCCTGATCGGGCTCAACCTGCTGGTGTTCCTGGGCGGCGTGCTCCTGCCGACCCTCGTCGACGAGCTGACGCTGGTCGGCCTCGCCTTCGACCCGGACCTGGTCCGGAACGTCGGGGTGGCCGACGGGGAGTGGTACCGGATCCTGACGTCGGTGTTCCTGCACCAGGAGGTGTGGCACATCGGCTTCAACATGCTCGGCCTGTGGATGCTGGGCGGTCCGCTGGAGGCGGCCCTCGGCCGGGTCCGGTACCTCGCGCTGTACCTGCTCTCCGGCCTCGCGGGCAGCGCGCTCACCTATGTGCTCGTGGCGCCGAACCAGCCGTCGCTGGGCGCGTCGGGGGCGGTCTTCGGGCTGATGGGCGCGACGTTCGTGCTGCTCCGCCGGCTCAGGTACGACCCGCGGCCGGTGCTGGGCCTGATCGCGCTGAACGTGCTGATCACGTTCGTCTTCCGGGACACCATCGCCTGGCAGGCCCACCTCGGCGGCCTGGTCGCCGGGGCGGTCGTGGCGTACGGCATGGTCAGCGGCTCGCGCGGGAAGCGCGCGCTGCTGCAGTGGGGCGCCTGCGGGCTGGTGCTGGCCGCGACGCTCGCGGCAGCCGTCGTGAGGACGGCGGCACTCGGCTGAGGCCCGGCTTTCCCCAGGGTTGTCCACAGTGGGTGACGGTGCTGCTGCGGGGCGTCGGAAACACGGCCGCCCCTCGCCGCTGACCTGGATGTCTCCGAGGCGGCGAGGGGTCAGGACGGTGGATTCCGGTGGCGGACGGGGTGGGTGGAGATGCCCACACCATCAAAGTTATCCACAGATAATCTGAACTTTTCCACGGCTGTGCACAACGCTGTGGATAACCCGTACGGGTGCTTGACGGCGTATGGGGCCTGTGCTAGCCCGTCACTTCCACTGGGTGGAGACGGCGAAGCCGGCGGCGATGAAGCCGAAGCCGACCGCGACGTTCCAACTCCTCAGCGACTCCACGGGAAGCGTGCCGTCGGTGACGAAGAAGACCACGATCCAGGCCAGCCCGATCGCGAACAGCGCCAGCATGACCGGAGCGACCCAGCTGCGGTTGGTCAGCTTGATGGCGGTCGCCTGCTTCGTGGCGGGGGGCGGCGTGAAGTCGGCCTTCTTGCGGATACGTGACTTCGGCACGAGGAACTCTCCTGTCGGTGCGCTGCGCGACCGCGCGGAAACGGTGACTCTTGCGGGTACGGACCGGGAGCGAGGTGGCCCGTCTCCTTGCCCAGGCGTCCGTTAGCGTAGTGCTTCCGCGACGGCTAAGGAGATAAGGGTACGTTGAGCAATTCCGCCGACTCTCCCCCGGAGCCGGACCGGCACGGCCGGTGGCGGCCCGTGCGGCTGCTGACGGCCGCCGTCTTCGCGCTCGCGGGCCTGATCTTCGTCACCAGCTTCAACACCGCCAAGGGCACCAACATCCGCACGGACGACTCCCTGCTGAGGCTCTCCGACCTCATCCGGGAGCGCAGCGACAAGAACGCCGGGCTGGAGGAGTCCACGGCGGCCGTGCGCGACGAGGTCGACGGGCTGGCCCGCCGCGACGACGGCTCAAGCGACGGGGAGAAGGCCCGGCTCGGCGCCCTGGAGAAGGCCGCGGGCACCACGGAGGTCTCCGGCGACGGTCTGACGGTCACGCTCGACGACGCCCCGCCGGACGCCCGGGCGGCCCCCGGCTACCCGGAGCCGCAGGCCAACGACCTGGTCATCCACCAGCAGGACCTCCAGGCCGTCGTCAACGCCCTCTGGCAGGGCGGCGCCCGCGGCATCCAGGTCATGGACCAGCGCCTGATCTCCACCAGCGCCGTGCGCTGCGTCGGCAACACCCTGATCCTCCAGGGCCGCGTCTACTCCCCGCCCTACAAGGTCACGGCCGTCGGCGACACCGGACGCCTGCGCGAGGCCCTCGCCTCCTCCCCGGCGCTCCAGAACTACCAGCTCTACGTGAAGGCGTACGGGCTGGGCTGGAAGGTCGAGGAACGCGGGGCGACGACCCTGCCCGGCTACTCGGGCACGGTGGACCTGCGGTACGCGCGACCGGCCCCATAGCACGGAACGCCCCGGTTTTCCCCAGGGGCCCCGACGGGCGTGGAACGCCCCGTACTCTGGTGCGGTACCGAAGGAAGGGACGGCGGACGTCATGTACGGCTGGATCTGGCGGCATCTCCCGGGCAACACGTGGGTGCGGGGGCTGATCTCGCTCCTGCTCGTCCTCGGGGTCGTCTTCCTGCTCTTCCAGTACGTGTTCCCCTGGGCGGAGCCTCTGCTTCCGTTCAACGATGTGACGGTGGACGGTCAGTGAGCGCTCGCATCCTCGTCGTCGACAACTACGACAGCTTCGTCTTCAACCTGGTCCAGTACCTCTACCAGCTCGGCGCCGAGTGCGAGGTCGTCCGCAACGACCAGGTCGAGCCGCGGCACGCCCAGGACGGCTTCGACGGCGTCCTGCTCTCGCCGGGCCCCGGCACGCCCGAGGAGGCCGGCGTCTGCGTCGACATGGTCCGGCACTGCGCGGCGACGGGCGTCCCCGTCTTCGGCGTCTGCCTCGGCATGCAGTCGATGGCCGTGGCCTACGGCGGTGTCGTCGGCCGCGCACCGGAACTCCTCCACGGCAAGACCTCCCCCGTCGTCCACGGCGGCCGGGGCGTCTTCGCCGGTGTGCCGTCGCCGTTCACCGCGACCCGGTACCACTCGCTGGCCGCCGAACCGACCGCGCTGCCGGACGTCCTGGAGGTCACGGCGCGCACCGAGGACGGGATCGTCATGGGACTGCGGCACCGCGAGCACGCCGTGGAGGGCGTGCAGTTCCACCCCGAGTCGGTACTGACCGAGTACGGCCACCTGATGCTCGCCAACTGGCTGGAGCGGTGCGGAGACACCGGTGCGGTCGACCGCTCCGTGGGGCTCGCGCCGGTGGTGGGCAAGGCCGTCGCGTGACCCCCGTGCGCCCGGGGCACGACGCGGCCGGGAGCGGCTCGGAGGAGTCGCCCTGGTTCCGGGCCGCGGACCCGTCCCCGCAGCAGGAGGAGCCGGCGCCGGGAGCCGTACCGGAGACCCCGGAGCGGTGGCAGCCGTACCAGGCGTCCGGAGAGCCGTTCTGGACGGCCGACACGTACGGGGCGTACGGGGCGCACCCGGCCCAGGAGGCCCCGCACGCCCCCTACGGGGCGCACCCGGCCCAGGAGACCCCGCACGCCCCCTACGGGGCGCCGCCGCTCGGTGACACGGCTCCGAAACAAGCGGGGGAGCCGTACGGCGCTCCCCGGCCCCACGCACGGCCGCAGGGATACGACCGGCCCGGGCCGTACGGGCCCCGCACCCCGCACCGGGCGGGCCCGTCCGCCGAGGACGGCGCGACGGCGCCCCTCCCCGTCATCGACCCGGCCGCGTCCGCCGACCCCGGTGCCGGCCCTGCGGGCGGCCCCGTGCCGAGGGGCCCCGAGGAACCGCGTCCCGGGGGCCGGGCCGAACGCCGGCGTGCCGCGAAGGGCCGGGGCCGCCGCCGGACCNNCGCCCCGCCCCCGGCGGCCTCCCCGGCCGGCGCGCCCCTGTCCCGGGTCGAGGCGCGCCGCGCCGCCCGCGCGGCGAAGGAGGGCTTCGGCGTGATCGCCAGCCGCGTCATGGGCGAGATCTTCATCACCTTCGGCGCGATCATGCTGCTCTTCGTCGCGTACCAGCTGTGGTGGACCAACGTCCAGGCCGGCCTGGAGGTCGACCGGGCGAAGGACCGGATCGCGGAGGACTGGGCGAAGGGCGACTCCGCCGGAAAGCCGGGCGCCTTCGAGGCCGGCGAGGGCTTCGCGCTGCTCCACATCCCCAAGCTGGACGTCGTCGTACCGGTCGCCGAGGGCATCGACAAGCAGAAGGTCCTCGACAGGGGCATGGCCGGCCACTACGCCGAGGGCGCCCTGAAGACCGCCATGCCCTCCGACAAAGAGGGCAACTTCGCGGTCGCCGGGCACCGCAACACCCATGGCGAGCCGTTCCGGTACATCAACCGGCTGAGCCCCGGCGACCCCATCGTCGTCGAGACCCGCGAGGCGTACTACGTCTACGAGATGGCCAGCATCCTGCCGCAGACCCCGCCGTCGAACGTCTCGGTGCTCAAGCCCGTCCCCGACGGCTCGGGATTCACCGGTCCGGGCCGGTACATCACGCTGACCACGTGCACCCCGGAGTTCACCAGTACCTACCGCATGATCGTGTGGGGCAGGATGGTCGAAGAACGGCCGCGCGACAAGGGCGTACCGGACGCGCTCGCCGGCTGACACCTCAAGACGGGACAGATGTCGTGGTACGTGCGCGCAGCCGGGTCGCCGGTGTCATCAGCGTCTTCGGCGAACTGCTGATCACCGTGGGCCTGCTCATGGGGCTGTTCGTCGTCTACTCGCTGTGGTGGACGAACGTCCTGGCCGACCGCGAGGCGGACAAGCAGGGCGACGCGGTGCGCGACAGCTGGACCGGTACCGGCCCCGGAGCCCTCGACACCAGGGGCGGAATCGGCTTCCTCCACGTCCCGGCGATGGGCGGCGACGAGGTCCTGGTGAAGGAGGGCACCAGCCCTGACGTCCTCAACCACGGGGTGGCCGGGTACTACACCGACCCGATCAGGTCGGCCCTCCCGAAGGACAGGACCGGCAACTTCACGCTCGCCGCGCACCGCGACGGACACGGCGCGAAGTTCCACAACATCCACAAGCTGAAGACCGGCGACCCCATCGTCTTCGAGACGAAGGACACCTGGTACGTCTACGAGGTCTACCGGACCCTGCCGAAGACCTCGCGGTTCAACGTGGACGTCCTCCAGCCCGTCCCAAAGGAGTCCGGCAGGACGAGGCCGGGCCGGTACATCACGCTCACCACGTGCACGCCCATCCTGACCTCGGACTTCCGGTACATCGTCTGGGGCGAGCTGGTCCGTACGGAGAAGGTCGACCACGACCGGACCAAGCCGGCCGAACTGCGCTGAGCCCACCGCGGCGGCGAGGAGCCGGCGGACGGCCCCGCGAGGGCCCGCACGGGTCGCGGCGACTCCCCCGGCACGACGGAGGCCCCCAGGCACGACGACGCATCGGGCACGACGAGGCCCAGGTACGACGACGCATCGGACACGAGGAGGCCCGGGCACGACGGGACCCGTACACGACCGGCTCCGGGTATGACGGAGGCCCGGCACCTCTTCTCGGGTGCCGGGCCTCCGTCATGTGCTGCGGGCCGTGCCCCCGCTACGGCTCGGAGCGGAGGGCCGCACCGGTCACGCCGCCGAACCAGCCGGGGCCGTCGTCGCCCTCGCCGTCACCGCCGCCCGGACCGCCGCCCGGGCCGCCGCCGTTCCCGCCGTTCCCGCCGTTGGCGTTTCCGTCCAGACCCTGCGTCTTCACGGTGACCGGCGTGCCCGCGTCGACCTTCTTGCCCGGCTTCGGGTCCTGGTCGACGACGAAGACCATGTCGTTGTCGGGACCCTCGCCGACGACCAGCCGGAGGCCCCGCTGCGCGAGCACCTGCTTCGCCTGGCCCAGCAGGAGACCGGTGACCTGGGGCACGTCGACCTGCTGCTGCTTCGGTCCCTTCGACACCCTGAGCGTGATCGACGAACCCTCGGAGACCCGCTCGTCCGGCTTCGGGTTCTGGTCGACGACCTGGCCCGCCGGCTTGTCGGAGTCCACGTCCTCCCGCACCACCTGGAACTTCAACGTCTCCAGCTGCGCCTTCGCGTTGTCGAACTGGCTGTCGACGACCCTCGGGACGGACACCTTGCCCTTCACGGCGATGGTGATGGTGACCTCGGTGCCCTTCTCCTGCTCCGTGCCGCCCTCGGGGTCCTGCCTGATGACGGTGCCCTCGGTCTTCTCCGACTCCTCCGTCACGACCTTGACCTTGAAGTCCTCGTTCTCCAGGTTGGTCGTGGCCAGGTCCCTGGACTGCTCCAGGACGTTGGGCACCTTGACCTTCTCCGCGCCCTCCGACACCCAGACCTCGATGGTGCCGTTCTCCTGCATCTGCGCGGTGCCGTTGGCGACCGGCTGCTGGCGGCAGATCGTCCCCTTGGGCTGCTCGCAGCGCTCCCCGCCCATGTTGGAGACCTTGACGCCGGAACCGCCGGCCGTCTTCTCGGCCTCGGCGTACGTCTTGCCGACGAGGCTCGGGACGGTCACCTGGCGGATCACGTCCTCCTTGAAGACCGACTTCCCGATGAGGATGGCGCCGACGAGCACGAGCACGCCCGCGAGGACCAGCAGGATCGTCGAGGCGTTCGACTTCTTCTGCGGCTGGCGGCGGCGCCCGGAGCCCCGGTCGTCGTAGCCGTAGCCGCCGTCGTCCGGGTTCATCGGCGGCAGCATCGACGTCTGGGCGCCCGGGTCCGCCGGGTGCATGGCCGTCGTCTGCTGGTCCGGATGCGGGTAGCCGTAACCGCCGGCCGCGCCCATCGCGGCCGTCGCGGCGACCGGCTGGCCGTCCAGGCAGGCCTCGATGTCGGCGCGCATCTCGTCGGCCGACTGGTAACGGTAGTCCGGGTCCTTGACCAGCGCCTTCAGGACGATCGCGTCCATCTCCGGGGTGATCTCCGGATCGAAGACGCTCGGCGGCTGCGGCTCCTCCCGCACGTGCTGGTAGGCCACCGCGACCGGCGAGTCGCCGATGAACGGGGGGCGGACGGTCAGCAGCTCGTACAGCAGGCAGCCGGTGGAGTACAGGTCGGAACGGGCGTCGACGGTCTCGCCCTTCGCCTGCTCCGGGGAGAGGTACTGGGCGGTGCCGATCACGGCGGCGGTCTGCGTCATCGTCATGCCGGCGTCGCCCATCGCACGGGCGATCCCGAAGTCCATGACCTTGACCTGGCCGGTGCGCGTCAGCATGACGTTCGCCGGTTTGATGTCCCGGTGGACGATGCCCGCGCGGTGGGAGTACTCCAGGGCCTGGAGGATGCCGACCGTCATCTCCAGGGTGCGCTCGGGCAGCAACTTGCGCCCGGAGTGCAGCAGCTCACGCAGGGTGGAACCGTCGACGTACTCCATCACGATGTACGGGATGGACACGCCGTCGACGTAGTCCTCGCCGGTGTCGTACACGGCGACGATCGCCGGATGGTTGAGCGAGGCGGCCGACTGGGCCTCACGGCGGAACCGGGCCTGGAAGGACGGATCACGTGCCAGGTCGGCCCGCAGCGTCTTCACGGCGACGGTGCGGCCGAGCCGGGTGTCGTGGGCGAGGTAGACCTCGGCCATGCCACCACGGCCGAGCACCGAGCCCAGCTCGTACCGGCCGCCGAGGCGACGCGGCTCATCCATAACTGTTCCAGCCCTCTCCGTCAGTCCCGGCCGCAACCGTGTGTGTGGTCCGGCGGTGTGCTGTTCGCGCAAAGGCTACCGGCCACGGGGAGCCGGGCCGTCCGGTACCGGAAGCTGATACGGGACCGGTACACAGGGTCGCCGTCACCTCCGGCTGTCCAGCACCGCCTTCATCACGTCGCGGGCGATGGGCGCGGCGAGGCCGCCACCGCTGATGTCGTCGCGGACCGCGTCGGAGTCCTCCACGACCACGGCGACGGCCACCGGCGAGCCGCTGTCCGTCTTCGCGTACGAGATGAACCAGGCGTACGGGCGGGCCTTGTTCTTCTCGCCGTGCTGCGCCGTACCGGTCTTGCCGCCGACCGTGACGTTCTCGATGCGGGCCTTGGTGCCGGTGCCCTTCTCGACGACGTTCTCCATCATCTTCTGGACGAGCTGCGCGGTCTCCGCCGACATCGGCCGGCTCATCTCCTGGGGCTCGTTCTTCTCGATCACGTCGAGGTTCGGATCCACCAGGTGATCGACCATGTACGGCTTCATCAGCTTGCCGTCGTTGGCGATCGCGGCGGTGACCATGGCCATCTGGAGCGGAGTGGTCGCCGTGTTGAACTGGCCGATGGCGGAGAGGGCGTTGCCGCCGCGGTCCATCGTCTTGTCGTAGACGGAGGTGGCGGCGCGGACCGGGGTGTCGATCTCGGGGTTGTTGAAGCCGAACTTCTCCGCCATCTCGACCATCTTGTCGCGGCCGACCTCGTCACCGAGCTTCGCGAAGACCGAGTTGCAGGAGACCTCCATCGCGTAGTTCAGCGTGGCGTTCTCGCAGCCGCTCGCGTGGTTCTTCATCGGCACCGTGGAGAGCGGCAGCCGGTAGGGCTCCGGCGTGTCCGTCGGCGCGTCGATGTCCTTGATCTTGCCGTTCTCGATGGCGGCGGCGGCCGTGAGGACCTTGAACGTGGAGCCGGGCGGGTAGATCTCGCGCAACGCCCGGTTCAGCATCGGCTTGTCCTTGTCCTTCCCCAGCGCCACCCAGGCCTTCTCGTCCTTCCGGGAGTAGCCGGCGAAGGAGCTCGGGTCGTACGACGGGGTGGAGACCAGGGCGAGGATCTTGCCGGTCTGCGGGTCTATGGCCGCGACGGCGCCCTTCTTGTCCCCCAGGCCCTCGAAGGCCGCCTTCTGCGCGGCCGGGTTGAGGGTGGTGACGACGTTGCCGCCCCTCTTCTGCTCGCCCGTGAACATCGAGAGCGTGCGGTCGAAGAACAGGCGGTCGTCGTTGCCGGTCAGGATCGAGTCGTTCAGCTTCTCCAGCTGGTTCGAGCCGTACGCCTGCGAGGCGTACCCGGTGACCGGCGCCCACATGGGGCCGTCGACGTAGGTCCGCTTGTACTGGTAGAGCGGGTCCTTCGAGTCGACGGAACCGGTGACCGGCTTCCCTGCGACGATGATGTCGCCGCGGACGGAGGCGTACCGCTCGATCGTCACCCGCTTGTTGCTCGGGTGTGAGTTCAGCTCCTCGGCACGCATGAACTGGAGCCAGTTGTCCCGCACGAGCAGCGCGAGCACCAACAGGCCGCAGAAGATCGCGATATGGCGCAGGGGCTTGTTCACGGACGGACCACCTGGGTCATCTCGGCGTCGGGGTTGGGGGCG
>NZ_CP095474.1:2915678-2980644 GCF_023614315.1 Streptomyces sudanensis | reverse complement strand
GGGGCGGGGCGGCGNNCGGTGTCGCTGATGCGGAGCAGGATCGCGATCAGCGCCCAGTTGGCGATGACCGACGAACCACCGTACGCGAGGAACGGCATCGTCATGCCGGTCAGCGGGATGAGGCCCATCACACCGCCGGCCACGACGAAGACCTGGAGGGCGAAGGCGCCGGAGAGGCCGCACGCGAGCAGCTTGCCGAAGGGGTCCCGGGCGGCGAGGGCGGTGCGCAGGCCGCGCTCCACGATCAGGCCGTACAGGAGGATGAAGGCCATCGCGCCGGCCAGCCCCAGTTCCTCGCCGACGGTGGCGAAGATGAAGTCGGAGTTGACGGCGAACTGGATCAGGTCGGAGTTGCCCTGGCCGAGCCCGGTGCCGATGGTGCCGCCGGAACCGAACGACATGAGGACCTGGGTCATCTGGTCGCAGGCCCACGCCATGTTGGTGTCCGGGGGGGCCGTCTTCAGGCACTCGAACGGGTCGAGCCAGGCGGCCACGCGGGACTGCACGTGGGTGGCGAACGAGCCGACCACCACCGCGCCGCCCACGGCCATCAGCAGGCCCATGACGATCCAGCTGGTCCGCTCGGTCGCCACGTACAGCAGGACGACGAACATGCCGAAGAACAGCAGCGACGTGCCGAGGTCGTTCTCGAAGACCAGGATGGCCAGGCTCAGCGCCCAGATGGTGAGGATCGGGCCGAGGTCGCGGCCCCGGGGCAGGTACAGGCCCATGAAGCGGCGGCTGGCCAGCGCGAGCGCGTCGCGCTTCACCATCAGGTACCCGGCGAAGAAGACCGCCAGGACGATCTTGGCGAACTCGCCGGGCTGGATGGAGAACGGGCCGACCCTGATCCAGATCTTGGCGCCGAAGCTGTCCGTCCCCAGGCCGGGCACGAGGGGCAGCAGCAGCAGCACGATCGCCACGACCATGGAGATGTACGTGTAGCGCTGGAGCACCCGGTGGTCCTTGAGGAAGACCAGCACCAGCAGGAACAGGGCGACGCCGATCGCCGAGTACATCAGCTGCTGCGGTGCGTCCCCGCTGTGGGAGCCGTACTTCCGGATCGAGTCGGCGATCAGCCGCGGCGACTGGTCGAGGCGCCAGATCAGCACCAGGCCCAGGCCGTTCAGCAGGGTCGCCAGCGGCAGGAGCAGCGGGTCGGCGTACTTGGCGAAGCGGCGCACCAGCAGGTGCGCGATGCCCGCGAGGAGGCCCAGGCCCAGACCGTAACCGAGCATGCCGGCGGGGATCTCGCCGTCGAGGGCCAGACCCACGTTCAGGTACGCGAACACCGGGATGGCGGTGGCGAAGCCGAGTAGCGCCAGCTCGGTGTTGCGGCGGCTCGGCGCGTCGATCGCGCCGATGGTGGTCGTGTTGGTGACAGCGCTCATGATGGTGGAAAGGCCCCCCTACGGGTGCTTACTGCTTGCCGCAGTTCGAGGCCAGCCTCTTCTCGTCCTCCGTGAGGGTGGGGCCCGGGGAGGGGACGGCTGTGGTGGGCGTGGGCTTGGGCTTGCTGGTGCCGGCGGAACCCGTGGTGCCGCCGGCCTGCTCCTCGCTGGGGGGCGCGGCCGCGCGGGCCTGCTCCTGCTTCCTGCAGGCGGTCGCCTGGGCCCCCAGCTCCTTGATCTTGGCCTCGGCCTTCGCCAGACTGCTGCCGGCGATCGTCTCCTCGACCTGCTTCTGCTGGTAGGCGGGGAGGTACTTGAGTTCGATGTCGGGGTGGTCCTTCTCGACCTTCGACAGCGAGACCCACGCCAGGTCCTGGCTGATGCCGCGGTACAGCGCGACGTGGCCGTCGTTCGCACCGACGTAGTACTGGGTCTGCGTCCAGCGGTAGCCGCCGTAGGCGCCGCCGCCGACGAGCGCCACCACCAGCACCGTGAAGAAGATCCGCTTGAACCACCTGCGGCCCTTGCCCGGCTTGGTGAGGTCGGCCTCGCCGTAGGTGCCGTAGCCGCCGCCCTCGGGCGGCATGCCGCCGTAGCCGATGTCGTCGCCGCTGCCGGGCGGGCCGAAACCGCCCGCCGGCGGCTGCTCGGACCGGCCCAGGCCGGACGCGCGGCCCGCCGGGGTCTGCATGGCGCCGCCGTCGTTGAGCTGCGGCTGGTTCTCGGCGACCGCGCCGACGACCACCGGGCTGTCGCTGGGCCGGCCGGCGGGGGCCTCGCCGCCGTCCACGTCGAGGACGTCCGCGACGATCACGGTGATGTTGTCGGGGCCGCCACCGCGCAGGGCGAGCTGGATGAGCTCCTGGACGGTCTCCTGCGGACCCTGGTAGCCGGCGAGCGTCTCCTCCATCGTCTGGTGGGAGACGACGCCCGACAGGCCGTCGGAGCAGATCAGGTACCGGTCGCCGGCGCGGACCTCGCGGATGGAGAGGTCCGGCTCGACGTGGTCGCCACTGCCCAGAGCGCGCATCAGGAGGGAGCGCTGCGGATGGGTGGTGGCCTCCTCCTCCGTGATCCGGCCCTCGTCGACCAGGCGCTGGACCCAGGTGTGGTCCTGGGTGATCTGGGTGAGGACGCCGTCGCGGAGGAGGTACGCGCGCGAGTCGCCGACGTGGACGAGACCGAGCCGCTGACCGGTCCACAGCAGGGCGGTCAGGGTGGTCCCCATGCCTTCGAGCTGGGGGTCCTCCTCGACCATCACACGGAGCTGGTCGTTGGCGCGCTGCACCGCGGTGCCGAGGGAGGTGAGGAGGTCCGAACCGGGGACATCGTCGTCGAGCGTGACGAGGGTGGAGATCACCTCGGAGGAGGCGACCTCGCCCGCGGCCTGGCCGCCCATGCCGTCGGCGATGGCGAGCAGGCGGGGGCCGGCGTATCCCGAGTCCTCGTTCCCCTCGCGGATCATGCCCTTGTGCGACCCGGCGGCGAAGCGCAGTGACAGACTCATGCGCACCTCGCCCGTCGGCTCGGAGTACAGCCGGTCTCGAGCCACACTGCCCACCCTCCGGTCGGGAGCCCCTCGCGGTCCCCTGGGACCGATGCGGCTCGCTCGCTCCGCTCGCTCATTGTCGTACTACTTCCGCAGCTCGATGACGGTCTTGCCGATGCGGATCGGCGCGCCCAGCGGAATCGGGGTCGGTGCGGTGAGTCGGGTCCGGTCGAGATAGGTGCCGTTGGTGGACCCGAGATCCTCGACGATCCACTGGCCGTCACGGTCCGGGTAGATCCTGGCATGCCGGCTGGAGGCGTAGTCGTCGTCCAGGACGATCGTGGAGTCGTGGGCCCGGCCCAGCGTGATGGTCTGGCCCTGGAGCGCGACCGTCGTGCCGGTCAGCGTGCCCTCGGACACGACCAGCTTGGTCGGGGCGCCGCGGCGCTGCCGCTGCTGCGGCGGCGCGGCCCCCTGACGGCCGCCCTGCTGCGGACGTGAGCCCTCGCGGCGCGAACCGCGCTGCGTGACCCGCGTGCCGAACAGGTCGCTGCGGATGACCTGGACGGCCACGATGACGAACAGCCACAGTACGGCGAGGAAACCCAACCGCATGACCGTGAGGGTCAGCTCTGACATTGCCCCCGCTTCACCCTTCGGCTTGCCGGTAAACGATGGTGGTACTGCCCACGACGATTCGCGAGCCGTCGCGGAGCGTAGCGCGGGTGGTGTGCTGTCCGTCCACCACGATGCCGTTGGTGGACCCGAGATCCTGGATCGTCGAGGGCGTTCCGGTCCGGATCTCGCAGTGGCGGCGGGACACGCCGGGGTCGTCGATCCGCACGTCGGCGTCGGTGCTGCGGCCCAGCACGAGGGTGGGGCGGGAGATCTGGTGGCGCGTGCCGTTGATCTCGATCCAGCGGCGCACCTGGCCGGCGCCCGGCAGGTGGCCGGAGCCGCCGTGCGGGCGGTGCGCGGCGCCGGCGCCCGGCGGCGNGGTCGTCGGCATCGGGGGCGCCGGCGGGCGGGTATCCGTAACCGCCGGGACGGCCGCCCGGCCCCTGCGGCGGACCCGCCGGGTGCGCGCCGTCGGCGGGCTGCGCCGACTGCGAGGAACTGGCGGCCAGCGTGCGGCTGCGGATCCGGTAGAGGCCGGTGTCGAGGTCGTCGGCCTTCTCCAGGTGGACCTTGATGGGGCCCATGAACGTGTACCGCTGCTGCTTGGCGTAGTCCCTGACCAGGCCGGCGAGCTCGTCGCCGAGCTGCCCTGAGTACGGGCTGAGGCGCTCGTAGTCGGGCGCGCTCAGCTCGACGATGAAGTCGTTGGGGACGACCGTCCGCTCGCGGTTCCAGATCGTCGCGTTGTTGTCGCACTCGCGCTGGAGGGCCCCGGCGATCTCGACGGGCTGGACCTCGGACTTGAAGACCTTGGCGAAGGTGCCGTTGACCAGGCCTTCGAGTCGCTGCTCGAACCGCTTCAGGACTCCCATGGGGCACCTCCTCCGTCGTTGCCGTCCTGGTACTGCTTACCGATCGTATCCACGCGTCGGGAAATCGGCTGGTTCCCCTTCCCTGTCCTGTGGACGAGTGTCACCTCTCACATCTCCCGTACGGATCGTAGAGGTGGCCTGTGGACAGTGTCCCGCACCCGGGGGCCGCCCGGGACGGTCGGGGGCGGGGCGTGCCGGTCCGTGCCGGTCCCTGTCCCTCGTCCCCTGGCGGGGTGTCCATGTGCGCGTCTCCGTCGCGTGTGTCGTGCGGGGCTGGAGCGGCGCGCGGGTGCTCCGGCGCACGCCCCTCCCTGTCCTTGTTCGCCCGCCGACCGCCCGAAACAACGGATGTGAATCCACCCCGTACGACGTGCTAATCTTCAGATGTCGCCAAGCGGTCGCGCCGAAAAGGTGGGGCCCGAGGAGACGACACCCAAATGCGCGGGTGGCGGAATAGGCAGACGCGCTGGATTCAGGTTCCAGTGCCCGCAAGGGCGTGGGGGTTCAACTCCCCCCTCGCGCACCACAGGAGACAGGGTCTCCACCAGGACGAGAGTCCGGGTGGGGGCCCTTTCTCGTGGGCCCGCGGGGCCTCACGGGTCTGCGGGGTGGTCTTCAGGACCGGGTGAGGACTGGGGCCGGGGCCGGGTGGCGCGGTGAGCCGGCCTCGTGCGCGGGCGGGGACCGGAAGCACCCCGTGGCGCCGTGGTGGACCTCTTCGGCCAGGGCGGCCGGGTCCGGCCGGGACCTCGCCGACGTGCTCGTCGACCGGGGTCCCGGGAACCACCGGTGCACGCGACCGCGTCGCCGGAGCGCTCCGGACCACGGATGAGCGCCCTTCCGTCCGCGCGGAGCGGGGCGTTCCGGCGGGCCCGGCGCCCTCGTGGCGGCTGCCGCACGACCTCCGGGTCGACGGCGGTGCCGCCGCGCTCCGCTTCGCGGAGGGCTTTGACGGCTCCCCGGCTCGTTCGGCGCGGCCCTCGAAAAGGGCGCCCGGTACCGCGGCCGCCACCCGGGCCCGGCGGCTCCCCGGCGTGCGCCTGCCGGACGTGCCGGTTGAGGGCCGGCACCGGCGGGTCCTGACGCGGCGCGGCAGGGGCCCGCGGCGGACGGGAGGGGTGCGGATCGCGGCCGGAGGAGGGGACGGCCCCGGTGACAGGGATGTCAGGAGGGGAACCGGGGCGGATCGGTGGCGGAGGCGGGTGATGGGACGGATGCGGCGGTGGGGTTCTCGTTCCCGGTCGACGCGGGCGGAGACGGCGTCCGGAGTACCCGGGCGTGGTCGCCACTGGTGTCCGGTGGGGCGCTCGGTGCGGCGGGGCGTGCGCGGTGGCCGACGGCGGCTCGTACGGTGGCCGGCTCGTACGCCGGCGTCCGGGATGCCGTGGAAGCGGTCGGCGGCGGAGACGGCGGGAACGTGTGAGTGAGGGTTGTCCACAGGGGGAGACGGGTGGGTGGCGGAAGGGTACGGTCGTCGCACGTCCGGTCGAGATCACGTGATGGGGGGATGTATGGACGAGATCCGGGCCACGGTGCCCGCGCAGCGCACGGGCGGCGGTGTCGCGGGTGCCCGGTCGGCCGGTGCGGACGCGCACGGGGGCGCGGGGCGGATCCCGGTCGTACCGGGATTCGCACGGCACCACACCGGGGGGTACGGGCCGGGCGGGGCCGGAGGGCCGAAGGAATACGGCAAGGCCCTGCGGGAGCGGGTGCCGCGCGCCGCGCACGACGCGCTGGCGTTGCGTGCCGGGCGGCCCGACGCGGTGCGCGCGGTCGAGGAGTCGAGCCGCGGCAGGGTGCCCGCGCTGGCACCGATACGGGTCGGGCGCATGGCGGCGACGCCGTTCGCCTTCCTGCGCGGTGCCGCCGGGCTGATGGCGCACGATCTGGCGGGTACGCCGGTCACGGGCGTGGGCGCGCAGATATGCGGGGACGCCCACGCGGCCAACTTCGGCCTGTACGGCGACGCGAGCGGCCGGCTGGTCATCGACCTGAACGACTTCGACGAGACCGTGGTCGGCCCGTGGGAGTGGGACGTCAAGCGCCTCGCCACCTCCCTGGTGCTGGCCGGGCGGGAGACCGGGGCCGACGAGGACGTGTGCCGGGCGGCCGCGCACGACGCGGTGGGCGCCTACCGGCGGACCATGCGGCTGCTGGCGCGGATGCCGGTGCTGGACGCCTGGAACGCCATCGCCGACGAGGAACTCGTCTCGCACACGGACGCGCGGGACCTGCTCGGCACGCTGGAGCGGGTCTCGGAGAAGGCCCGCCGCAACACGAGTGCCCGGTTCGCCGCGAAGGCGACGGAGACCTGTGAGGACGGCTCGCGCCGGTTCGTGGACGCCCCGCCGGTGCTGTCGCGCGTGCCGGACGCGGAGGCCGCGCTCGTCGCCTCCGCGCTGGGCCCGTACCTGGGGACGCTGCCGCCGGACCGGCTGCCGCTGCTCGCCCGGTACACGATCCAGGACGTGGCGTTCCGCGTCGTCGGCACGGGCAGCGTGGGCACCCGGTCGTACGTGGTGCTGCTCCTGGACCACCGGGGGGAGGCGCTGGTGCTGCAGGTGAAGGAGGCCAGGCCCTCGGCGCTGGTGCCGTACCTGCCCGAAGCCGGGTTCAAGGTCGAGGACGCCGGGCACGAGGGGCGCCGGGTCGTGCTGGGCCAGAAGCGGATGCAGGTGGTCAGCGACAGCCTGCTCGGGTGGACGACCGTGGAGGAGCGGCCCTACCAGGTGCGGCAGTTCCGCAACCGGAAGGGCAGCGTCGACCCGGGGGCACTGGCGGCCGACCAGGTCGACGACTACGGACGGATGACCGGTGCTCTGCTGGCGCGGGCGCACGCGCACAGCGCGGACCCGAGGCTCATAGCGGCGTACTGCGGCAAGAACGACGAGTTCGACGCCGCCGTCGCCTCCTTCGCCGTGGCGTACGCGGACCGCACCGAGGCCGATCACGCCGATCTGGTCGCGGCCGTGCGGGCCGGACGTGTCGCCGCCGAACTGGGCGTGTGACGGACGGGGTGCCGGTCGCCCGTAGTCTGGTCGGGTGACGACCCCGAGCGACGACCCGACCGGCGCCCCCGTGGACGAGGCCGCTGCCGCCGAGCGGCCTCCGCAGCCCGAGTGGCCTCCGCCCGGCGGGCCCGGCGCCTCCGGTGTGCCCGGCGGGCCCGACGCCCCCGGTGCCGGGGAGACGCCCGGCCCCGCCGGGGCGAGCGGGCCGCAGGAGGCCCCGGAGGCGCGGCTCGCCCGTGCCGTACGGGCGGCGGAGCAGGCGTTGATCGAGTTCGAGATCGCGGTGGAGACCTTCCGGGTCGAGGTGGAGAACTTCTCCCGGCTGCACCACCAGAGGCTCGGCCCGATGTACGCGCGACTCGACGAGCTGGACGCGCTGATCGCGGAGGCGCGGGCGGCGCACACCGGCGACCCGGAGGACCTGCGCAGGGCGCAGGAGGCCAGGGCCCTGGTGCTGCCGATGCCGGGGGTCGACGAACTCTTCCACAGCTGGATCGACTCCGAGGGGCTGTCCCCGGAGGCCGCCGCCATGCTGAACGAGCAGCCCGTGCAGACGCCCCGCCGGGTTCGGCCCGGGGACGAGGCGCGCAGGCTCTACCGCGACCTCGTCCGCAAGGCCCACCCGGACCTGGCGGCCGAGGAGGCGGAGCGCACTCGGCGGGACGAGTTCATCACGCGGGTCAATGCCGCGTACGCCCGCGGGGACGAGGCGCAGCTGCGGCGGCTCGCCGACGAGTGGGAGGCGGGCCCCGCGCCCGCCGTGCCCCTGCTGAGCCGGAGCGAGGAGCTGTACGCCCGCCTGGAGTGGCTGGCACAGCGCAAGGAGATGCTGACGGCCGTCGCGCGGGAGCTGGAGGAGAGCGCGATCGGTGCGATGCTGCGGATGGCGCCGGACGACCCGGACCGGCTCCTCGACGAGGTGGCCGAACAACTGCTCGCCCAGGTGTCCGAGCGTGAGGCGGAGCTCGCGACGCTGACGACTTCTGCGTATCCGCCCCGGGAAGAGGAATGACCCATGAACTTCGCACCGCTGCCCGCCGTGGACGCCGCGTCCGTACCGGCTGACGCCCTGGTCCTGGACGTGCGCGAGGACGACGAATGGGCAGCCGGACATGTCGAGGGCGCTCTGCACGTGCCGATGAGCGACTTCGTCGCCCGCTTCGGAGAGGTGACGGAGGCGGTGGCCGACGGGCGGCGCGCCCATGTGGTGTGCCGGGTCGGTGGTCGCTCCGCGCAGGTCACGCAGTACCTGGTGCAACAGGGCATCGACGCGGTGAACGTCGACGGCGGGATGCTCGCCTGGGAAAGGGCCGGCCGGCCCATGGTGAGCGAGCACGGCGGTCCCGCGGTCGTCGTGTGACCGACGTCCGGGCGGCGCCCCGGACACGGCGGGCTCACCCGGTCGCAAAGGCCGGGAGGGCCGTCGGCCAAGTGGTACCGGAAACCGCGTGGCGAGAAGCGGCCTCCCGGGCGCCGGGTGTCGGGCGTCGGGCGCCGCGAAGGACCCGGACGGCCCCAGGCGACGGCCCCGGCGGTGGGCTCCCGGCGGGCCACGAGTGGAGTCCGGTGCCCCGGGGCGGCCGGGAGCGGGGCGGCCGGGCCCGGAGGGCGCTTGACGATCCGGGGCGGCTGGGTGGGCACGGGGACGGCGGGCACGGGGACACGCCAGTGGCCCGGAGCGATCCGGCGGGACGGTGCGACGGGGCGGTGAGGTCCAGAGCGGTCCGATGGTCCGACGCGGCCGGGCGGGCGGTGCGATTCGTGCTCCGGCGCCGCCCGGTGGCCCGGAGCGATCCGGCGGGACGGCGAGGCCCGGCGGGACGGCGAGGCCCGGCGGGACGGCGAGGCCCGGCGGGACGGTGTGCGACCCGTGTCGCGGACACCGTCACCGCCGTCGTGCATCACCGGTCGAAGTCGAGCTCGACCTCCGGCGTCATCGCATGCGACTGGCACGCCAGCACATAGCCGGCGTCCGTCTCCTCGGCCTCCAGCGCGTAGTTGCGGTCCATCCGGACCTCACCCGAGACCAGGAACGCCCGGCACGTACCGCATACGCCGCCCTTGCAGGCGTACGGCGCATCCGACCGGCTGCGCAGCACGGTCTCCAGCAGGGACTCGCCCTCCTGGACCGGCCATGTCCCGGACCGGCCGTCCAGAGTGGCGGTCAGCGTGGCGGCGGGCACCTCGCCCGGCGTGGGGCGACGGGTCGCCGACGAGCCGTCTTCCACGTGGAAGATCTCCTGGTGGACCCGGTTCTTCGGCACGCCCAGGCCCAGCAGTGCCCGCTCGGCGCCCTTGACCAGCCCGAACGGGCCGCACAGGAACCAGCCTCCCACCTCGTCCACCGTCAGCAGCGCCGGCAGGAGGCGGGACAGCCGCTCCTCGTCGAGCCGACCGGACGGCAGCCCGGCCTGCTGCTCCTCCCGGGACAGCACCGTGACCAGCTGGAAGCGGTCGGGGTAGCGGTCCTTGAGGTCGGCGACCTCGTCGAGGAACATCGTCGACGCGGCCGTGCGGTCGCTGCGCACGAGGCAGAAGCGGGCCTGCGGCTCCCGCGCCAGCAGTGTCGCCGCCATCGACAGCACGGGGGTGATGCCGCTGCCGCCGACGATCGCCGCGAAGTGCCCGGGCCGCGGCGGCAGGACGAACCTGCCCATCGGCTCCATGACCTCCACCGTGTCGCCGACGGCGAGTTCCTTCAGCGCGTAGGTGGAGAACTCGCCGCCCTCGACGTGCCGGATGCCGACGCGCAGTACCGGGTCCTCACCGGGGGCGGCGGCGGGCGAGCAGATCGAGTACGTGCGCCGGATCTCCTCGCCTTCGGCGGTGGTCCGGCGCATCGTCAGGTGCTGGCCGGGGGTGTGGCGGAACGCCTCCCGCAGCTCTGGCGGGACGGCGAAGGTGACGGCCACCGAGTCGTCCGTGAGCCGCTCGACCTCGCTCACCCGGAGCGGATGGAACATCTACAACTCCTTGAAGTGGTCGAAGGGTTCGCGGCAGGAGGCGCAACGGCGCAGCGACTTGCACGCGGTCGAGGAGAACCTGCTCAGCAGCTCGGTGTCGGTCGAGCCGCAGTGCGGGCAGCGGATGGCGAGGGTGAGCGGCACGGGTCCGTCGGACTGCTGCCGACGGGGCGGTGCTATGCCGAACTCGGCGAGTTTCCTCCGGCCCTCGTCGCTGATGTCGTCCGTGGACCAGGCGGGGGAGAGGACCGTGACGACCGAGACCTCCTCGACGCCCCGGTCGTGGAGGACCCGCTCGATGTCCGAGGACATGGCCTCGATCGCCGGGCAGCCCGTGTACGTCGGAGTCAGCTCGACCTTCACCTTGCCGGGACCGAGGACCCGTACGCCCCTCACCACACCCAGGTCCTCCAGGGTGAGCACGGGCATCTCGGGGTCGGGCACCGAACCGGCCAGCCGGCTCAGCTCCTCTTCGAGCGGAGTCATGGTCACCATGACGCTCCCGGGTGGCTGCGGTGCAGGTGCTGCATCTCGGCGAGCATCCGCCCGAACGACTCGGTGTGGACGCCCTGCCGGCCCGCGCCCGCGCTCCACGCGGTCGTCCGGGCTCCCTCGGGAAGGGGGAGGGTCGCCCGGGTCAGCACGGCGGACACCGAGGTCAGCCAGTCGGCCTCCAGCTCCCGCCAGTCGACGTCGAGGCCTTCGACGGGCTGGAACAGCTCACCGGTGAAGCGCCACAGCGCGTCGCAGGCGGTCCGCATCCGGTCATGGCTCTCGGGCGTGCCGTCGCCAAGGCGGAGCGTCCACTGCTCGGCGTGGTCCTGGTGGTAGGCGACCTCCTTGACCGCCTTCGCGGCCAGGCCGCGCAGAGCCTCGTGGGCCTCGTCGTCCGGGCGCACGTCGGCGGCGGCGAGACGCCCGTACAGCAGGCGCTGGTAGGTGGAGAAGTACAGCTGGCGGACGATCGTGTGGGCGAAGTCGCCGTTCGGCTGCTCGACGAGCTGGACGTTGCGGAACGCACGCTCCTCGCGGAGGAACGCCAGCTCGTCCTCGTCGCCGACGAGGGAGAGCAGGACGCGGGCCTGTCCGAGCAGGTCCAGCGCGATGTTGGCGAGGGCGACCTCCTCCTCCAGCACGGGCGCGTGGCCCGCCCACTCGCCCAGTCGGTGGGACAGCACCAGCGCGTCGTCGCCGAGCGCGAGGGCGGCGGTGTTCAGGGAGGCCGTCACAGGTGCTGCACCCCCTCGGGGATCTCGTAGAAGGTCGGGTGCCGGTAGGGCTTGTCGGCGGACGGCTCGAAGAACGGGTCCTTCTCGTCCGGTGACGACGCGGTGATCGCGGCGGCGGGGACGACCCAGATGGACACGCCCTCGTTGCGCCGGGTGTAGAGGTCGCGGGCGTTGCGCAGGGCCATCTCGGCGTCCGGGGCGTGCAGGCTCCCCGCGTGGGTGTGGGACAGCCCGCGGCGCGAGCGCACGAACACCTCCCACAGCGGCCAGTCGCTGGTCGTCATGCCGTCGCCTCCCCGGTGTCCCCGGACTCGTCGCCCTTGTTCCGATCGCTGTGCTTCGCGGCGTACGCCGCCGCCGCGTCCCTCACCCAGGCGCCCTCTTCGTGAGCACGGCGGCGCTGGGTGATCCGCTGTTCGTTGCAGGGGCCGTTGCCCTTGAGGACCTCGCGGAACTCGGTCCAGTCGATCACGCCGAAGTCGTAGTGGCCCCGCTCCTCGTTCCACCGGAGGTCCGGGTCGGGCAGGGTCAGGCCCAGCGACTCGGCCTGCGGGACGCAGATGTCGACGAAGCGCTGGCGCAGCTCGTCGTTGGAGTGGCGCTTGATCTTCCAGGCCATGGACTGCGCGGAGTGCGCCGACTCGTCGTCGGGCGGACCGAACATCATCAGCGACGGCCACCACCAGCGGTCGACGGCGTCCTGCGCCATCTCGTGCTGGGCCGGCGTGCCCTGCGAGAGGGCGAGGAGCGCCTCGTACCCCTGGCGCTGGTGGAAGGACTCCTCCTTGCACACCCGGACCATCGCGCGGGCGTACGGCCCGTAGGAGCAGCGGCACAGCGGCACCTGGTTGGTGATCGCGGCGCCGTCCACGAGCCAGCCGATCGCGCCGACGTCGGCCCAGGTCAGCGTGGGGTAGTTGAAGATCGACGAGTACTTCTGGCGGCCCGAGTGGAGCTTGTCCAGCAGTTCGTCCCGGCTGACGCCCAGGGTCTCGGCGGCGCTGTACAGGTACAGGCCGTGGCCCGCCTCGTCCTGCACCTTGGCCATGAGGATCGCCTTGCGCCGCAGGGAGGGCGCACGGGTGATCCAGTTCGCCTCGGGCTGCATGCCGATGATCTCGGAGTGGGCGTGCTGGGCGATCTGCCGGATCAACGTGGCGCGGTATGCCTCCGGCATCCAGTCGCGCGGTTCGATGCGCTCGTCGGCGGCGACGGCGGCGTCGAACACCGCCTCGTAAGCCTCCTGCGAGTCCGCAGTCACTGCCGTCATCGGGCCCCCTACCGACCGATCGTTCGGTTGAATGGCTTCAATGGTGAGTCGACGGCCCGTATGGTGTCAACCCTGTGGACAACCGGGGCGGGAAGACGCGGAGCGGGGCGGGATGGAGTCGTACGACGAGCGGCGCGGACGTGCCGGGGACGCTGCCGGCGCGGAAGGCCCCGATCGCACCGGGCTGGCGGCGCTCTCCCTGCCCTACCAGGTGGTGGGAGCCGTCGCCCTGGCGGTGATCGGGCTGGTCGCCTGCTTCCACGTGGGCGTGGTGTTCCTGCACGTCGCACCGTCGAACACGCTGTCCAAGCAGCACGGCGAGACCGTCGACGACTGGGTCATGCCGGAGTTCGAGCAGAACTGGAAGCTCTTCGCGCCCAACCCGCTCCAGCAGAACGTCGCGGTCCAGGTCCGCGCCGAGGTGGTGGACGGCGGCGTCCGCGAGGTCACCCCGTGGATCGACCTGACCGCCGACGACGCCGCGGCGATCCGCGGCAACCCCTTCCCCAGCCACACGCAGCAGAACGAGTTGCGCCGCGCCTGGGACTTCTACGCCAACCAGCACGACGGCGACCCGGCGGACCCCCTGCGCGCCGGCCTCTCCGAGCGCTACGTGCGGCGCATCGCCATGATGCGGCTGGAGGAGCACCGGCTGGGCGGGAGGGTCGAGCGGATACAGATACGTTCGACCACCACGAACGTGGCCGCTCCGCCGTGGAGCCGCGAGCGGACCGACACGCGGCCGTACCACCGGATCCTGCCCTGGTGGACCGTGACCGCCGCCGATCTGCCGGGCGGCGTCACCGGCGGCCGGACGGCGGGGGGAGACCGGTGAACCCGAGCAGCGCACCCCGGCACGCGGACCGCCGGGAGAGCCCCGACCAGCGCCTCGCCAGGGCCGTCCAGCGGCTCACCGGAACCGCCCTGGGCCCCTACCAGAGCGCCGTCGTCCGGATCGGGTTCGCCGCGACCTGGCTGGTCTTCCTCCTGCGCGAGTTCCCCCACCGCCACGAGCTGTACGGGCCCCAGGGCCCGTGGGGCTGGCACATGGCGCGGCAGCTGATCGCGGACAACCACTCCTTCACCGTCCTGGTGTGGACGGACTCCGTCCTGTGGTTCGAGGCCGTCTACGCGGGCGCCGTGCTCTCCAGTGCCCTGCTGATGGTCGGATGGCGCACCCGGGCCACGTCGGCGCTGTTCATGGTGGGGGTCCTCTCGCTGCAGAACCGCTCCGTCTTCATGGGCGACGGCGGTGACAACGTCATCCACCTCATGGCGATCTACCTCGTCCTCACCCGCTGCGGGCGCGTCTGGTCGCTGGACGCGCGCCGCCGGTCCCGCCGCCCCGCGGGCGCCGGGACCGACCCGGCGGGAGTGGTGCTGTGGTCGGTGCTGGGCTTCGGCCTGGTGGCGGTCCTGCTGTTCCACGACAGGAGCGGCGAGCCGTGGATCGTCGCGCTGCTGTGGCTGCTGTGGCTCGCCCAGGGCGCGTGGTGGCTGGTGTGCCGCATCGCCCCCGGCCAGCCGCGCGTCCTGCTCGACGTCCTCGCCAACCTGCTGCACAACGCCACCCTCGCGGTGATCATGGCCGAGGTGTGCCTGATCTACGCGACGGCCGGCTGGTACAAGATCCAGGGTTCGCGGTGGCAGGACGGCACCGCCCTGTACTACCCGCTGAAACTCGACTACTTCAGCCCGTGGCCCGCCCTGTCCGGTCTGCTGGCCGGCGCCAGCCTGGTGGTCATGATCATCACCTACGGCACCGTGATCGTGCAGGTGGCCTTCCCGTTCACCCTGTTCAACCGCAGGGTCAAGAACGTGCTGCTCGCGGTGATGATGATGGAGCACGCGGGGATCGCGGTGCTGCTCGGGCTGCCGGCCTTCTCCCTCGCCATGATCACCGCGGACGCGGTGTTCCTGCCGACGGTCTTCCTGCTGTGGCTGGAGGGCCGGGTCCGCCGCGCCGGGAGGCGGCTGCGGCCCGGCCGCGCGACGGGAAGGGAGGGACGGGACCCCGTCCCGGACGCGCCGGCCCCCCGTACCCTCGTCGGGTGAACAGCGAGACCCGGACGGACGTCCCCCTCCAGTACGACGACGGCTACGGCTCCGAGGTCGGCGTCGGGCCGCACCCCCTGCCCTGGCCGCAGGACGGGCGCTACGACCCCGAGCTGCTCGCCGGGGGCGACCGGCGCAACGTCGTCGACCGCTACCGGTACTGGACGCGCGAGGCGATCGTCGCCGACCTGGACACCCGCCGCCACGACTTCCACGTGGCCGTGGAGAACTGGAGCCACGACTTCAACATCGGATCGGTCGTCCGGACCGCCAACGCCTTCCTGGCGAAGGAGGTGCACATCGTCGGCCGCCGCCGCTGGAACCGGCGCGGCGCGATGGTCACCGACCGGTACCAGCACGTGCGCCACCACCCCGACACCGCGTCGCTGACGGCCTGGGCCGAGGCGGAGGGCCTGCCGATCATCGGCATCGACAACCTGCCGGGCGCGGTGCCGCTGGAACGCACGGAGCTGCCCCGCCGCTGCGTGCTGCTGTTCGGGCAGGAGGGGCCGGGCCTCACCGAGGAGGCCCGTGAGCACGCCCGGACGGTGTGCTCCATCGCCCAGTTCGGCTCGACCCGCTCCATCAACGCCGGGGCCGCCGCCGCGATCGCCATGCACGCCTGGATCCAGCGGTACGCCGAGATCGGGGACTCCCCCGCCTGAGGGGCGGGGGAGCGGGGCGCCTGGAACATGTCCGTACGCGGGATCACGTACCAGGCGCCGCGTGCCGCCGGGTCACGCCGGGCGGCGGACCTCCACCACCCGGAAGCGGTTGGCCACGAAGGCGCTGTCGCACAGGGCGGCGTTCGCGGCCGGATTGCCGCCCGAGCCGTGGAAGTCGGAGAACGCGGCGGTCTGGTTGACGTAGACGCCGCCCGTCAGGTTCAGCGAGAGCTGCGCCGACTCCTCCAGGCAGACCTCCTCGACCGCGCGCTCCACGTCCGGGGACGTCGTGTACGCGCCGACCGTCATCGCGCCCTTCTCGCGGACCGTGCGCCGCAGCAGCTCCAGCGCGTCGGCGGTGGAGTCCACGGCCACGGCGAAGGAGACGGGGCCGAAGCACTCCGACATGTAGGCGGCCTCGGCGTCCGGCTTGGAACCGTCCAGCTTGACCACGAGCGGGGTGCGCACCACGGCGTCCGGGAAGTCCGGGTTGACGACCTCGCGGGACGGCAGGGCGACCTCGCCCAGGTCGGCGGCCGCCTCCAGGCGGGCCTTCACGTCCGGGTTGACCAGCGCGCCCAGCAGGCCGTTCGCCCGCGCGTCGTCGCCCAGCAGGCCGCTCACGGCGGCGGCGAGGTCGGCGACCACCTCGTCGTACGACTTGGGGCCGGCGTCGGTCGTGATGCCGCCGCGCGGGATCAGCAGGTTCTGCGGGGTCGTGCACATCTGGCCGCTGTACAGGGACAGGGAGAAGGCCAGGTTGGCCAGCATGCCCTTGTAGTCGTCGGTGGAGTCGACGACGATCGTGTTGACGCCGGCCTTCTCCGTGTAGACCTGCGCCTGGCGGGCGTTGGCCTCCAGCCAGTCGCCGAACGACGTCGAGCCCGTGTAGTCGATGATCCGGATCTCCGGGCGGACGGCCAGCGCCTTGGCGATGCCCTCGCCGGGGCGCTCGACGGCCAGCGCCACCAGGTTCGGGTCGAAGCCCGCCTCGGCCAGCACGTCGCGTGCGATCCGCACCGTCAGCGCCAGCGGCAGCACGGCGCGCGGGTGCGGCTTGACCAGGACGGCGTTGCCGGTCGCCAGGGAGGCGAACAGGCCCGGGTAGCCGTTCCACGTCGGGAAGGTGTTGCAGCCGATCATCAGGGAGACGCCGCGGCCGACCGGGGTGAAGGTCTTGCGGAGCTCCAGCGGGTCCCGCTTGCCCTGCGGCTTGGACCAGTCGGCCTCCAGGGGCGTCCGCGTCTGCTCCGCGTACGCGTAGGCCACCGCCTCCAGGCCGCGGTCCTGCGCGTGGGGGCCGCCCGCCTGGAACGCCATCATGAACGCCTGCCCGCTGGTGTGCATCACCGCGTGCGCGAACTCGTGCGTGCGGGCGCTGATGCGGGCGAGGATCTCCAGGCAGACCAGGGCGCGCGTGTCCGCGCCGGCGTCCCGCCAGGCGCCCATGCCGGCGCGCATCGCCGGCAGCAGCACGTCCGCGTCCACGTGCGGGTACTCCACGCCGAGCGCCGGGCCGTACGGGGAGACCTCCCCGCCGGTCCAGCCGTCCGTGCCCGGCTGGTCCAGGTCGAAGCGGGAGCCGAGGACCGCCCGGTGGGCGGCGAGGCCCTCCGCGGCGCTCAGCGAGCCGTTCTCCCCGTACGCCTTGGGGTGCTCCGGGTGCGGCGACCAGTAGGCACGCGTACGGATCGCCTCCAGCGCCTGGTCGAGCGTGGGACGGTGCCTCTCGGACAGGTGGGCGGGGGTCAGCTGCTCGGCGGCCATGGCGGACCAACTCCTCGATGAGCTGGGCAGGGACAGGCGGACAGAGCTAGAGTAACCGAACGATCGGTCGGGACAAGGGGGTCTCTCGGACCTGTGGAGAACCCAGCGGGGAGGATCACTGACATGACCGGCACCGAGACCACCGGCCGGGCGGCCGGCACCGCCGTCGGACGCGACCGGACGGTCGCCGTCGTCGGCACGGGGACCATGGGCCAGGGCATCGCGCAGGTCGCGCTCGTCGCGGGCCACCCCGTGCGCCTCCACGACGCCGTGCCGGGCCGGGCCGAGCAGGCCGCCGAGTCCGTCGTCGGACGGCTGGACCGGCTGGTCGCCAAGGGCCGCCTCACCCCGGAGGAGCGGGACGCGGCCGCCGCGCGCCTCCACCCGGCCGCCTCCCTCGACGAGCTGGCCGACGCCGCGCTCGTCGTCGAGGCGATCGTGGAGCGGCTCGAGGTGAAGCGGGAGCTCTTCGCCGCGCTGGAGGAGGTCGTCGGCGACGACTGCCTGCTCGCCACCAACACCTCCTCGCTCTCCGTCACCGCCGTCGGCGGCGCGCTGCGCCTCCCCGGCCGCTTCGTCGGCATGCACTTCTTCAACCCGGCGCCGCTGCTCCCCCTCGTCGAGATCGTCAGCGGCTTCGCGACCGACGCCGCCTTCGCCGCGCGTGCGTACGAGACGGCCCGCGCCTGGGGCAAGACCCCGGTGGCCTGCGCCGACACCCCGGGGTTCATCGTCAACCGCCTCGCCCGCCCCTTCTACGCCGAGGCGTTCGCGGTGTACGAGGAGCAGGGCGCCGACCCGGCCACCATCGACGCCGTCCTGCGCGAGTCCGGCGGCTTCCGCATGGGCGCCTTCGAGCTGACCGACCTCATCGGCCACGACGTCAACGAGGCGGTGACCACCTCGGTCTGGGAGGCGTTCTTCCAGGACCCCCGGTTCCGCCCCTCGCTCGCCCAGCGGCGCCTGGTCGAGGCCGGGATGCTCGGCCGCAAGTCGGGCCGCGGCTGGTACTCCTACGACGACCGGGGCGTCCACCGCCCCGAGCCGCACACCGCCGAGCCGGCCGACCCGCCCGCGTACGTCGTGGTCGAGGGCGACCTCGCGCCCTGCGGCGAGGTGCTCGACCTGATCCGCGAGGCCGGGATCCCCCTCCGCGAGGAGGAGGAGGACCGGGGCACGCGCCTGGAGCTGCCCAGCGGGGGCCAGCTGGTGCCGGCCGACGGCCAGACCTCCGTGGAGTTCCGCGACGTCGTCTACTTCGACCTCGCCCTCGACTACCGCCGGGCGACCCGCATCGCGCTCGCCGCGGGCCCCGACACCTCGCAGGAGACCCTCGACCAGGCGATCGGCCTCTTCCAGGCGCTCGGCAAGAAGGTCAGCGTCATCGGCGACGTGCCGGGCATGATCGTCGCCCGGACCGTGGCGAGGCTCATCGACCTCGCGCACGACGCGGTCGCCAAGGGCGTCGCCACCGAGGAGGACGTCGACACCGCGATGCGGCTCGGCGTCAACTACCCCCTGGGTCCCCTCGAGTGGAGCCGCAGGCTCGGCAGGAGCTGGGCGTACGGCATCCTGGAGGAACTCCACCAGCGCGACCCCTCGGGACGCTACGCGCCCTCCCTGGCGCTCTACCGCCACTCCTACGCCGAGGACGAGCGGGAGAGCGAGCGGTGACGGGCGTCAGGCGCGACGCCTACACGCCCGAGACGCTGCTCTCGGTCGCCGTCCGGGTCTTCAACGAGCGCGGCTACGACGGCACGTCGATGGAGCACCTCTCCAGGGCCGCCGGGATCTCCAAGTCCTCGATCTACCACCACGTCACCGGCAAGGAGGAGCTGCTGCGACGGGCGGTCAGCCGCGCCCTGGACGGGTTGTTCGCCGTGCTCGACGAGGAGCCCGCCACCCACGGCCGGGCGGTCGAGCGGGTCGAGTACGTCGCCCGGCGCACGGTCGAGGTGCTGATCGACGAACTGCCGTACGTGACGCTGCTGCTGCGGGTGCGCGGCAACACGCGGACCGAGCGCTGGGCCCTGGAGCGGCGCCGCGAGTTCGACCACCGCATCGCCGATCTGATGAAGGCGGCGGCGGCGGAGGGGGACCTCCGCTCCGACGTGGACATAAGGATCGCGACCAGGCTGCTGTTCGGCATGGTCAACTCGCTCGTCGAGTGGTACCGCCCCCAGGCCGGCGACGGGATCGGCCGCCGGCAGGTGGCGGACACGCTGGTCCGCCTGGCCTTCGAGGGGCTGCGCACCAGCCGCTGAGGCCCTCCCGGCGGGGGACCGGGCCGCCCCCCGCCGGGACGCCCCCGCCACCCGGGAAGGGCGCGTCCCGGCGGGGCCTCCCGCGCTCCGTCCCGGCCGCCGGGCCCCTACACCCCGTCGGCCGCGAACCTGCGGTTGAGCTCCGTCTCCTCGAACACCAGCAGCGTGCGCGTGGACAGCACCTCCGGGATCGCCTGGAGCCTGGTCAGGACCAGTTCGCGCAGGCTGCGGTTGTCCGGCGTGTGCACCAGCAGCAGCACGTCGAAGTCCCCGCTGACCAGGGCGATGTGCGCCGCGCCCGGCAGCGTCTGCAGCTGCTCGCGGACCGTGCGCCACGAGTTCTGCACGATCTTGAGCGTGATGTACGCGGAAGCCCCCTGACCCGCCCGCTCGTGGTTGACGCGCGCACCGAAGCCGCGGATCACCCCGTCGTCGATGAGCCGGTTGATCCGCGCGTACGCGTTCGCACGCGACACGTGGACCCGCTCGGCGACCGACCGTATCGACGCCCGCCCGTCCACCTGAAGGATCCGCAGGATGTCGCGGTCGACGGCGTCGAGCGGACGCGGCGCCGGAGCACGCTCGTCACCCTGCGAAGCCTGCCCCCAACCGTTGGCCATTTGTTCAGCGTCCATATCCCCCCACCTTTCTCTCATGGACGGGCTGCCCTCGCCCCGGGCTGTGCAAAACCGTTTGTCCACAGGGTCGGGGCGCCTGTAGCCAGAATGGCTCCGCGACCGAACAATCGGTAGGTGAGGCGTGCCACACCCGCGCCGTCCCCGGGGCATATGCCCACTCCCACGAGGAGGTGCTGTCATGACGGTCCAAGAGCTGCCCGGCGCGGCCTCTTACCGACCCACTCCGCCGCCGGCGTGGAAGCCGCGCACGGACCCCGCGCCGCTGCTCCCGGACCCCGAGCCCTACCGGGTGCTGGGCACGGACGCGGCGGCCGGCTTCGCCCCCGCCGTGCTGCGCCGGCTCTACGCCGAGCTGGTGCGCGGCCGCCGGTACAACACGCAGGCCACCGCGCTCACCAAGCAGGGCCGTCTGGCCGTGTACCCCTCCAGCACGGGCCAGGAGGCCTGCGAGGTGGCCGCCGCGCTCGTCCTCGAGGAGCGGGACTGGCTGTTCCCGTCGTACCGGGACACCCTGGCCGCCGTGGCACGCGGACTGGACCCCGTCGAGGCGCTGACGCTGCTGCGGGGCGACTGGCACACCGGGTACGACCCGCGCGAGCACCGCATCGCCCCCCTGTGCACCCCGCTCGCCACGCAGCTCCCGCACGCCGTGGGCCTGGCCCACGCGGCCCGCCTCAAGGGCGACGACGTCGTGGCGCTGGCCATGATCGGCGACGGCGGCACCAGCGAGGGCGACTTCCACGAGGCCCTGAACTTCGCCGCCGTGTGGCAGGCCCCCGTGGTCTTCCTCGTGCAGAACAACGGCTTCGCGATCTCCGTGCCGCTCCACAAGCAGACCGCGGCCCCGTCGCTCGCCCACAAGGCCGTCGGCTACGGCATGCCCGGCCGGCTCGTCGACGGCAACGACGCGGCCGCCGTCCACCAGGTGCTCTCCGAGGCGGTGGCCCGCGCCCGGCGCGGCGGCGGCCCCACGCTCGTCGAGGCCGTGACGTACCGCGTCGACGCCCACACCAACGCCGACGACGCGACCCGGTACCGCGAGGCCGACGAGGTCGAGGCGTGGCGGCGGCACGACCCGATCGAGCTGCTGGAGCGGGAACTGACGGAGCGCGGCCTCATCGACGAGGACGGCATCCGCGAGGCGGCCGACGAGGCCGAGACGATGGCCGCACGACTGCGCGAGCGGATGAACGCCGACGCCGTGCTCGACCCCATGGACCTGTTCACCCACGTCTACGCGGAGCAGACCGCGCAGCTCAGGGAGCAGGCCGCGCAGCTGCGGGCCGAGCTGGACGCCGAAGCGGAAGGTGACGACCGATGACCACCGTGGCAGCCAAGAAGGCGGCCAAGCCCGCCACCATGGCGCAGGCCCTCCAGCGGGCCATGCGCGACGCGATGGCCGAGGACCCGACCGTGTACGTCATGGGCGAGGACGTCGGCACGCTGGGCGGTGTCTTCCGCGTCACCGACGGGCTCGCCAAGGAGTTCGGCGAGGACCGGTGCGCCGACACGCCGCTCGCCGAGGCCGGCATCCTCGGTGCGGCCGTCGGCATGGCGATGTACGGGCTGCGGCCGGTCGTCGAGATGCAGTTCGACGCCTTCGCCTACCCGGCTTTCGAGCAGCTCCTCAGCCACGTCGCCAAGATGCGCAACCGCACGCGCGGCGCGATGCCGATGCCGCTGGTCGTCCGCGTTCCGTACGGCGGCGGGATCGGCGGTGTCGAGCACCACAGCGACTCCTCCGAGGCGTACTACATGGCGACCCCGGGGCTCCACGTCGTCACCCCCGCGACGGTCGACGACGCCTACGGGCTGCTCCGCGCCGCCATCGCCTCCGACGACCCGGTCGTCTTCCTGGAGCCGAAGCGGCTGTACTGGTCGAAGTCCGACTGGTCGCCCGACAACCCGGCCGCCGTGGAGCCGATCGGCCGCGCCGTGGTGCGCCGCAGCGGCCGCAGCGCCACGCTGATCACGTACGGCCCGTCCGTGCCGGTCTGCCTGGAGGCGGCCGAGGCGGCGCAGGCGGAGGGCTGGGACCTGGAGGTCGTGGACCTGCGCTCGCTGGTGCCGTTCGACGACGAGACCGTCTGCGCGTCCGTGCGCCGCACGGGCCGCGCGGTCGTCGTGCACGAGTCCACCGGCTTCGCCGGGCCGGGCGCGGAGATCGCCGCCCGGGTCACCGAGCGGTGCTTCCACCACCTGGAGGCTCCGGTGCTGCGGGTGGCCGGCTTCGACATCCCGTACCCGCCGCCGATGCTCGAGCGGCATCACCTGCCGGGAGTCGACCGCGTCCTGGACGCGGTCGCCCGGCTCCAGTGGGAGGCGACGAGCCGATGAGCGAGGTTCTGGAGTTCAAGCTGCCCGACCTCGGCGAAGGACTCACCGAGGCCGAGATCGTGCGGTGGCTCGTCTCGGTCGGGGACGTCGTCGCCATCGACCAGCCGGTCGTGGAGGTCGAGACGGCCAAGGCGATGGTGGAGGTCCCCTGCCCCTACGGCGGCGTGGTCACCGCCCGCTTCGGCGAGGAGGGCGAGGAGCTGCCGGTCGGCGCCCCGCTGCTGACCGTCGCCGTCGGCGCCACGGAGGCGCCGGCCGCCTCCGCGGCGCCCGGGAAGCCCGGTGCGGCCCTGCAGGCGGACACCGTCGGGGGATGCGCCGAACCCGCCGACGAGGGCTCGGGGAACGTGCTGGTCGGCTACGGCACGAGCACGGCGTCCGCCCGCAGGCGGCGGGTCCGTCCGGCGGCGCCGATCGCCGCGTCCGCCCCCCGGACCGCACCCGCTCCCGCACCGGAGCCCGCTCCCGTGCCGGCTCCCGCCGTGCCCGCGGAGGGTCCGGTGCCGGTGATCTCGCCGCTCGTGCGGAAGCTCGCCCGGGAGCGCGGGGTCGATCTGCGGCAGCTGCGCGGTTCCGGCCCGGACGGGCTGATCCTGCGGGCCGACGTCGAACGGGCCCAGGACCGGGCGCAGGACCGGGCGCAGGCCGCCGCTCCGGCGCGGCCCGCACCGGCCGGGGCCGAGCGGGTGCCGCTGCGCGGGGTGCGCGGTGCGGTCGCCGACAAGCTGAGCCGCAGCCGCCGGGAGATCCCCGACGCCACCTGCTGGGTCGACGCCGACGCCACGGAGCTCATGGCCGCGCGCGCCGCGATGAACGCCGCCGGCGGGCCGAAGATCTCCCTGCTGGCGCTGCTGGCCCGGATCTGCACGGCCGCGCTCGCCCGCTACCCGGAGCTGAACTCCCGCGTCGACCTCGACGCCCGCGAGATCGTCCGGCTTCCCGAGGTGCACCTGGGCTTCGCGGCCCAGACCGACCGCGGCCTGGTCGTGCCCGTCGTCCGCGACGCGCACACCCGCTCCGCCGAGGACCTCACGGCGGAGTTCGCCCGCCTCACCGAGGTGGCACGGGCGGGCACCCTGTCCCCGGCCGACCTGACGGGCGGCACGTTCACGCTGAACAACTACGGCGTGTTCGGCGTCGACGGCTCCACACCGATCATCAACCACCCCGAGGCGGCGATGCTCGGTGTGGGCCGGATCATCCCGAAGCCGTGGGTCCACAACGGCGAGCTGGCGGTCCGCCAGGTCGTGCAGCTGTCCCTCGCGTTCGACCACCGGGTGTGCGACGGCGGTACGGCGGGCGGCTTCCTGCGGTACGTCGCCGACTGCGTCGAGCACCCCTCGGTGCTGCTGCGCACCCTGTAGTCCGGGACCCGGCCCCGTTCCCCGGGGCCGGGTCCCGCTCCGCCCCGGCGGCGACCATACTGGGCACGTGACCCGATTCGACGCCGTCGTCCTGGCAGGAGGCGCCGCGAGGCGACTCGGTGGCGCGGACAAGCCCGGCCTGAGCGTCGGGGGGCGCACCCTGCTCGACCGGGTGCTGCACGCCTGCCGCGACGCCGGGCGGGCCGTGGTGGTCGGAGGCCGGCGACCGACCTCCCGGCCCGTTCTGTGGGCGCGGGAGGAACCGCCGGGCGGCGGGCCCGTCGCCGCCCTGGCCGCCGGGGTGCGGCACGTCGGCGCCGACACGGTCGTCGCCCTCGGCGGCGACCTGCCGTTCCTGGACCGAGCGGCCGTGCGGCACCTCGTCGACGCGCTCGCCGCGTCGACCGCCGAAGCCGTCCTCGCCGTCGACGAGGAGGGACGCGACCAACCCCTCCTCGCCGCCTACCGCACCGAACCGCTGCGCCGCGAGATCGCCCTCCTCGCCACCGAGCACGGTCCTCTCTCCGGGTTGCCCCTGCGTCTGCTGACGCAGGAACTGGACATCGCCCGGGTCCCCGCCCGGCCGCTCGCCGCGTTCGACTGCGACACCTGGGAAGACCTCGCCGCGGCCCGGGCCCGCATCAGGGAGCATGGGAACGTGCTGGACGAATGGATCACCGCGGTGAAGGCCGAACTCGGCGTCGAACTCGACGTCGACACCGCCCTGCTGCTCGACCTGGCCCGCGACGCAGCCCACGGCGTCGCCCGGCCCGCCGCGCCGCTCACGACCTTCCTCGTGGGGTACGCGGCGGCCACGGCGGAGGGCGGCCCGCAGGCCGTGGCGGAGGCGGTCCGGAAGGCGGCCGCGCTCGCGAGCCGCTGGGACGGCGAGGCCGACGCGGGATGACCGAGCAGGACGCCGACGGCGTCGACGAAGCCCTCGCCCTGGTCGGCCCCCCGCCGGCCCTCCCGCGACCTTCCCGCCCGGCGGCACCCCCTGGCACCGGGCCCGCGCCGCGGCCGACCGCGCGGGCCGCGGCACGACTCCCCGGACCCGCCGGGTGCCCCTCCACGAAGCGCTCGGACGGGTCCTCGCCGAGCCGTTGGCCGCCCTCACCGACCTGCCGCCGTTCGACACCGCCGCCATGGACGGCTGGGCGGTCGCCGGTCCCGGGCCGTGGGAGGTCCGCGAGGGGGAGGCGGTCCTCGCGGGCCGCGGCGGGGTCCCGGTACTGCCCGACGGCGTCGCGGTGCGCATCGCGACGGGCGCCCGCGTCCCCGCCGACACCACCGCCGTCGTCCGCTCCGAGCACGCCCGCACCGAGGCGGGCCGCGGCGGCACGGGACCGGGCGGCCATCTGCACGCCCGGTACGAGCCGGCGCCCGGCCAGGACATCCGCCCGCGCGGCCAGGAGTGCCGCACCGGCGACGAACTCCTCCCCGCCGCCACGGTGCTCACCCCCGCCGCCCTCGGCCTGGCCGCCGCCGCGGGGTACGACGAACTGGCCACCGTCGAGCCGCCCCGTGCCGAGATCCTCGTCCTCGGCGACGAACTGCTCGCCTCGGGCGTCCCCCACGACGGGCTCGTCCGGGACGCCCTCGGCCCCATGCTGGGCCCCTGGCTGCGCTCCCTGGGGGCGGAGGTCGTCGCCGTGCGGCGCATCGGGGACGACGCGGAGGCGCTGTACGAGGCCGTCACCGGGTCGGGCGCCGACCTCGTCGTCACCACCGGGGGCACCGCCGCCGGACCGGTCGACCACGTCCGCCCCGTCCTGCTCAAGGCGGGCGCCGAACTCCTCGTCGACGGCGTGCGGGTGCGGCCGGGGCATCCCATGCTGCTGGCCCGCCTCACCCCGTCCCGGTACCTCGTCGGGCTGCCGGGCAACCCGCTGGCCGCCGTCTCCGGGCTGCTCACCCTCGCCGAGCCGCTGCTGCGCGGCCTCGTCGGGCACCGGCCCCCCGAGCCGCGCCGGGCACCCCTGCGCGACGAGGTGCACGGCCATCCCCACGACACCCGCCTCGTGCCGGTCGTCCACCGCACCGGGCAGGTCGTGCCCCTCCACTACACCGGCCCCGCCATGCTGCGCGGCCTCGCCGCCGCCGACGGGTTCGCCGTGGTGCCGCCCGGCGGCGCCCGGCCCGGTGACGTGCCGGAGGTCCTCGACCTGCCGTGGGCGGCCGCGGCGGCACCGGCCCGAGAGAGGCGTTTCACGTGAAACACCCCAGCAGGGAAGCCCGTGCCAGCCATGAGGAGGACCAGCTGGCCACCGGCCGGGTCAGCCTGCCGAGGAGGATCGTCGAGCATCCGCTGAGGCAGGTCGGCCAGCGGCTGGCACTCGCCCTTCTCGTCCTGCTCGTGACGGTGCTGATCGTCGTGGCCGACAGCAGCGGGTACAAGGACAACGTCGACGGGCAGGTCAGCGCCCTCGACGCCGTCTACTACGCCACGGTGACGCTCTCGACGACCGGCTACGGCGACATCGTGCCGGCGAGCGACAGCGCCCGGCTGGTCAACGTGCTGGTCGTGACCCCGCTGCGCGTGCTCTTCCTGATCATCCTGGTCGGCACCACCCTGGAGGTGCTGGCCGAGCGCACCCGCGAGGAGTGGCGCCAGAAGCGTTGGAGGTTGGCCTTGCGAGACCACACGGTCGTCGTCGGATTCGGTACGAAGGGGCGCTCCGCACTGGAGACCCTGATGGCCACGGGGCTGAAGAAACAGCAGGTCGTGGTGGTCGACCCGAGCAGCAAAGTGATCGAGATGGTCAACGCGGAGGGGCTGACCGGCGTCGTCGGCGACGGTACCCGCAGCGATGTGCTCCTCCGCGCCGAGGCCCAGCGGGCACGCCAGATCATCGTCGCCACCCAGCGGGACGACACCGCCGTCCTCGTCACCCTCACGGCGCGCCAGCTCAACCGGGGAGTCAAGATCATCGCCGCGGTGCGCGAGGAGGAGAACGCCCCGCTGCTGCGCCAGTCCGGGGCGGACGCCGTCATCACCAGTGCCAGCGCCGCGGGACGGCTGCTCGGCCTGTCCGTGCTGAGCCCCAGCGCGGGCACGGTACTGGAGGACCTGATCCACCAGGGCACCGGACTCGACATCGTGGAGCGGCCGGTGACCAAGGCGGAGGCGGGCCGGAGCGTCCGGGACACCGAGGACCTGGTGGTGAGCGTGCTGCGCGGCCACCGCCTGATCGGGTACGACGACCCGGAGGCCAGCCCGCTCCAGCTGACCGACCGGGTCATCGCGATCAAGCGGTCGAAGGGCGCCAACGGCGTGGCGGCCCCGAAGGGCGCGGCGTGGAACGGCTCCTCGACCGGCATGGCGGCGGAGTAGCCTCGCGGCCATGCGTGCGATCACGATTTCCGAACCCGGAGGCCCCGAGGCGCTCGTCTGGTCCGAGGTGCCCGACCCCGTGCCCGGAGAGGGCGAGGTCCTCGTCGACGTGGTGGCTGGTGCCGTCAACCGCGCCGACCTGCTCCAGCGGCAGGGCTTCTACGACCCCCCGCCGGGCGCGTCCCCGTACCCCGGCCTGGAGTGCTCGGGCCGGATCGCCGCGCTGGGCCCGGGCGTCTCCGGCTGGACCGTCGGCGACGAGGTGTGCGCGCTGCTCGCGGGCGGGGGGTACGCCGAGAAGGCGGCCGTCCCCGCCGGCCAGCTGCTGCCGGTGCCGAAGGGCGTCGACCTGGTGACCGCGGCGGCGCTGCCGGAGGTCACCGCGACCGTGTGGTCGAACGTCTTCATGGTGGCCCGCCTGAGCCCGGGCGAGACCCTGCTGGTGCACGGCGGCGCCAGCGGCATCGGGACGATGGCGATCCAGCTCGGCAAGGCGGTCGGCGCCCGGGTCGCGGTGACCGCGGGCGGCCCGGAGAAACTGGCCCGCTGCGCCGAGCTGGGCGCGGACATCCTGATCGACTACCGCACCCAGGACTTCGCGGAGGAACTGCGCAGGGCCACCGACGGGGCGGGCGCGGACGTCATCCTGGACATCATGGGCGCCAAGTACCTGGGGCCGAACGTCAGGGCGCTCGCGGTGAACGGCCGGCTCGCCGTCATCGGCCTCCAGGGCGGTGTCAAGGGCGAGCTGAACCTGGGGGCGCTGCTCGCCAAGCGGGCCGCCGTGACGGCGACCTCGCTGCGGCAGCGGTCGCCGGAGGAGAAGGCGGCCATCGTCGCCGCCGTACGGGAGCACGTCTGGCCGCTGATCGAGGCGGGCGTCGTCCGCCCCGTCGTGCACCGCGTCCTCCCCCTGGCACAGGCCGCGGAGGCCCATCGGGTGCTGGAGGCCGGCACCCACGTCGGCAAGGTGCTGCTGACCACGGACGCGGCCGCCTGAGGACCGCCTCGGGCACCGCGGAACGGCGAACGGCCCGGCGCACGGGAGGTGTGCCGGGCCGTTCGCCGTTCGCGGGCCTACGGGGTCACAGGTACGGGCCGCCGGTCCGGGCGCGGCCGTGTCCCTCGTCGTCGTGCGGCGCGGCCATGCCCGGGGGAAGGGCCCGGCGCATCTGTTCCAACTGGGCGCGGGCCGCCATCTGCTGGGCGAACAGCGCCGTCTGGATGCCGTGGAAGAGGCCCTCCAGCCACCCGACCAACTGGGCCTGGGCGATCCGCAGTTCCGCCTCCGAGGGGACCTTCTCGTCGGTGAACGGGAGGGACAGCCGCTCCAGTTCCGCGACGAGCTCCGGGGCCAGTCCCTCCTCCAGCTCCTTCACGGAACTGTGGTGGATCTCCTTCAACCGGACGCGGCTGGCCTCGTCGAGGGGAGCCGCCCGCACCTCCTCCAGCAGCTGCTTGATCATGCTGCCGATCCGCATGACCTTGGCCGGCTGCTCGACCATCTCCGTCACCGGGGTCTCACGGGACTCGTCGTCGCCCTCGCCACCGAGCGCCATGCCGTCCTGCCCGACGACCAGGACCTGCGGGGCCTCCTGCGACCGTTCATTCCTCGGCATCTCCATGCCGTCATTCTCTCGCACGGGTGTCTCACCACACGGTGTGCCCCCGCACACGGACGATCCACCCCCGTACGGGACGCACGAACCGGTGCGATCCTCCCCGAACGGCCACGCCGCCTCCAAGCCGTACCGAACGGCCGCGCCGGTCCCGGGCCACCCGGGGCCGCCCCGGCCTCCGCGGGAGGCACGCGGCCCCGGCCCCCGGCGGCCCGACCGCGGACGGCGGCGTCAGGCACGGCGGACGCGGAGCCCGATGAAGCCGAAGCCGATTCCCATCAGGGTGAGCCCCAGGCCCAGTGTCAGGACGGGGACGCGCCGGTCGACGCCGGTCTCGGCGGCCTGCCCGTGCGGCTCCCAGGCGGCGGCGGAGGGGGTGCCCCGCGGTGGTACGACGGCGTGCGAACCCTGCTCCGGTACGGTCTTCGGTCCCGCGTCCCAGCGCTCCCGGTGGTCCCAGGGGGCCCAGTGGTGGCGGCCGAGCTCCGGCACCGTACCGGTGCGCGTGCGGCCGGCGGACGGCGAGGAGGACGGCGACGGGGTGGCGGAGGGGCTCGGGGACGGGCGCTCGGGACGGCCGGGCCGCTCCCGCCCGGCCCCGGCGGGCCGTCCCGCCAGCGAGGGCTCCCCGGTGCCCGGCGGGGCCGGGGTACCGGCCTCGGCACCGCCCGGTCCGGTGGGAGAGGGGCCGGTGGAGGAAGTCGGCGGAGCACCCGTCGGGGAGGCCGGCCCACCGGTCGGGGAGCCGGTCGGGGAGCCGGGCGGGCCGGGCCGCCCGTCCGGTCCGGACGCGGTGGGCCCCGGGGCCGTCGTCCCCGTACCGGGCGTGGGGGAGGCCGTCCCGGCGGGCCCCGTCGCCGTGCCCGCCCGCGGCGGCGCACCGCCGTCCGCGTGCGCGAGGTGGAGCGGGCCCGTCGCGCACAGGAGGAGGAAGCTCAGCGCGACCGCCCGTCCGGTGCGAGGACGTGGAGCCATCGGGGACTCCCTTTCGCGCGGCGTTGCTCGTTTCCGCCCACCCTCACACACGGCGCCGCACCGGGCCTCCCGAAACGGCCGAACGGCCCAGTGCGCGCGGCGGAACGTGCGGCGAACGGCGGGGAAACGCCGAGGCGGCGGCGCTACCGCCGGCCGCGCCCCGTGGAGATCTCCAGGGTGAAGTCGGCCTCGGCCGTGCTGATCTCGGTGCCCTGCGGCGGGTACTGGGTGAGGACCGTCCCGTCGCCGTAGACGTTCTCATCGACCGGGATCTCCTTGGTGATCTTCCAGCCGGCCGCCTGGATGCACTCCTTGACCGAGGTGATGTTCTTGTACCGGAAGTCCGGGACCCGGAACTTCTGCGGGTCGTCGCCCTCGCCGGGTTCCGTGCACTTCTTGGCGTCGATGCGCTTGCCGAGGTCGGGCCCCCGGTAGTCGGAGCCCTCGGTGCCGGTGCCGGTGCCGGTGCCGGTGCTCTCGCTCGGCTGCGCGACCGGCGTGCCCGGGGCGTCGTCCTTGTCGAGGGCGATCGCGGTGATCGTCCCGCCGACGGCGATCAGCGCGGCCAGGATCGCGCCCACGAGCAGCGGCGTGTTCCGCCGGCCGCCTCCGCTCCCGCCGCCCGTCGCCACCGGCTGGTAGGGCGCCTGCGCCGGGTGGACGGGCGCCGGCGCCTGCGCCTGGTGCGGGTAGCCGTACGCGGCCGGAGCCGGAGCCGGAGCCGGCGTCGGGGCCGGGGCCGGGGTCGGCGGGCCGTACGGACCCGGCGCCTGGTACGGCGTCTGGACGCCCTGCGCCGCGGGGGCCGCGTACGACTGGTCCAGCGGCGGGAACACCGTCGAGCCGACGCCCGCGCCGCTGCTCACCGGGGCGCCCGGGACGATCACCGGCGCGCCGGCCTGCCCGGCGGACAGCACGCGCAGGCACTCGTCGCGCATGGCGGCGGCGCTGGGGAACCGTTCGTTCGGGTTCTTCTTCAGCGCCCGTGCGACGAGCGCGTCCATCGCCGGTGTGACCGACCGGTTGACGGAGGACGGCGGGACGGGCTCCTCCTGGACGTGCGCGTACGCGATGGCGAGCGGCGAGTCCGCGTCGAACGGCAGCCGCCCGGTCAGCAGCTGGAACAGCATGATGCCGACCGAGTACAGGTCGGACCGGGCGTCGACGCCGCGGCCGAGGGCCTGCTCGGGCGACAGGTACTGGGGCGTGCCGACGACCATGCCGGTCTGCGTCATCGACGTGACGCCCGACTGCATGGCGCGGGCGATGCCGAAGTCCATGACCTTGACCACGCCGCGCTTGGTGATCATCACGTTGCCCGGCTTGATGTCGCGGTGGACCAGGCCCATCTCGTGGCTGGTCTCCAGCGCGGCCAGCACGTCCGCGGTGATCTTCAGGGCCTTGTCGGCCGGCATCGCGCCGTACTGCCGGACGTCGGCCGCCAGCACCGAGCCGAGCGGCCGGCCCTCCACGTACTCCATGACGATGTACGGCATGACGCCGCCGTCGCCCATCGAGGGGTCGCTGAAGACGACCGTGTCCTCACCGGTGTCGAAGACCGACACGATGTTGGTGTGCTGGAGCTTCGCGACGGCCTGGGCCTCGCGCCGGAACCGCTCGCGGAACGACTGCTCCCGGCCGAGTTCCGTGTGGAGGGTCTTGATGGCGACCTGCCGGTCCAGGGCGCTGTCGTACGCCAGGTACACCGAGGCCATGCCGCCTTCGCCGAGCAGGTCGCGCAGCTGGTAGCGGCCGTTCGCCACCGAACCGCCCGCGTAGCGGCCGTGTGCGCCGTCCTGGCTCATCGTGCTTCCCCCTACGCGCGCGTGCCCGCGGCGATCTGCCGGATATACGGGCCAAGTCTGCCCCAGGGCACGGACACGTCAAGCCGGAGGCCTGTTCCGTGACCGTACGCACCGGAAGCGTCCCGGAAGCGTCACGCGGACCGCGCGGAATTTGCACGGGCGTACGGGAAACCGGTTGGATGGCCGGTCCATCCCGAACCGGCGCGTCACACGAAGGCTGTAGCGTGACGTGGCGAAGCACCCCTGGGAAGACGGCGGCACACCGCTCGCGGGCACAGCGCGCGGACGGCAACGGAAATGACGGCGAGGACGATGGCACCCGGATCCGAAGCAGGTGGCGGCGGCGTGTCGGACGACGGGGCGCCGGGGCGCGGCGAAGCCGTCGAGTTCGGCGCCGGCGGCCTGGTCGGCGACGGCCGCTACCGCCTGACCCGCCGCCTCGGCCGCGGCGGCATGGCCGAGGTGTTCGCGGCGGAGGACGTGCGGCTGGGCCGGACGGTCGCGGTGAAGCTCCTCCGGGCCGACCTGGCGGAGGACCCGGTCTCCAAGGCCCGCTTCACGCGCGAGGCCCAGTCCGTCGCGGGGCTGAACCACCACGCGATCGTGGCGGTGTACGACTCCGGCGAGGACGAGGTGAACGGCCAGTCCGTGCCGTACATCGTCATGGAGCTGGTCGAGGGCCGCACCATCCGGGAGCTGCTGGTCGGCGCGGAGACGATGCCGCCCGAGCGGGCGCTGGCCATCGTGTCGGGCGTGCTGGAGGCGCTGGCCTACTCGCACCAGCACGGCATCGTGCACCGCGACATCAAGCCGGCGAACGTCATCATCACCAACAGCGGCGCCGTCAAGGTCATGGACTTCGGCATCGCCCGCGCCCTGCACGGGGCGTCCACGACGATGACGCAGACCGGCATGGTCATGGGGACCCCCCAGTACCTGTCGCCCGAGCAGGCCCTCGGCAAGGCCGTCGACCACCGCTCCGACCTGTACGCCACGGGCTGCCTGCTGTACGAGCTGCTGGCGCTGCGGCCCCCGTTCGTGGGCGAGACGCCGCTGTCCGTGGTGTACCAGCACGTGCAGGACGTGCCGGTACCGCCGTCCCAGGTGTTCGACGAGGCCCCGCCGGAGCTGGACGGGCTGGTGATGCGGGCGCTGGCGAAGGACCCGGACGACCGGTTCCAGAGCGCCGAGGAGATGCGCGGGCTGATCCAGTACGGGCTGAGCATGCTCCAGGAGCAGGGCGGCCACACCGGGACGTGGAGCACCGGGCAGGTCGACCTGCACGAGGGCGGCCACACCCCGCGCGGCGGCGTCGCGGCGACCGCCGTGATGGGCGGGCTGGCGGGCCCGTCCACGCCGTCCCGGCCGATGCCGCTGCACGGCGACACCTCGCAGGCCCCGATCCTGCCGCCGCCGAACCCCGACGACGGCGCCTACCCGGGCGGGTACGAACGCGGGGGCGGCGGCCGCGGCAAGGTCCTGCTGTTCGTCGCGTTCGCGCTGGTCGCGATCGTGGCGGGCATCGTGTACGCGATGAACGCGGGCGAGACGACGCCCGGCACGGACATGAAGCCGACCACCAGCCCGACCCCGTCGGTCTCGCCCACCCTCACCCCCACCCCCCCACCCCGTCCGCATCGGAGCCCCGGGAGGAGACGCAGCAGCCCGGCACGTCGAGCGGCGGCGGGAACGGCGGCGGGGACCGCCCGTCGTGGCCCCCGAGGGCGCCGTCGTACAGCCGGCCGCCGACGTTCTCCACGAGCGGCGGCACCGGTGACACGGGGGCGACGACGGACGGTCCCACCGATGGCGGCGACACCACCGGCACGACCGACGGCGGCGGCGACACCACCGGCACGACCGACGGCGGCACGACCGGCGGCAGCACCGGCGACGGCGGTACGGGCGACGGAGGCACCGGCGACGGCGGGACGACCGGCTCGACCGACACGGGCGGCGGCAGCGGCGGCGACACCACCGGAGTGACCGGCTCCGGTCAGCAGGGCGGAATGACGACGGGGTCCACGGCCGCCGACGGCGGCTCCACCACCGGCGGCTGAGGCCCCGGCCGCCCCGGCCGGGGAGCGCGCCGCGCACCGGCCCGGGCCTCCGCGGCGCCCGGCCGGACGGGCCGGGGGCGGAGGCGGAGCCGCCGCGGGCCCGTGCGGCATATGCCGGATACCGGGTCGTCACGGGATGACCCGGGTCACATCACGGTCCTGTGAACTCTTCCCGACAACGGGGTGCGCGGGATAACGTGCCGGTGTTCCGGCGGCCGTGAGGCTGTTGCCAGTGTGTTGTCCAAGCGGTGCCAGCGGTGCGACCGGGCTTCGCCCCAGATTCCTCGAATTACTTGGAAATCCAAGAAAAATCGCAGGTCAGGGGGGTTAGCGGGATGGCCGCACACTGGGTAACGTGCTTACCACAGGCGCTCGCCGGAACACTTGTCACGCCTGTTTCCGGCCGAGGGCACCCACCCCGTGCACCGAGCACGGACCAGGCGAGCCGCTTTCCCGAGCTCCGCAGGAGCGGGGAACCCCAGGCCACCCGGCGGACCCCGGGAGCCCGGACAGACGGAGGAGCACGCACGTGACCGTGGACAGCACTGCCGCGCGTCAGCCGCGACGCAGCGGCGGCACCAGCAGCGGCGCCAAAGCCGCCGAGGGCGGTGCCGCCAAGCGCGCCGCCCGCGCGAGGAAGCCGCGGAGTTCCGACTCCGAGCCGCAGCTCGTACAACTGCTGACGCCCGAGGGTGAGCGCGTCCGGCACCCCGAGTACGACGTCGACCTGACCGCCGACGAGCTGCGCGGCCTGTACCGCGACATGCTGATGACCCGCCGTTTCGACGGCGAGGCCACGGCGCTCCAGCGGCAGGGCGAGCTGGGCCTGTGGGCCTCGCTGCTCGGCCAGGAGGCGGCGCAGATCGGCTCCGGCCGCGCCCTGCGGGACGACGACTACGTCTTCCCGACCTACCGCGAGCACGGCGTCGCCTGGTGCCGCGGGGTCGACCCGACGAACCTCCTCGGCATGTTCCGCGGTGTGAACAACGGCGGCTGGGACCCCAGCACCAACAATTTCCACCTGTACACGATCGTCCTCGGCTCGCAGACCCTGCACGCCACCGGCTACGCCATGGGCGTCGCCAAGGACGGCGCGGACTCCGCCGTGATCGCGTACTTCGGGGACGGCGCCTCCAGCCAGGGCGACGTCAACGAGTCGTTCGTCTTCTCCGCCGTCTACAACGCCCCGGTCGTGTTCTTCTGCCAGAACAACCAGTGGGCGATCTCCGAGCCCATCGAGAAGCAGACCCGCGTCCCGCTCTACCAGCGCGCGCAGGGCTTCGGCTTCCCCGGCGTCCGCGTCGACGGCAACGACGTCCTGGCCTGCCTCGCGGTCACCCGCTGGGCCCTGGAGCGCGCCCGCCGCGGCGAGGGCCCGACGCTCATCGAGGCGTTCACCTACCGCATGGCCGCCCACACCACCTCCGACGACCCGACCCGCTACCGGCACGACGACGAGCGGGCCGCCTGGGAGGCGAAGGACCCGATCCTGCGCCTGCGCCGCTACCTGGAGGCCCAGGGCCACGCCGACGCGTCCTGGTTCGAGGAGCTGGAGGCGGAGAGCGAGGCCCTCGGCAAGCAGGTCCGCGAGGTCGTCCGCGCCATGCCCGTGCCGGAGCACATGGCGATGTTCGACAACGTGTACGCGGACGGGCACGCCCTCGTCGACGAGGAGCGCGCGCAGTTCGCCGCCTACCAGGCGTCCTTCGCGAACGGAGAGGCCGAGTAACCATGGCTGTTCAGAAGCTTCCCCTCGCCAAGGCGCTCAACGAGTCGCTGCGCAAGGCCCTGGAGACCGACCCCAAGGTCGTCGTCATGGGCCTGGACGTCGGCAAGCTCGGAGGTGTCTTCCGGATCACCGACGGCCTGCAGAAGGACTTCGGCGAGGACCGGGTCGTCGACACCCCGCTCGCCGAGTCCGGCATCGTGGGCACCGCGATCGGCCTCGCGCTGCGCGGCTACCGGCCGGTCGTGGAGATCCAGTTCGACGGCTTCGTCTTCCCGGCGTACGACCAGATCGTCACGCAGCTCGCGAAGATGCGGGCCCGCTCGCTCGGCACGGTGAAGATGCCGGTCGTCATCCGCATCCCGTACGGCGGCGGCATCGGCGCCGTCGAGCACCACTCCGAGTCGCCCGAGTCGCTCTTCGCGCACGTCGCGGGCCTCAAGGTCGTCACCCCGGCCACCTCGTCCGACGCCTACTGGATGCTCCAGCAGGCGATCCAGAGCGACGACCCGGTCATCTTCTTCGAGCCCAAGCGCCGCTACTGGGACAAGGGCGAGGTCGACACCGAGGCCATCCCCGGCGAGCTGCACAGGGCCCGGGTCGCCCGCGAGGGCACGGACCTCACCCTCGTCGCCTACGGCCCGATGGTGAAGACCTGCCTGGAGGCGGCCGCGGCCGCCGCCGAGGAGGGCCGGTCGGTCGAGGTCGTGGACCTGCGCTCGATCTCCCCGATCGACTTCGACACCCTCCAGGCCTCGGTCGAGAAGACCCGCCGCCTGGTCGTCGTGCACGAGGCCCCGGTGTTCTTCGGTTCCGGCGCGGAGATCGCCGCCCGGATCACCGAGCGGTGCTTCTACCACCTGGAGGCCCCGGTGCTGCGGGTGGGCGGGTACCACGCGCCGTACCCGCCGGCCCGCCTGGAGGAGGAGTACCTGCCGGGTCTGGACCGGGTGCTCGACGCCGTCGACCGCTCGCTGGCGTACTGAGAGAGGACATCCCGTGATCCGCGAGTTCAAGATGCCGGACGTCGGCGAGGGTCTCACCGAGGCCGAGATCCTCAAGTGGTACGTCCAGCCCGGTGACACCGTCACGGACGGGCAGGCCGTCTGCGAGGTCGAGACGGCGAAGGCCGCCGTGGAGCTGCCGTGCCCGTTCGACGGGGTGGTGCACGAGCTGCGCTTCCCCGAGGGCACGACGGTCGACGTCGGCGAGGTCATCATCTCCGTGAACGTGGGCGGCGACGAGCCGGAGGCCGCCGAGGCCCCCGCCGCCGCCCCGGCCCCGGCGGTGGTGGAGGCCCCGGAGGAGTCGCAGGGCCGCCAGCCGGTCCTCGTCGGCTACGGCGTGGCCGCGTCGTCCACGAAGCGGCGCCCGCGCAGGCAGGACACCGCCACCGCCCCCGCCCCGGCCGCCCGCGCGGCCGTCCAGGGCGAGCTGAACGGCCGGGCCCCCGCCCCGGTGGCGCCCGAGCCGCAGGCCCGCCCCCTGGCCAAGCCGCCCGTGCGGAAGCTGGCCAAGGACCTGGGCGTGGACCTGGCGACGGTCGTCCCGACCGGCCCCGACGGGATCGTCACCCGCGAGGACGTGCACAAGGCGGCCGCTCCCGAGCAGGCCCCGGCGGCCGTCCCCGCGCAGCTCCCGGCCCCCGCGGCGCCCGACGAGGCGCAGGCCCCGGCGGCCGGTCCGGCCGCCGTCGGCGCCCGGGAGACCCGTGTCCCGATCAAGGGCGTGCGCAAGGCCACGGCGCAGGCCATGGTCGGCTCGGCGTTCACCGCGCCGCACGTCACCGAGTTCGTCACGGTCGACGTGACCCGCACCCTGCGGCTCGTCGAGGAGCTGAAGGCGGACAAGGACATGGCGGGGCTGCGGGTCAACCCGCTGCTGCTGATCGCCAAGGCCCTGCTCGTCGCCATCCGCCGCAACCCGGAGATCAACGCCTCCTGGGACGAGGCCGCCCAGGAGATCGTGGTCAAGCACTACGTCAACCTGGGCATCGCCGCCGCCACCCCGCGCGGCCTGATCGTGCCGAACATCAAGGACGCCCACGCCAAGACGCTCCCGGAGCTGGCGCAGGCGCTCGGCGAACTGGTCGCCACCGCCCGCGAGGGCAGGACGACCCCGGCGGCCATGCAGGGCGGCACGGTGACGATCACCAACGTCGGCGTCTTCGGCGTCGACACCGGCACGCCGATCCTCAACCCCGGCGAGTCGGCGATCCTCGCGGTCGGCGCGATCAAGCTCCAGCCCTGGGTGCACAAGGGCAAGGTCAAGCCGCGCCACGTCACCACGCTGGCGCTCTCCTTCGACCACCGGCTCGTCGACGGCGAACTGGGATCGAAGGTCCTGGCCGACATCGCGGCCGTCCTGGAGAACCCCAAGCGCCTGATCACCTGGGCGTGACGAACACCCCGGCGTGAGCGGGCCCCCGCCCGCCGCGCCGCCCGGAGGGCCCGGACGCCGACGAGCGTCCGGGTCCTTCCGGTCCTCCGGGTCCTCCGGATCCTTCCGGTCCTCCGGATCCTTCCGGTCCTCCGGGCCCGGTCCGCGCGCCGGACGCGCCCTCCGCCGCGTCCCGCCCGTACCTATCCTGTGTACATGCCACCCGTCGCGCACCCGTCCCCGCCCGCCGCCGCACGGGTCCGCGTCCACACCGGGGCGGCGGCCCCCGGCCGCCGCGCCGGCAGGGCGGGGACCGTGCTCCGGGGCGAGGCCCGGTGATCCCCGCCCCCTCCCCGGCCGCCGCGCTCCCCGCAGATCCGCCCGGCGGCCGCCGGGCGGTCCTCGTGTGGGGCGCCGGCGTCTGCGTGTACCTCGTCGCGGTCGTCTTCCGCACCTCGCTGGGCGTGGCCGGGCTCGACGCCGCCGACCGCTTCCACGTCAACGCCTCCGCGCTGTCGGCGTTCTCCATACTCCAGCTGCTCGTCTACGCGGGCATGCAGATACCCGTCGGCCTGCTGGTGGACCGGCTGGGCACGCGGAGGGTCCTGACCCTGGGCATCGTGCTGTTCACGGCCGGGCAGCTCGGCTTCGCACTGTCCCCGTCGTACGGGACGGCGCTGGCGGCCCGCGCGCTCCTGGGCTGCGGCGACGCGATGACCTTCATCTCCGTGCTGCGGCTGGGCAGCCGCTGGTTCCCGGCGCGGCGCGGCCCGGTGGTCGCGCAGGTGGCGGCGCTGTTCGGGGTCGCCGGCAACCTGCTGTCGACGATCGTGCTGGCGCGGATGCTGGAAGGGCTGGGCTGGACGGCGACGTTCGCCGGGAGCTCCCTGGCCGGGCTGGCCGTCCTGGTGCTGGTCGCCGTCTTCCTGAAGGACCATCCCGAGGGCTTCGAACCGGAGCCCGTGCCGCACGCGGGGGCCGCGTACGTACGGCACCAGATCGCCCGCGCCTGGCGGGAACCGGGCACCCGGCTCGGCATGTGGGTGCACTTCACGACGCAGTTCCCCGCCATGGTGTTCCTGCTGCTGTGGGGGATGCCGTTCCTGGTCGAGGCGCAGGGCCTGTCCCGGGGCCGGGCCGGCGAGCTGCTGACGGCGGTGGTGCTCTCCAACATGGCGGTGGGCCTCGCGTACGGGCAGCTGATCGCCCGCCGCCACGCGGCGCGCGCCCCCCTGGCGCTGGGCACCGTGGGCGCGACGGCCCTGGTGTGGGCGGCCGTCCTGGCGTACCCGGGGGACGACGGGGCGCCGATGTGGCTCCTGGTCTCGCTGTGCGCCGTCCTCGGCGCGTGCGGACCGGCGTCGATGATCGGCTTCGACTTCGCACGGCCCGCCAACCCGCCGGAACGGCAGGGCACCGCCTCGGGAATCGTCAACATCGGCGGGTTCACCGCCTCGATGGCGGCGCTCCTGGCGATCGGCGTCCTGCTGGACGCGACCGGCGGCGACTACCGGACGGCGTTCTCGTCGGTCTTCGTCCTGCAGGCGCTGGGCGTCACCCAGATCCTCCGGCTCCGCGCCCGCACGGCGCGCCGGGAGCGCGAACGGCCGGCCGCCGACCGCGCGGCGCCGCCCCGCGTCCCGGCGTGACGCCCGCACCCCGCGCGGAGCCGCTACGGCGTGACGGCGAAGTGGGCGAGGATGGCGCCCGCCAGGTCCTCGTCGCCCTCCACCTTGACCCGGTCGGCGACCGCGGCGGGCCGCACCCGGCCGCAGGCGAGGCGCACGTACGTCTCCCAGTCCAGCGCCAGCGTCGCGGCCGGACCCAGCGACGGGGCCCCGTCGACCCGGCCGCGCCCCTCCGCGTCGACGCGGACCGTCCGCAGGAACTCGACGGGGCCGCTCACGTCGAAGACCACGGCCGTGTTCGGCGGGGCGCCCGCGTCCTTCGCGACGACCTTCGGCAGGAGGGTCAGCAGGGTGTCCCGCACGACGTACGCGCCGGGGGAGTCGAGGTTGCCGGGCCTGTCGAGCGCGGTGCGCAGGTCCTGCTCGTGCACCCACACGTCGAAGGCGCGCGTCCGGTACGCCACCTCAAGGCTCTGCTCGGCGCCCAGCGGGGCGCGCACCAGCGTGTCGGGGGAGCGGCTCTCGTTGCGCAGCATGCGGGCCCGGCGGATCATGACGTACTCCAGCTCGGCCGTCATCTCCGGCCCCGTGTGGTGCCGCCGCACGTCGACCTGCATCTCCATGTAGCGCGCGAAGTCACCGCGCACGTGGTACAGATCGCGGGGCAGGGAGTGGATCGGGCGCGGGTCGCCCAGCATCTCGCACTCCATGCCGATGATGTGGGAGACGACGTCGCGGACCGACCAGCCGGGACACGGGGTGGCGCGGTTCCACTCGCCCTCGACGAGCGGCTGCACCAGCTCGGCCACGGCTTCGATGGAGTGGGTCCAGGCGTCGGCGTAGGTCTGGAGGCTGGGATGGACGGTCACGGGACCCCTCGTGCGGCTTGGTACGCGGGCTGGGTGCAGTGGCATCCGCCGAGGAGCCCCGGAGGCCTCCCCTGGACGCGGTCCTCGGGGGAGGGATCCCCCAGGGGAGAACAGTACGCTCCCCCCGGCCCCTCGGCAGTGCTTTCGTGTGACGATCGTAGGCCCGTATGGACGGCCTCAACGCCAGGACGGTGGTAGTGTGCGCGCCTCTCTGATCCAGATTGCGGTCAACCCGGACGAAACGGTGGACGCGCGACGGCGGCGCGCCGCCGCGCTCGTGCGCGACGAGTCGGCGTCGGACCTGGTGGTCCTGCCGGAGCTGTGGCCGGTCGGCGCGTTCGCGTACGAGGCGTTCGCCGCGGAGGCGGAGCCGCTGCGCGGGCCGACGTACGAGGCGATGGCGGCGGCGGCCGCGGACGCCCGGGTGTGGCTGCACGCCGGTTCCTTCGTGGAACGCGACGGGGACGCGTTCTACAACACCTCGCTGGTCTTCTCCCCCGACGGAAGGCTCGCCCTGACCTACCGCAAGATCCACCGGTTCGGCTTCGACCAGGGCGAGGCGGTGCTGATGTCGGCGGGCCGCGAACTCGCCGTCGCCCCGTGCCCGCACCTGCCGTTCGGCCTGGCGACCTGCTACGACCTGCGGTTCCCCGAGCTGTTCCGGGGGCTGGTGGACGCGGGGGCCGCGGCCTTCGTCGTCCCGGCGGGGTGGCCGGCCCGGCGGCTCGGGCACTGGTCGCTGCTGGCGCGGGCCCGGGCGGTGGAGAACCAGGCGTACGTGCTGGCGTGCGGGACGGCCGGGACGCACGCCGGGGTCGAGCAGGCGGGGCACAGCGTGGTCGTGGACCCCTGGGGCGAGGTGCTGGGCGAGGCGGGCCGCGGGGAGGAGGTCCTGACCGTGGACCTCGACCCCGCGCGGGTCGCCGCGACGCGGGAGCGGTTCCCCGCGCTCAAGGACCGCGTGCTGGGCGTCGCGGCACCGGACCGCCCGGCGTCCGGCGGCCGGTAGGGGCGCCGCCCCGGGGCGTTCCCGCCNCCCCNGCCGGGCCCCCGTCGCGGGACGGGCACGCCCGCCGCCGGGGCGGCCGCCCGGGGGTGGCACCCTTGAACGATGAACGAAAGCGTTTCCGCGTCTCGGCGCGTTCGGGTACGGGCCCCTGAGCTGGTGGGCGAGGGAGGCTGGCTCAACACGGGCGGAGCCTCGTACAGCCTCGCCGACCTGCGGGGACGTATCGTCATCCTCGCCTTCTGGATTTCCTGAACCGATGTGCGCACTCCTCGCCAGCGTGGGAACGTGCACCAACACACCACTGCCGACCTGTACTTACGCCTCTCCCTGGACCGGGAGGGCAAGACCGCGATCGACCGCCAGGAAGCCGACTGCCGGGCGTGGGCGGAGCGCAACGGACTGACCGTCCGCAAGGTCCACATCGACCGTGGACGTTCCGGCTACAAGAACGTCAGCCGCAAGGGATTCGATGCGGCGATCACAGCAGCCACAGCCGGCGTCGTGGGCGTTCTGATCGTCTGGAAGCTCGACCGCTTGTCCCGCAAGGGCATCGGCGAGGTCGGCAAGGCGCTGGACGGCATAGACCGGGTCGGCGGACGGCTGGTCTCCGTCATGGACGGCCTCGACACGAAGAACGACAGTGCGCGGGTCACCATCGCGATGCTGGCGGAACTGGCGCGCAACGAGTCCCGCGACCTTGGGATGCGCGTCGGCAACGCCAAGCGGTACCTGCGCCAGCGGGGCCAGTGGATCGGCGGACAGCCGCCTTACGGGCTGCTGGTGGACCCGGAGACGAAGAAGCTCGTCCAGGACCCCGAGACCGCTGTGTACGCCCGACTGATCGCCGACGAGGCGCTCTCCGGGAAGGCCCTTGTCCACATCGCCCGGTTGCTGAACGGGCACGGGGTGGAGTCCGCCCGTGGAGGCGAGTGGAACTCGTCCAGCGTCATGCAACTCCTTCGCTCACCGGCCTTCGCTGGTCTCATGCCGCAGACCGAGTACGAGGAGCAGCCGGACGGGACACGCAAGTACACGAACCGGGTCTCTCCCTACCGGGATCCGGAGACGCTCGAAACCGTGAGTATCGGTGAGGGGATCATCACGGTCGGGGAGCGTGAGCTCATCCTTCGCCGGCTCGAAGCGCGCACGTTCCCCCTGGCAGGGAAGCGGCACGGCCAGAAGCAAGGGAAGTCTTTGCTCACCGGGATGGCACGTTGTGGGTTCTGCGGGGCCCGGATGAGCAAGGCCGGCACGTCGTACCAGTGCTCCAGTCACCGGATGGGGCGAGGATGCTCCGGCGTCTCGGTTCGGGTCGAGAGCCTCGACGACTACGTGACCCGGGCATTCCTCTCACGTCTGCCGTCCCTGGAACCCCGGGACCCGCTCCTCGCCGTGATCGCCGATCGCTGGGTACAGCGGGAGGACCCTGAGGTTTTCGCGAAGCGGGACGCGATCGAGGCGGAGATCGCGGACGAAGGGGCCCGTCTGGGGGACCTGGAGGAGGCCAGGTACGTCCGTGGCGAGTTCACCGGCGCAGACGCGATCGACCGGTACAACCGGCTCGCCGGACGACTTCGTACCCGGATCGAGGGACTGCGCGCGGATCTACTGCGGATGCCGATCCCTTCCGTGGACATCTCTCCGCTCCTGGACGCGGGCCTGCTACGTGAAGCCTGGGAGGCCGATGATGCGGCCGGAAGGCGTGAACGCCTCGGCCTCGCAATCGATCGAGTGGAAGTCCAGCGAGGGAGGGTGGGTGTGAGGTTCGACGGTGACGAGCGCTGCCGGATCGTCTGGGCGACGAGAGACGGGGCCCGGCCAGTCACTGGCCGGACCGGGCATATGACCTCCCTCCGAGAATCCTCGTAGGTCGCCGTGATGGAGCGGATCCCATAGGCGTGCTGGGCAACGGCGTCATACGGCCGTGATCTGGCGTTCATGGGCCAATGGCAAGCTTGAAGGATGAACGATGCTGCCCCGGAACCCGCCCCCGCTCCCGCGCCCCGCCGTGCCCGTGTCCGTGCCCCCGAGCTGATCGGCAAGGGAGGCTGGATCAACACCGGTGGGAAGGACCTGAAGCTCGCCGACTTCCGAGGTCGCACAACGATCCTCGATTTCTGGACCTTCTGCTGCATCAACTGCCTGCACGTCCTGGACGAGCTGCGGGAGCTGGAGGAGCGGCACCGCGACACCGTGGTGATCATCGGCGTGCACTCGCCGAAGTTCGTGCACGAGGCCGATCACCAGGCCGTCGTCGACGCCGTCGAGCGGTACGGGGTCGAGCACCCGGTGCTGGACGATCCGGACCTGGCGACCTGGAAGCAGTACGCCGTGCGGGCCTGGCCGACCCTGGTGGTGATCGACCCGGAGGGGTACGTCGTCGCCCAGCACGCGGGCGAGGGCCACGCGAAGGCCATCGGGACGCTGGTCGCCGAGTTGGAGGCCGAGCACGGGGCGAAGGGCACGCTGCGGCGCGGCGACGGCCCGTACGTGCCGCCGGAGCCGACCGCCACGCACCTGCGCTTCCCCGGCAAGGCGCTCGCCCTGGAGTCGGGCAACCTCCTGGTCTCCGATACGACCCGCCACCGGCTGGTCGAGGTGGCGCCGGACGGCGAGACCGTGGTGCGCCGGTACGGCGACGGGCGGCGCGGCCTGGTCGACGGGCCGGCGGAGTCGGCCCGCTTCAGCGAGCCGCAGGGGATGTGCGCGCTGCCCGACGGGCGGATCGTCGTCGCGGACACCGTCAACCACGCGCTGCGCGCCCTGGACCCGGAGACCGGTGCGGTCTCCACGCTCGCGGGGACCGGCGCCCAGTGGATGCAGGGCTCGCCCACGTCGGGTCCGGCCCGCGAGGTCGCCCTGTCGTCGCCGTGGGACGTGGCGTGGTGGCGGGGCCGCGTGTGGATCGCCATGGCCGGCGTCCACCAGCTGTGGGCGTACGACCCGGAGGACGGGACCGTGGAGGTCGCCGCCGGCACGACCAACGAGGGGCTGGTGGACGGCCCGGCCGCGGAGGCGTGGTTCGCGCAGCCGTCCGGGCTCGCGGCGGCCGGGGACCGGCTGTGGGTGGCGGACTCGGAGACCAGCGCCCTGCGCTGGGTGGACGCCGAGGGCCTCGTCCACACGGCCGTGGGCACCGGCCTGTTCGACTTCGGGCACCGGGACGGCGCCGCCGACCAGGCCCTGTTCCAGCACCCGCTGGGCGTGACCGCCCTGCCGGACGGCTCGGTCGCGGTCTGCGACACGTACAACCACGCGCTGCGCCGCTACGACCCGGCGGCCGGGGAGGTCACGACCCTCGCGACGGACCTGCGCGAGCCGAGCGACGCGGTCCTCGTCGACGGGGACCTGGTGGTGGTGGAGTCGGCGCGGCACCGGCTGACGCGGCTGCGGCTCCCGGAGGAGGCCGTGCGGGTGGAGGCGGTGGCGCACCGCACGCAGCGGGAGGCGACGGTGATCGCGCCGGGTTCGCTCCGGCTGGACGTGGTGTTCCGCGCGCCGACCGGGCAGAAGCTGGACGACCGGTACGGGCCGTCGACGCGGCTGCTGGTCTCCTCGACGCCGCCGGAGCTGCTGGCGGGCGGCGCGGGCAGCGGTACGGACCTGTTCCGGGAGCTGGAGCTGGACCCGTCGGTGACGGAGGGCGTCCTGCACGTCTCGGCGATGGCCGCCTCCTGCGACGACGACCCGGACAACGAGTACCCGGCGTGCCATGTCCACCAGCAGGACTGGGGCGTCCCGGTGCGGGTCGGGGAGGGCGGCGCCGCGCGCCTGCCCCTGATCCTGGCGGGACTTGACGAGGCGTAGGCCCGCCGGGAGCCGGCCGCCGCGCACGAGCGCCCCCGGGCACGGTCCGTGGGGCTCGTGCCGGGGGGCGCGGCTCGTGGGGCCGTCGTGCGCGGGGCGCGTCNGCCCCACNANCACGCCCCCGGGGAGGGCGGGCCCGCGGGGGCGCCGCCCTCCCCGGGGGCTCACGGGGGCGGCCCGCCCTTCGGAGCGGGGCCGCGCCGACGCGCCGTCACCGCCGTTCCCCCGCGGCCGCCTTCGCCGGGGCCGCGGCCGGGGTCAGAGCGTGCGGCCGTCGTCGCGCAGGGGGTCGGGTTCGGCGACCGGGGCCACGGGCGCGACCACCGCCCTGCGCCGGCGCGCGACGCTCGTGTAGGCGGCCACGCCGATCAGGCCGACCGCCATCATGATCAGTCCTGCCACGTCCAGGTTGAAACCGCTGATGTCCCAGTCGGTCGCGAACGTGAGGATCGCGCCTCCCGCGATGAGCAGCAGGCATCCGCCCAGGCCCATGATGTGCCTCCTCGTGTGTGAACTCGTCCCGGAGTCTTGCGGGTACCCGCTGCGGTCCCGGCAACGCCTCCGGGCGCGGAGTCACTTGAGGAAGGCGGTCAGGGCGTTGGCGAGGAGGTACGGGTCGTCGGCGCCGCACAGCTCGCGCGCGCTGTGCATGGACAGGCAGGCGACGCCGATGTCGACGGTGCGGATGCCGTGCCGGGCGGCGGTGATCGGGCCGATCGTCGTGCCGCACGGCAGGTCGTTGTTGGAGACGAACGACTGCCACGGCACGCCGGCCTCCTCGCAGGCCGCGGCGAGCACGGTCCGTCCGCTGCCGTCGGTCGCGTACCGCTGGTTGACGTTCACCTTGAGGATGGGGCCGCCGTTGGGGCGCGGGTGGTGCGTCGGGTCGTGCCGCTCGGCGTAGTTGGGGTGCACGGCGTGGCCCACGTCGGAGGAGAGGCAGACGGTCCCGGCGAAGGCGCGGGCGCGGTCCTCGTAGGTGCCGCCGCGTGCGTAGACGGATCGTTCCAGCACCGTGCCGAGGAGGGGGCCCTGGGCGCCGCTGTCGGACTCGGAGCCGTTCTCCTCGTGGTCGAAGGCGGCCATGACGGGGATGTGCGCGGTCGGGCCGGCGGCGGTGGCGGCGGTGAGCGCGGCGGTGCAGGCGTGGACGGACAGGAGGTTGTCCAGGCGCGGCGCGGCGAGCAGTTCGCGGTCGCGGCCGAGGTAGGCGGGGGGCTCGACGGAGTGGACCATCAGGTCCCAGCCGGTGACGTCCCGCGCGTCGAGGCCGGCCTCGTCGGCGAGGAAGCGGATCAGGTCGCCTTCGTGGACGTCGTCGCCCAGGCCCCAGACGGGCTGCATGTGGCGCTGGCGGTCCAGCCTCAGGCCGTCGTTGGCCTGGCGGTCCAGGTGGATGGCGAGTTGCGGGACGCGCAGCAGCGGACGGTCGACGTTCACCAGCCGGTGGCCGCCGTCGCGGAGGGTGAGCCGGCCGGCGAGGCCGAGGTCGCGGTCGAGCCAGGAGTTCAGCAGGGGGCCGCCGTAGATCTCGACGGCGACCTGCCGCCAGCCGTGGGCGCCGCTGTCGGGCTGCGGCTTGACGCGCAGGTTGGGGGAGTCGGTGTGGGCGCCCACGATCCGGAACGGCGTGTGGGCGGCGGCGCCCTCCGGCACGTACCACGCGATGATCGCGCCGCCCCGGACCACGTACCTGCCGCCGGCCGCGCCGTCCCACGCGGCGGTCTCCTCCACCCGGCGGAAACCGGCCTTCTCCAGCCGCTCGGCGACGGTCGCCACGGCGTGGTACGGGGACGGCGAGGCCGTCAGGAAGGTCATCAGGTCGTCGGTGTGGCCGCGGTCGAAGCGGGTGGGAGAGCTGCTCATGCCCACACCTTACGGGCGGCCGCCGGGGCGGACGCAGGGGTTCGTGGCACGGCGTTGTCAGTGGCGGCTGCGAGCATCGACGGGACGACACACCGTTGACCGACGCGTGACCGGAGGTGCACTGGTGGAGACGACGACTTCGGCCGCCCCGCCCGGGGCCGGGCCCGCCCGCCGGGCGGCGCCCGTGTGCGCGGCCTGCGAGGCGCCCGGCGCGCAGTGGAGCGCCCCGCTGATGATGCCGCTGTGCCCGGCCTGCACGAGGGCGGGCACCGGTTCGGCGGACCGCGACCCGGTGCGCCTGGGGGACGTGCTGCGGGTGACGGAGGCGGCGCTGCGGGCGTCCGGGCGCGGCCCGGGGCGGGTCCCGTCGCCGCGTACGGGCTCGCCCATGACGTGCCGGCACTGCGGGGGCCGGGCGCTGTGGCACCGCACGGTGAACGACCGGTGGGTGGCGATCGAGCCGGGGGTGCGTCCGGTGGCGGGCGTGCCGCGCGGCAGGCGCTGGTACATAGCCGGGGACGGCACGGCGGTGCACCTGCACGGCGCCGCCCCGGTGGACACCTGCCGGGTGAGCCACTTCGACGTGTGCCCGGCACGGATCCGGGGCTGAGGGCGGGAGGAGCGGGACGGGGGACGGCCCGCTCCCCCGGACCGGACCGTCCGGGGGAGCGGGCCGTCAGGCCGCGGGCGGGGCGCCGGTCAGAAGGCGGCCTCGTCCAGCTCCATCAGGGAGTTGTCGACGCTCTCGGCGGCCAGGCGCTCGGCGGCGACGCCCGGCAGGACGTTGGCGGCGAAGAACCTCGCCGCCGCGATCTTGCCCTGGTAGAAGGGCACGTCCTTCGCGGAGGCGCCGGCGGCCAGCTTCTCGGCGGCGACGGCGGCGCCGCGCAGCAGCAGGTAGCCGACGACGACGTCGCCGGACGCCATGAGGAGGCGGGTGGTGTTCAGGCCGACCTTGTAGATGTTCCTGACGTCCTCGCCGGTCGAGGTGAGGTCGGTGAGCATCCTGCCGACGATGGCCTCCAGGTCGACGGCCGCCTTGGCGAGCGCCTCGCGGGCGCCGGCCAGCTCCTCGCTGCCGGTGCCGAGCGCGAGGAACTTCCTGATCTCCTCGGAGAGGGCGTTCAGGGAGGCGCCCTGGTCGCGGACGATCTTCCGGAAGAAGAAGTCCTGGCCCTGGATGGCGGTGGTGCCCTCGTAGAGGGTGTCGATCTTGGCGTCGCGGATGTACTGCTCGAGCGGGTACTCCTGGAGGTAGCCGGAGCCGCCGAACGTCTGGAGCGACTGGGCGAGCTGCTCGTAGGACTTCTCGGAGCCGTAGCCCTTCACGATCGGCAGGAGCAGGTCGTTCAGGCCGTGCAGAGCCCTGGCGTCCTCGCCGGCCGCCTCCTTGACCTGGATCTCGTCCTGGACCGCGGCGGTGTACATGACGAGGGCCCGCATGCCCTCCGCGTACGCCTTCTGCGTCATCAGCGAGCGGCGCACGTCGGGGTGGTGGGTGATGGTGACCTTCGGCGCGGTCTTGTCCATGAAGTTCGCCAGGTCGGGGCCCTGCACGCGCTCCTTGGCGTACTCCAGCGCGTTGAGGTAGCCGGTCGACAGGGTGGCGATGGCCTTCGTGCCGACCATCATGCGGGCGAACTCGATGATGCGGAACATCTGGCGGATGCCGTCGTGCTTGTCGCCGATCAGCCAGCCCTTGGCGGGGTGCTTGTCGCCGAAGGTCATCTCGCACGTGTTGGACGCCTTGAGGCCCATCTTGTGCTCGACGTTGGTCGCGTAGACGCCGTTGCGCTCGCCCAGTTCGCCGGTCTCCCAGTCGAAGTGGTACTTCGGGACGAGGAACAGCGACAGGCCCTTGGTGCCCGGACCGGCACCCTCGGGACGGGCGAGGACGTAGTGGAGGATGTTCTCCGACATGTCGTGCTCACCGGAGGTGATGAAGCGCTTCACGCCCTCGATGTGCCACGAGCCGTCCTCCTGCCGGACGGCCCTGGTGCGGCCGGCGCCCACGTCGGAGCCGGCGTCCGGCTCGGTCAGCACCATGGTGGAGCCCCACTGGCGCTCCACGGCGATCTTCGCGATCGCCTTCTGCGCCTCGTTGCCCTCCTCGAAGAGGACGCCGGCGAAGGCGGGGCCGGAGGAGTACATCCAGATCGCCGGGTTCGAGCCGAGGACCAGCTCCGCGTACGCCCAGACCAGTGAGCGCGGGGAGGTGGTGCCGCCGATCTCCTCGGGCAGGCCGAGCCGCCAGTACTCGGAGTCCATGAACGCCTGGTAGGAGCTCTTGAAGGACGCCGGGACCGGCGCGGTGCCCGTCTGCGGGTCGAAGACCGGCGGGTTGCGGTCCGCGTCGGCGAAGGATTCGGCGAGCTCGTTCTCCGCGAGGCGCCGGAGCTCGTCCAGGACGCTCCTGGCGGTCTCGGCGTCCATCTCCTCGAACGGACCGGTGCCGTACACCTTGGCGCGGCCGAGGACCTCGAAGAGGTTGAACTCGATGTCGCGGAGATTCGACTTGTAGTGCCCCATGGCGACGGCTCCGTAAGGGATCGGGAGGCGGGTTCCTCGTGCATCTACCAGCTGGTAATCACGATGATGCTACCCGTGGGTAATAACGGCAACCCCGCCGCCCCGACTGTGACGCGTCACGCCCTCCGCGGCGCTCCGGCGCTTCGGCCGGCGCTCCGGCCGCCGGAGGGCCGCGGCTCCCGGGGCCGGGCGGCGGCGGGCGGCTTCCGCTCCCCGGCCCNGGNNGCCCGTNNGGNCCGGCCCGGGCGGCCCGTCCGGCCCGGCCCGTCCGGCCCGTCCGGCGCGCCCCGGCCCGGTCCGGTCGCGCCGCGACCGCCCGGCGAACCGGTCAGCCCGCGGTCGCCTTCGCGTACGCCTCGTCGAGCCAGTCCAGGTACCACCGGGCGAACGTGACGCCCAGCGGCTCCAGGTCGTCGTGGTCGCAGCGGGTGTCGTCCCACATGCGGCCGCGCTCCGGACCGGACACCACCAGCCACTGCCGCTGGGCGCACCCGAGGTGGCACAGGCAGATCGCGCCGACCGTGTACTCGTCGGACCACAGGGTCGCGAGCAGCCGCTCCTCCCACGCGTCGCAGGCCGCGTCGTACGCCTCCACGTCCTCGTACGCCTCCTCCTCCGGCCGGCCCCCCAGGAGCGCCGCCCTCTCGGCCGGGGACATCCGCTCCCGGAACGGCTCCGCGAGGCGCCGCGGCAGCGTCATGTCGCCGCCGTCCCCCTCCCACCCCCACGTGCCGTCCTCGCCGCGGCGCACCGGGAACACGCCGTACGCCGGGCCGGCCCCGCCCGCCCCGACGTGCAGCAGGAAGTCCCGGTACTCCTCGGGCAGCCGCACGCCGCAGTACCGCTCCAGGTCGGCCACCTCCGCCTCGGTCAGCGGGTCCTCCAGCGGACTTCCACCCCTGGGGAAGCCGAACACCCGCTCCGCGCCGGGTAGTCCGGCCAGTTCCAGGACCCGCTCGCGGACGCCCGCCCATGTCTGTGCGCTCATGGGGACGAGCGTAGGGAGTGCCACCGACAGTCGGCAGGAGCGTCATCGGTGCCCACACCCGGGTCCCGGCGGTCGAGGCTCCGCCACCGCCCGACGGACCGGACCGACGCGGAAGCGGCCGGCGGCGGGGCGGGGCCGGATCCGGCGCCCGGGGCCCTCGGAGCCGTACCGGTGCGGGCGGTTCGGTACCTGCTGCCCGGCCGGCCGCTCGCCGCGCGGCCCGCAGGCCCTGGGCCCCGGAGGCCCCGGCGCACTTCCCGGGCGCGCGTCACGGGCGGGCTCCGCACTCAGTACCCTTGCGTGCATGTACGGCTACGAGCAGAACCCGGGAGCCCAGCAGCAGTACGCCCCGCCCCAGCAGGGGTACGGGCAGCAGCCGCCGCTGTACCCGGAGCCGTCCCCGCCGTCCCTCACGGACGCCGTGCGCGCGTTCACCACGGGCTCGCTGTCCGCCGAGGACTTCCAGCAGATCTTCGCCACGTCGAGGGTGTACTGCCCGCGCGGCGACAACCCGGGCTTCCTCGCGCTGCACAACACGCAGCAGCCGGTCATCCCGATGTTCACGTCGCTCAAGCAGCTCCGCCGGTACGCCGGCAAGGAGTCCAAGTACTTCGTGATCACCGGCGCCGAGGTCCTGGACCTCCTTCCGACCGGGTACGGCTTCGTCCTCGACATGGAGGGCGACCACCGGATCGTCTTCGACGCCAAGGCCGTCGAGGAGATGGTCGCCTTCGCGATGCGCCGCATGTACGGCTAGGGCGTTTCCCCCGGGTCGTCCGATCGCCGGCTGACGTGTGCCGCCGACCGGTGCCCCGTGGGCGAGGACCGAGCGGCCGCTGCCGGAGCGGGCACCGGGGCGGGCGCCGGCGTGGTCACCGGCAGGTGGTCGACGCGATCGCGTTCGCGTACCGCACCGGGCACCGTGGACGGACCCGCCCGAGCGCTTCGACTCGTGGAAGGGCGTCCACGACCGGCTGCGGGGGTGGGCCGCCGGCGACACCCGGGAGAAGGGCCTCACCGCCCCGCCCGCCCGGGCCGACACCGAAGGCGACCTCGGCTGGATCGTCTCGGCGGACTCCACGATCGTCCGGGCCCACCAGCACGCCGCCGCGGCCCGTCAAAAGGAGCCCCGGCCGGCGAACCGGACCGTCATGCCCTGGGGCGGCCCTGGGGCGGACGGTCCGCGCTCCGGTCGGCGGCGGGCGGCCTTTGGCGCCCGTGGCGTCAGCGAATCACGGTGATCATCTTCGCCACCGCCCGTTCCCGCTTCAACCGGTTCTCCGGCGTCGCGGCCACGGGCAGCCAGAACAACGTCCAGAAGGCCCCCGCGTACCACACCGCCACGGCCAGCGCCAGGCAGCGGGGACTCGTCAGGGAGCTGCTCCCACCGCCTCCGGTGATGCGCCTGAGGCGGTGGGCCGCGACTGTCAGCGCCGCGTCCGCTTTCTGGGGGTTGCGCGTGGCGATCGCGTCACTGACCGATCGGACGGTACCGGGATAGCGGTCGTCGAGCAGGTCCATCAGCTCCTCCGCGGCCACCCGGTCCCTGCCGGCGGGGCCCACCGTGCCCGTCCGCAGCATCTCTCCCACCGGTCCCTGGGCGAAGAAGACGCCCCTGAAGACGGTACGCGCATCGGTTTCCAGTGACGTGGTCGCGGCCGCGCCGCTTCTCACGGGGACGGGAGGCGGCTGTGCGGCGCCGGCAGCGGACACGCCGGCCGTCAGAACCGCGACGGCGACCAACCAGACGAGTGGACGAACCTTCTTCAACGGAACCTCCGGGAATCTCCTGTGTTATTTCCCCGTGCACACGGCCTCGGTCGGGGCATCGGGCGGATCTCGGAACGTGCCGGTCGCTTCCGTTCCGCACCCCCGTCGCACCGCGCGCAGCACTTTCGAGGGGACCGGAAGGGGGTCGTAGACGCTCCGGTACGCGAGGAGGTCGACAGCCGCCATCGTGAGCGAGAAGGTCGTGATGCCCATGAAGAACGCGATGCCCGCGTGGAAGGTGAGCGAGGCCGCCAAGAAGGGGCGGCGCAGCCTCCAGGGCACCAGCAGACCGATGGCGAGACCGATCTCCCCGATGAACACGGACCAGGTGAAGAGGTTCACGGAAAACCCGTTCACCAGGATCGGGCGCAGGACCCACTGCTGCCATTCGGTAGCACCGAAGACGGGGTCGGAGAGCCAGTAGTACATCGCCGTCCCGTCCGCCCACTCCTGGACCCCGAGTTTCGCGACACCGGCCTGGAAGTAGATGACGAAAACCTGGACCTGGATCAGGAGGAGGAACGCCAGGGCCGTGAACCTCCGCGCGTACGACAGCCCGAGGACGGGCCCGTCCGTGTCGCCACGCGCGGGCGAAGTCCAGTGCCAGCGGCGGCCGTCGCAGAGGCCGACGGGTACGAGCAGCAGGGTGACGACCGCGCACACCTGGTCTCCGCCGTCCAGGACGGTCGCGTTGTTCTGGACGCTGAACGCCACGTACCAGTGGGGAACGCAGGTCCACCGCGGCCGCCAGCCGACGATCACCGCGAACAGCACCGCCAGGGCCGCCAGCCTGCCCGCCTCGAGCGAGGGCGCGACGCAGAACAGACCGATCGCCGACGCCCCGTCACACTGCTGCGCCCTGCCGGCCGTACCGGGCGCGGATGGGACGAAGAGCGTGTCGGGTCCGTTGACGGCGAGCGTCAGGAAGGTCGCCGACGCGAGCAGGCTCCGGGACACCCCCAGCACGTTGCCGAACGGGTCCCGCGCCGTGATCGCCGTGAGCCATGCCCCGATTCTCAGGAGCATGCGACCTCCAGGTGCAGCACGCGCGTGGCCATGGTCTCCGGGGGGTACTCCTTCGCCCACGCCCAGGGAAGCGGTTCACGCTCGGAGATGCCCAGGGTTCCGCACAGCACCGGCGACGGCGAGTGGTTCCGGAGCCTCGCGGAAACCGGGGTGCCGGCGAGACAGGCGGCCGGGGCCCTGCCCTCGCACTCCACCCAGGTCGCCTTCTCGTCGACCGCCTGCTGGTACAGGTGCCCCAGTTCCACGTTCCGGGCCCGCAGCGCCCTGCTGACACCGAAGAGGTTCGACGGGGACGCGCCCCCGGTCCGCTCCACCTCGCTCCATGCCCCCGGTTCCTTCTCCACCCACACCGACTGCCGCGGCTCGCGGGGGCTCCGGGTGAAGAACGCCCATCCCTCCGGCAGGAAGGAGCGCACGACCGGCGCCGCGGTGGGACTTCCGGCGGCTGTCTCGGGAACGACGCTGAACGCCACTTGAAGGAGGCCCAGCACCGCCACCGACGCCAGGACCAAGGCGGTGCGTGCCCTGCGCACCAGGAAGCGGGACGTGTCCACCCCGGCTCCTCCTCACGCTCTCCGCAGTCACTTCCCCAGGCCGTTCAGCACGTCGACCACGAAGCGCTCGTTCTCCAGGGTGCGGTTGCCGGAGGCGCCGACACTTCCCCAGTCGACGTCGTAGTACCTGAACATGGCGAAGTACACGACCACGAAGTAGAAGGCCCCCGCGATCATCGCCGCGCAGTTCGGGTTCACCAGCGCCTCTGCGGCGCCGCTGGACTTCACCACCTCGTTGAGGTGCGCGGCCGCGGCCCTGATCGCCTCCCTGGTGCGCTGCGGAGAGCCCGAGTCGATCGCGGCCGCGACGGCTCCCACCGTGCCGGGGTGCCTGTGCTCGACCTGGGCCATGAGCCTGTCGACGGCCCGCCTCTGCTCCGGCGAGGCGGGCTTCACCCCCGGGAAGTAGTGCGCGGGGATCCTCGCGGCGACAGGGCCCTGCCCGAAGAAGATCCCCCGGAAGACGGTGGCGGCGTCCCACGAAGGGGAGTCGGCGGCCGCGGACCGGGGTGCGTCCACCGGGCCGGCGTTGGCGTTGCCGATCGTCACGCCGCCGACCGCGAGTGCCAGGACGAGGGAGAAACAGGTGAAGCGGCGCCGGGTAGACATGCCCGCACTCCTTACACAGCTGTTGGCGTCCGATGTCGACGCAGCGGAAGAGGCGACGATCCGGGGCGGTCCGAAGACCCGACGCCCCGTGACCTCACGTTAGGAACATTGCACGGTGAGTGACAGTCCCGTGGCTGATGCACGCCACGTCCGGACGGTGCCCGCCGTACCCGGGAGTGGTCGAGAAGTCGCCCGCCGCGGGCGAGCCCGCCCCGGCACGGGAGGCGCCACCCGGCGCCGGGTGGCCCGACACCGGCTCCGCTTTGTCCGCGCCGCCGGACGGCCGTCGGCTTCCGCGCCGCCCGGTCTTCGGGCCGTCGCCGCGCGGGCCCTCCGGTCGCGGCGCCCCTCGGGTCCCCCGGCTTCCGGGCGGTTGCCTGCCGTCCCGCCGTCCTGCCGTCCTGCCGTCCTGCCGTTCCGCCGTTCCGCCGTCCCGTCGGGGTGGTGCCGGTGCCGTACCGGACGGGCCCGCCGCGGCGGGACCTCGGTACCGCCGCGGCGGACGCGGCCGAACGCCCCCGTCCGCCCCCGTTCCCTCCCGTCCGCTCCCGTCCGCGCGGGGGTGGCGACGGTACCGCCGCGGCCGGCGCGCGCCCCGCGGGGGGCGGCTCCCGCCATGCCCCGTGGACGCGCGCCGACCCGGGGCCGCAGGGTACGGGGAGGTGTTCCACTGGCATGAAGTTCAACGTTCAACTAAAGTGGGCCACGTCGCCCCGTCGAGCCCCGGAGGCCCGCCATGCCCGCCGTCACCGTCCAGAACCCGCTGACCCTGCCCCGCGTCGCCGCGCCCGCGGGCGCCGCGGCCCGTCCCGTACTGGCCGTGACGACCGCGCCGAGCGGCTTCGAGGGCGAGGGCTTCCCGGTGCGCCGGGCGTTCGCGGGGATCGACTACCGGTACCTCGACCCGTTCATCATGATGGACCAGATGGGCGAGGTGGAGTACCAGCCCGGAGAGCCGAAGGGCACTCCCTGGCATCCGCACCGCGGCTTCGAGACCGTCACCTACCTGATCGACGGCACCTTCGTCCACCAGGACTCCAACGGCGGCGGCGGCACCATCACCGACGGGGACACGCAGTGGATGACCGCCGGGGCCGGGCTGCTGCACATCGAGGCGCCCCCGGAGTCGCTCGTCGTGTCCGGCGGGCTCTTCCACGGCCTCCAGCTGTGGGTGAACCTCCCCGCCCGGGACAAGATGAAGGACCCCCGCTACCAGGACATCCGCGGCGGCTCCGTCAGGCTCCTCACCTCACCCGACGGCGGCGCGCTGCTCCGCGTCATCGCCGGCGCGCTGGACGGGCACGAGGGGCCGGGCATCACCCACACGCCCATCACCATGGTCCACGCCACGCTGCGGCCCGGCTCCGAGGTCACCCTGCCCTGGCGCCCCGACTTCAACGCCCTCGCCTACGTCCTCGCCGGGCGCGGTGCGGTCGGCACCGAGCGGCGGCCCGTCCGCACCGGGCAGACCACCGTCTTCGGCGACGGCCGGTCGGTCACCGTGCGGGCCGACGAGAAGCAGGACGGCAACACGCCCGATCTGGAGATCGTGCTCCTCGGCGGACGGCCCATCCGGGAGCCCATGGCGCACTACGGGCCGTTCGTCATGAACACCCGCGAGGAACTCCTCCAGGCGTTCGAGGACTTCCAGGCCGGCCGCCTCGGCCGGGTCCCCGCCGTCCACGGCGCAGAGAGGAAGCGGCCGTTCTGAACCCGGCCGGCGGTGCGTCGCCTCCGGTTCGTCGGCCCCCCCTTTGACGGCCCGTCGCTTTCGGTTCGTCGACGTCCCTTTTACCGGCCCGTCGCCTTCCGGGCCGCCGACCGCCCCGGCCCTTCCCGGCTCCGGCCGCCGGCGGGGTCCCGGCCCGCCGTGTGCCCTGCCGCGGCGCTCGGGGTCTTCGGCGGAGGGCGGCGGCACTACCATCCGGTGTTCGGCGCCCCGTCCTCGTGGAGCTCGAACCAGATGGACTTGCCCTCGCCCCGCGGGTCCACGCCCCAGCTGTGCGCCAGCACCTCCATCAGCATCAACCCCCGTCCCGACGAGGCCATCTCGCCCGGCCGGCGGCGGTGCGGCAGTTCGTCGCTCGCGTCCGCGACCTCCACCCGCAGCCGGCGCCTGCCGTGCTCCCCGCGCGCCTCCGCCACCAGCCGCGCGTCCCCGTCCGTGTGGAGCAGCACGTTGGTCACCATCTCCGACACCATCAGCACCGCCGAGTCGACCTGGTCGCCGTCCGTCCAGTCGTGCAGCAGTTCCCGGAGCAGCTGCCGCGCCCCCGCGATCCGCTCCGGCTCCACCTGTGCCACCGTCAGCGTCATACGCCGCGGCGGGGCCAGCCGCCCGGTCGGCCCGCCGCTGCGCGACAGCAGCAGCACGGCGATGTCGTCCTCCCGGCGATCCGCGAGCGGACCGGTCGTGTGGTGCGAACCGGGCCCGTGCACCGCCTCCACCAGGGAGTCCGCGAGGCCCTCCAGCGTGCGGTACGAGTGGTGCTCCTCCAGGAGCCTGCGGATGCGCAGCCAGCCCGTCTCCAGGTCGTGCCCGCCGGTCTCCAGCAGGCCGTCCGTGCAGACCATCAGCGTCTCGCCCGGTTCCAGCGTCATCCGGGTGGTCGGGTAGTCCGTGTCCGGGACGATCCCCAGCGGCAGCCCTCCGTCCGTCGGCTGGATGATCACCGTGCCGTCCGGCATCAGCACCGCGGGGTCCGGGTGCCCGGCGCGGGCGATGTCCAGCGTGCCCGTCGCCGGATCGACCTCCAGGTACAGGCAGGTCGCGAACCGTGCTCCGTCGGCGTCCCCGCCTCCGCCCCCGCCCTCCGTGATCCCGTGCAGGAACCGCGACGCCCGGGAGAGCACCGCGTCCGGCCGGTGGCCCTCCGAGGCGTACGCGCGCAGGGCGATCCGGAGCTGGCCCATGAGTCCCGCCGCGCGCACGTCGTGCCCCTGCACATCACCGATCACGAACGCGGCCCGCCCGCCGGGCAACTGGATCATGTCGTACCAGTCCCCGCCCACCTGCAGCCCGCCGCCCGTCGGCACGTACCGCGCGGCCACCTCCATGCCGGGGATCGCCGGGCCCAGGATCGGCATCATCGTCCGCTGCAGGCCCAGGGAGAGCTCCCGCTCCGACTCCGCCACCCCCGCCCTGGCCAGGGCCTGCGCCAGCATCCGCGCCACCGTCGTCAGCACCGACCGTTCGTCCGGGGTGAACCCCACCCGATGGGTGAACGCCGCCATCCACGCGCCCATCGTCCGGCCCGCGACGATCAGCGGCAGGAACGCCCACGACTCCCGGCCGAGGTGCCGGACCGACGACCACGTGGCCGGGAATCGCGTCCGGTACTCCTCCGGCGTCGACAGGTACACCGCCCGCCCGGTGCGGACCACTTCCGCCGCCGGGTAGTCCGCGTCCAGCGGCATCTCCGAGAACAGGTCCTCGTCGTCGGGGTGGTACCCGTGCTGCCCGATCATCGTCAGCCGGTCGCCCGTCACCCCGAACACCGCGAGCCCGTCCGGGGAGAAGCCCGGCATCGACAGGGAGGCCGCGACCCGCAGCACCTCCGCCGTCGACCGCGCCTCCGCCAGGGCCCGGCCCGCGTCCAGCAGGAACGCCTCCCGCGAACGCCGCCAGTCACCCGTCACCGGTGTCTGCGCGGCACTTCCCGGGTGCGGTTCGGCGACCTGCTGCAACGTGCCGACCAGGCGCATCCCGGCCTCGTCCGACATCGGCTTGGCCCGCGAGCGGATCGTGCGGACCACCTGGCCCTTCTCGTCCATCACCCGCAGCCGCGCCTCGGCGATGGTGTCCTCCGCGAGGGCCAGGCTGGCCACGGCGCCGAACTCGTTCCAGTCGACCGGGTGGACCCGGGAGCGCACCACACCCTCCGTCACCCCGACCGGCTCGGCGGGCAGCCCGAGCAGGCGGGCCGCCTCGGCGTCGAGCTCGATGATCCCGGTCGCGTGCCCCCACTGCCACAGGCCGGTCAGGATCGTGGCCAGCAGGTCCTCGGTGCGCATTGTCCCACTTTAGGAAGATGGACCGAAGTGACGCCACTGTGCGAAAGCCTGGAACCGGCCGCCCGGTACCCTGGTCGGTGTTTCACGTGGAACACCGTGTGTCGTTTCACGTGAAACACCGACCCCGATCCGCGAAGACTGGATGAACGACGATGCATCGGTACAGGTCCCACACCTGCGGCGAGCTCCGCGCTTCTGACGTCGGCACCGACGTCCGGCTGAGTGGCTGGCTGCACAATCGGCGCGACCTGGGCGGCATCCTCTTCATCGACCTGCGCGACCACTACGGCATCACGCAGCTCGTCGCCCGGCCCGGTACCCCCGCGTACGAGGCCCTCGACAAGCAGACCAAGGAGTCCGTCGTCCGTGTGGACGGCAAGGTCGTCTCGCGCGGTGCCGAGAACGTCAACGCGGACCTGCCGACCGGCGAGATCGAGGTCGAGGTCTCCGAGGTCGAGGTGCTGGGCGCCGCCGGGCCGCTGCCCTTCACCATCAACACGGACGACGGCGTCAACGAGGAGCGCCGCCTGGAGTACCGCTTCCTCGACCTGCGCCGTGAGCGCATGCACCGCAACATCATGCTGCGCACCGCCGTGATCTCCGCGATCCGGCAGAAGATGGTCGCCCTCGGTTTCAACGAGATGGCCACGCCGATCCTCACCGCGACCTCTCCCGAGGGCGCCCGCGACTTCGTCGTGCCGTCCCGCCTCAACCCGGGCAGGTTCTACGCGCTGCCGCAGGCCCCGCAGCAGTTCAAGCAGTTGCTGATGGTCTCCGGCTTCGACCGCTACTTCCAGATCGCGCCCTGCTTCCGCGACGAGGACGCCCGCGCCGACCGTTCGCCGGGCGAGTTCTACCAGCTCGACGTGGAGATGTCCTTCGTCGAGCAGGAGGACGTCTTCCAGCCGATCGAGAAGCTCATGACCGAGCTGTTCGAGGAGTTCGGCGGCGGTCGCCACGTCACCTCGCCGTTTCCGCGGATCCCGTTCCGCGAGGCGATGCTGAAGTACGGCTCCGACAAGCCGGACCTGCGTGCGCGGCTGGAGCTGGTCGACCTCACGGACGTCTTCGCGGACTCCGGGTTCAAGGCGTTCGCCGGCAAGCACGTCCGCGCCCTGCCGGTCCCGGCGGTGCAGGACCAGCCGCGCAAGTTCTTCGACTCGATGGGCGAGTTCGCCGTCGAGCACGGCGCGAAGGGCCTCGCCTGGATCCGCGTCGGCGAGGACATGGCGCTCAGCGGCCCGATCGCGAAGTTCCTCACCGAGGACGACGTCACGACGCTCGTCGACCGCCTCGGCCTGAAGCCCGGTCACGCCGTGTTCTTCGGTGCCGGCGACTTCGACGAGGTCTCCAAGATCATGGGCGCGGTCCGCGTCGAGGCCGCCAAGCGGGCCGGCCACTTCGAGGAGGACGTCTTCCGGTTCTGCTGGATCGTCGACTTCCCGATGTACGAGAAGGACGAGGAGACCGGCAAGATCGACTTCTCGCACAACCCCTTCTCGATGCCCCAGGGCGGCATGAAGGACCTGGAGGAGAAGGACCCGCTGGACATCCTCGCCTGGCAGTACGACATCGTCTGCAACGGCGTCGAGCTGTCCTCCGGCGCGATCCGGAACCACGAGCCGGAGATCATGATCCGGGCCTTCGAGATCGCCGGGTACGACCGGGAGACCGTCGAGCAGGAGTTCGCGGGCATGCTCCGCGCGCTCCGCTTCGGCGCCCCGCCGCACGGCGGCATCGCTCCGGGCGTGGACCGCATCGTCATGCTGCTGGCCGACGAGCCGAACATCCGCGAGACCATCGCGTTCCCGCTCAACGGCAACGCCCAGGACCTGATGATGGGCGCCCCGTCGGAGCTGGACGAGGCGCGTCTGCGCGAGCTGAACATCGCGCTGCGCAAGCCGGTGTCGGACAAGTAGGCCGAAGCGAGGGCCCTGGGGATCGCCGAGAGGCCCCCCGGGGCCCTCGTCCTGTCTGCGGCAGTGCCCGCGGCGGGGTACGGACCGGGGCCGCGGCACCGGCCGTGTGGAGGCTTACGGGGGGTTCCCGGGACGGAGGCGTTCCGGGCGGGGCTCCGCGTGGGAGCTGTGATGGGGAGGACCCCGCACACCTGCCACCGCCACCGAAAGGCCCGCCATGCCCGCCCTGCGACGCCACCGCCTCCTCGCCGCGACGCTGCTCGTGCTCCTGCCGCTGGCCGCCTGCGCCGGCGAACCCGACGGCCGCGACCGGGGGGCCGGCGGGGCCCGGCAGGAGGGGGCCTCCCCGCACGCCGCGCCCGGGCCTCCCACCGCCTCCGCCGAGATCCCCGGCCTCGGCCCGGCCACCCGTACCGCCGTCCCGGACGACAGCCGCCAGGCCGTCGTCGTCCGGGGCCGGGGCCGCGACGCGAACACCGGCACGGTCACCCTGTACGAACGCAGACCCGGCACCGGGTGGACCGCCGTCCTCGGCCCGTGGCCCGCGCACAACGGCGTGCGGGGCTGGACCGACCACCACGTCCGGGACGACCTGCGCTCCCCGGTCGGCGTCTTCGGCCTCACCGACGCGGGCGGCCTCCTGCCGGACCCGGGTGCGAAACTCCCGTACGACCGGGACAGCCGCTTCATCGCCACCGGCAGCGGTTCCCTGGGGGAGCCGCTGGAGGGGTCCTTCGACTACGTCGTCGCCGTCAACTACAACCGCGTCCCCGGCAGGACGCCCCTGGACTGGACCCGCCCGCTCGGCGAGGAGCGCGGCGGCGGCATCTGGATCCACGTCGACCACGAGGGGCCCACGCAGGGCTGCGTGTCGCTGGAGCGCGCCCACATGCGGGAGCTGCTGAGGTGGCTGGACCCGGCGCACAAGCCGGTGGTGGTGATGGGCGACGTACGGAGCCTGAGGCGCTGACGGGGTCCAGGCCGTCCCAGGGTGCGCCGGGCGGCCCCGGCGGGGCGTCCGGGCCGGAGGACCGCCGAACGCCCCGCCGCTCCGGAGCGGCGGGGCGTTCGGCGGGGCACCGGTGCCGTCAGGCGCCCTTTGCGGGCTCCTCCAGGCGGGGGAAGAGGACCGCGCCCTTCGTCACCGTCGCGCCGGGCGGGAGCTGGCCCCAGGTGCCGGCGTCGGCGAGCGGCTGGTCGGCGAGGGCGCCCAGGGCGGGCTCCGCGCCGAGGGACTCCCACAGCTTTCCGGACGTGTCCGGCATCACCGGGTTGAGCAGGACGGCCACCGCGCGCAGCGACTCGGCCGCCGTGTAGAGGATCGTCGCCAGGCGCGCCCGGCCCTCGGGGGAGGCGTCCTTCGCGACCTTCCAGGGCTCCTGCTCCGTGATGTAGCCGTTGACCTGCTTCACGAAGTCGAAGATCGCCAGGATGCCGCCCTGGAAGTCCAGCTCCTCGCCGATCCTCCGGTCGGCCTCGGCGACCGCCTTCACCAGGCCGGCGTGGACGGCCCGCTCGGCGTCACCGTCGGCCGTGGCCTCGGGCAGGGCGCCGTCGAAGTACTTGCCCACCATCGCCGCCACGCGGGAGGCGAGGTTGCCGTAGTCGTTGGCCAGCTCGGAGGTGTAGCGGGCGGTGAAGTCCTCCCAGGAGAACGAGCCGTCGCTGCCGAAGGCGATCGCCCGCAGGAAGTACCAGCGGTAGGCGTCCACACCGAAGTGCGAGGTCAGGTCCTGCGACTTGATGCCGGTCAGGTTCGACTTCGACATCTTCTCGCCGCCGACCATCAGCCAGCCGTGCGCCACGACCCTCCCCGGCAGCGGCAGGCCCTGCGCCATCAGCATCGCGGGCCAGATCACCGCGTGGAAGCGCAGGATGTCCTTGCCGACCAGGTGCACGTCGGCCGGGAACGTCGACTCGAACTTCGCCTGGTCGGAGCCGTAGCCGACGGCCGTCGCGTAGTTCAGGAGGGCGTCCACCCACACGTAGATGACGTGCTTCTCGTCCCACGGGATCGGGATGCCCCAGTCGAAGGCCGAGCGGGAGATCGACAGGTCCTGCAGGCCCTGCTTGACGAAGTTCACGACCTCGTTGCGCGCCGACTCGGGCTGGATGAAGTCCGGGTTCGCCTCGTAGAACTCCAGGAGCTTCGGGCCGTAGGCGGAGAGCTTGAAGAAGTAGTTCTCCTCCTTGAGGATCTCCACCGGCCTCTTGTGGACCGGGCAGAGCTTCACGCCCTGCTCGTCCTCGATCAGGTCGCCGGGGAGCTTGTACTCCTCGCAGCCCACGCAGTACGGGCCCTCGTAGCCGCCCTTGTAGATCTCGCCCTTGTCGTACAGGTCCTGCACGAACTCCTGGACGCGGTCCGTGTGGCGCTTCTCCGTGGTGCGGATGAAGTCGTCGTTCCCGATGCCCAGGTGCTTCCAGAGGGGCTTCCACGCCTCCTCGACGAGCTTGTCGCACCACTCCTGGGGGGTGACCCCCTTCGCTTCGGCCGTGCGCATGATCTTCTGACCGTGCTCGTCCGTGCCGGTGAGGTACCACACCTTCTCGCCGCGCTGACGGTGCCAGCGCGTGAGCACGTCGCCTGCGACGGTCGTGTAGGCGTGGCCCAGGTGAGGAGCGTCGTTGACGTAGTAGATGGGGGTCGAGACGTAGAAGGACTTCACGCCCTCGCCCCCTTGCTTCTCGGATCCAGTGGCCGCCATGCCGAAATCCTATCGGCCGGCCGAAGCGCCCCTCACCTTCGTTCGCCCCGTCCGCCCCCGGGGCACCGGGAACGGACGGGGACGGGGGCGGACGNNNGCGGACGGGGACACGGTGCGGGGCGGGACCGGCCGCGCCCGGCCGGACCGGCGCCCGGGACCGATGTCTCGGACCGGTGTCTCGGGCCGGTGCCTCAGACCGGCCAGGCGGCGAGGAGCTCCCGGTAGAAGCGGGCGTGCGGGATCTCCCGCGGGGCGGGGCCGGCGTGGAAGAAGGCGGCGTTGTCGACGTCCAGTTTGCGCAGGTAGTCGAACGCCTTGCCGTCCTCCTCGCCGAACGCGACGAACTGCCAGAACACCGGCCGCCCGGTCGCCGCGGCGTCCGCGAGGGCCTGGGTGGCGGCGGTCCTCGACTCGGGGGCGCCGTCCGTCTGGAAGACCACCAGCGCGGGCCGGTCGGGGCCGGTCCTCTCGTGGTGGGAGAGCACCTCGCGGACGGCGCGGTCGTAGTTGGTGCGGCCCATGCGGCCCAGGCCCTCGTGCAGGGCGTCGATCCGGCCCTCGGCGTTGTCGAGGGTGAGGTCGCCGGTGCCGTCGACCTCGGTCGAGAAGAACACGACGGGCACGGTCGCGTCCTCGTCGAGGTGGGCGGCGAGCGCGAGCACCCGCTCGCCGAGCTGCTGGGCGCTGCCGTCCTTGTAGTACGGGCGCATGGACCCGGACCGGTCGAGCACGAGGTACACCACGGCCCGCGCCCCGGTGAGGCCCCGCTTGCGCAGCGCGGTGCCGGCGGCCTTGTACGCCTCGACGACGCCCGCGGGCGCCACCGCCTTCACCCGCCGCAGCGCGACGGCGGGCTGCCCGCCCTCGGCCGCGGGCTCCCGCTCGTCGGCGGTGTCCTCGGGGGTGGCGGTGTCCTCGGGGGTGGGGGTGTCCGGGTCGGCCCCCTGCCCGTGGGTGGAGGTGTCCGGGTCGGTCCCCTGCCCGTGGGTGGTGTTCTCCGGGGCGGTGTCCTCCCGGCGGGTGTCCTCCCTGGCGGGAGCGTTCTCCGGGGTGGGGGTGNCCTCGNCGGTGNGNGNGNCCTCNNCGGTGGGGNTGTCCTCGGCGGTGGGGGTGTCCCCGGCCTCGGGTTCCCGCGGCGCGGTCTCGGTGGCGGGTTCGGCCCCGGGAGCGGCGGTGTCCGCGGCGGCCTGTTCCGGTTCGGTCCCGGTCGCCTCGGAAGTGGTCACCTCGGCGGTGTCAGTGATCTCGGCGCCGGCCCCGGTCTCGGCCTCGGAGGCGGCGGTCTCCCGGATACCCGTCTCGCCGTCGCCGTCGCCGTCGCTGTCGCTGTCGCCGTCGGCCTCGGTCTGCGTCGCCGGGGCTTCCGGTACGACGGCGGCCTCGGCCGCCGGTGCGGGGGCCGCTTCCGCTGCGGCGTCCGTGCCGTCCGCCTCGGGTGCGCTCTCGGCCCCGGGCTCCTGCGGCGCGGTTCCGGCCGTGGCGTCGGCGGGCCCGGCGGCCTCCGGCTCGTCCGCCGCGTCGACGGTGTCCGCGTCGGATCGCCCGGCCGACGGCACCTCGGCCTCCGGCTCGGTCTCGGCTCCGGCGGCCGGCCCGGTCTCGGCGTCCGCTTCCGCCACTGCGTCCGCCTCGGCCTCGGCATCAGCCTCCGCCTCGGCGTCCGTCCTGGCCTCCGCTTCGGTACCCGCCTCGGCCTTGGCATCAGCCTCCGCCCCGGCGTCTGTCCTGGCCTCCGCTTCGGTACCCGCCTCGGCCTTGGCGTCCGCGTCCGCCTCGGCGCTCGGCTTGGCCCCCGCCTCGTCGTCCGACTCGACCTCGGACGCCGCCCCGGCCCCNNCT
>NZ_CP095474.1:2893673-2915672 GCF_023614315.1 Streptomyces sudanensis | reverse complement strand
ANGCGGNGNCNTNCGCCCCCGCGCCCTCCGCCCCGGTGGCCGTCCGGGCCTCCGTCTCCGCGGCCGGTGCCTCCGCGGCCGGTGCCTCCGCGGAGTCGGTGCGGGCCGCCGGGATCGCGGACTTCGGGTTGTCGAAGGAGGCGGCCACCAGTTCCGCCGCGACCTCCTCCGGGCTCGGCTCCTGGCGTTCCCCCTGGGACGGGACGGTCGGCGTTTCTTCCTGGGGCACCGTGCGTTCCGCCTGGGGCGGGACGGAGGGAGTGGCCGTCGACTCGCCGCGCTCCGCGTCGCGGTCGCGTCCGAACACCTTGCGCAACAAGCTCCGAATGCCCATGGGCCATGGCCTTTCGCATATTGGGTGCCGTGTATGTCCGTACTGCTGGGAGTATCCAGAATCATCCCTGGCCAGGGCGGACACGTAAGGTTAGCCGCCCGGAGTGGCGCGTACGGGTGCCGTCCGCCCGCGTCAAGACCACCTTCGACGGTCCTCGTTCACCGCGTGTTCACTCCCGCGCCGCCGCCCTGCTCGAAGGCCCGCCTAACGTCGCCGCCGGACGACCACGACATCACATCGGCGCGGTGCGCGCCGGAGGAGGAACACCGTGCGCAAGCTGCTGCCGCTGCTCACCGGGACCCCGCACGCCGGCGGCCGGTCTGCTCTGACGTGCCGTTACCGCTGCGGTGACGCCTGCTTCCACGAGGTGCCCAACACCAGTGGCAACGAGTACGCCGGCGACGTCATAGCCGGGGCGCTCTCCCGCCGCTCGGTGGTGCGCGCCGCCGCCGTGGTGGCCGCCACCACCGCCGCGGGCGGCGCCGCCCTCGGCGCGGGCGCTCCNNNNGGCCGCGACGNCNNCCCNGGCGGCGCACCGCCCCGGCGCGTCGTCGGGCGCGCGCGGCCTGCGTTTCGCGCCCGTCGCGCCGAACACCGCCGACGAGGTCACCGTTCCGCGCGGCTACACCCGCAGCGTCGTCATCCGCTGGGGCGAGCCGATCCTGCGCGGCGCGCCCGCCTTCGACCCGGACCGGCAGTCCGCCAGGGCGCAGGCCGGCCAGTTCGGCTACAACAACGACTTCCTCTCCCTCCTCCCCCTGCGGGGCGAGCCCGGCCGCCAGCTCCTCGTCGCGAACCACGAGTACACCGACGAGGTCCTGATGTTCCGCGGCTACGACCCGCAGAACCCGACCCGCGAGCAGGTCGAGATCGCCTGGGCCGCGCACGGCATGTCCGTCGTGGTGGTGCAGGAGGAGCACCGCACCGGCCGGCTCACCCCGGTCACCCGGCACCCGCTCAACCGCCGCCTCACCGCGACCAGCGTGTTCGAGATGACCGGCCCCGCCGCCGGCAGCGACCTGCTGAAGACGTCCGCCGACCCGTCGGGCCGCAAGGTCCTCGGCACGCTCAACAACTGCGCCGGCGGCACGACCCCGTGGGGCACCGTCCTCAGCGGCGAGGAGAACTTCAACCAGTACTTCGCGAACGGCTCCACCACCACCGACAAGCGCTACGGCCTCGGCACCGGCGCCACCGAGCGCAAGTGGGAGCGGTTCGACAAGCGCTTCGACGCCCAGCAGGAGCCCAACGAGTCGCACCGCTTCGGCTGGGTCGTCGAACTCGACCCGTACGACCCCGACTCCACGCCCCGCAAGCGCACCGCCCTCGGCCGGTTCAAGCACGAGGCCGCGCAGCCCCGGCTCACCGAGGACGGCCGCCCGGTCGTGTACATGGGCGACGACGAGCGGTTCGACTACTTCTACAAGTTCGTCTCCTCCAAGCGCATGATGAAGGGCAACTCCCGCGCCGCCCGCGAGCACAACCTGACCCTCCTCGACGAGGGCACGCTGTACGTCGCGAAGCTGACCGGCGACTCGCCCGCCGCCGAGATCGACGGCACCGGCAAGCTGCCGGCCGACGGCGAGTTCGACGGCTCCGGCGTGTGGATCCCGCTCGCCACGGGCGACGTGTCGCACGTCCCCGGCATGACCGCCGACGAGGTGTACGTCTTCACGCGCCTCGCCGCGGACAAGGTCGGCGCCACCAAGATGGACCGTCCCGAGGACGTCGAGCCGTCGCCCCGCACGGGCCGCGTCTACATCGCCCTGACCAACAACTCGCAGCGCGGCACGGACGGCAAGCCCGGTGTGGACGAGGCGAACCCGCGCGCCAGGAACAAGCACGGCCAGGTCCTGGAGCTCGCCGAGCACTGGGACGACCCGGCGGCGGACGGCTTCGCGTGGCGGCTCTTCCTCGTCGCGGGCGACCCGGACGACCCCGCCACGTACTTCGCCGGGTACCCGAAGGAGGAGGTGTCGCCGATCTCCTGCCCCGACAACCTCGCCTTCGACGCGTACGGCAACCTGTGGATCTCCACGGACGGCAACGCGCTGGGCACCCACGACGGCCTGTTCGGCGTCGCCGTGCACGGCGAGCGGCGCGGTGAGCTGAAGCAGTTCCTGACCGTCCCGGTGGGCGCCGAGACGTGCGGGCCGGTCATCCAGAACCGCCGGGTGCTCGTCGCCGTGCAGCACCCGGGCGAGGTCGACGGCGCGTCCGTCGAGAAGCCGGCCTCGTCGTGGCCCGACGGACCGGGCCGGCTGGTCCGTCCGGCCGTCGTCGCCGTCTACCGCGAGGACGGCCGCCCGATCGGCGTCTGACCGCCCCCGGTGCCCGGCCGCCGACGGCGGCGGCCGGGCACCGGCCCATCGCGGAACCCCCGTCCCGCCGCGGGTCCGAGCCGCGGGGCGGGGGCCGCGGACCGGGCCGGGCAGGGGTTCACGAGGTGGTGCGGGCCTGTGCGCGCCACCTCGTGAACTGCTCCACGGGATCCCCCGTGTACGACCACGGCACCCGCGAGACCCGCGTCCCCAGCAGCCGGAACAGGTCGTCCGCCACCTCCGGCAGCCCCGCGTGGCACGCCGCGTGGGTCAGGTAGTTCAGCAGTTCGACCTCCTCCGGGCGGACCGGCCCCGGCGCCCGGTCGCCGATCCAGCGCTCCCAGGTGCGCCGTACCTCCACCACCGCCAGCTCGTGCTTCCAGTGCTGGTCGAAGCCCCGCACCGAGCCGGGTCCCCGCCCGAGTGCCCCGTCCACCACGTACCGGTACTCCTCGACGCGGGCGATCTGCACCAGCACCGGCAGGGGGCAGCCGGGCGGCGCCGCGCCGGCCGCGTCGCGGGCGAAGTCGTACATCGCGCCGTGCGTGCCGTGCCACCGCGCCGACCAGTAGCGCAGCAACTGCACGTGCCCCTCCGTGTTGTACGGGTCGCGCCGGCGCAGCTCGTCCCACCAGCGGCGCAGCTCCACCCGGCTCACCCCGCCCTGGTACAGCCGGGCCACCGTCAGCAGCGACACCCACGGCATCGGGTCCGCGGGCCGGGCGTCCGCCGCGGACAGGCAGGCCATGACCGTGGAGTCCAGGCAGGCGCGGTCCACGGCGGTGCCGCGGCCCGCCGCGATCGCCGCGTCGAAGACCCGCACCACCTCGGTCGCGGCCCGCAGCACCGCCGCGTCCGGGTCGTCGGGTTCGGCGGCCCGCCAGCCCTCGACGGCCGAGGTGTCGGCCGCCGCGTGGGCGAGGAGCCGGATGCGGTGGGTGCGCCGCGGCCAGTCGTCCCCGGTCTCCCGCAGCAGGTCGCGCACGCCCTGCCAGCGGCCGACCGCTATGTCGTGGCGTACGTCGCCGAGCGCCTCGTCCCCGAAGTACGGGTCCGGCTCGGGGACGGAGCGGTCCCCGCGCATGGCGCGGCCCATGAGCCCGGTGCGCCTCGTGGTGCGTCCGTGCCGGGGCTTCCCGGTGCCGCCGGTCCGGTCCGGGCGCCCCCCTCCGGTGGCGCGGTGGCGTGCGGCCATGCCTGCTCCCCCCGATCCCGTGGTCGGTCGCGTGGTCAGAAGTCGGTCGCCAGGGTCTCGTCGGCGGCCGGCCGGTACTGCCGCGGCACGTCGCCGTACGGCGTGTCCTTCTTCACCGCCAGCTCCCGTACCGCGTCCAGCTTTGCCGGACGGTAGTACGAACTACCCCGCCGCCAGTACCAGAACATCGGAATGAGGCCCGCAGCGAGCCCCCCGAGGCCGACCGCGAGCGCCGCGGTGGGCAGTTCGGCCAGCGACTCGTAGAAGACCCACGACATGAAGGCGGTCCCCGCCAGCGGCCACACCCCGCCCAGCAGCAGCTCCCGCGCCGACGACAGCAGCACGCGGCGGTACGCGACGACGGCGGCGATCCCGGCCAGGGCGTGGGAGAACGCGATCTGCAGGCCCATCGCGCCGACCACGCCGGACACGACGCCGCCGACCGAGCCGAACGCGTTCGACGCGGCGGACAGCGCCAGCGCCGCCCCGCCGACGGCGGCGACGGCCACCCACGGGGTGTTCCGGCGGCGGTGCACCAGACCGAAAGCGGCCGGCACCGTACCGTCCCGGCCCATCGTGAACAGCGTCCGCGCCACCTGGGCCAGCATCGTCTCCAGGGTCACCACGGTCGACAGCATCACCGCCACCACCAGCAGTTTCCCGCCGACCCCCGGCCAGAGCGCCTCGCAGAGCAGGGCGAGGGTCCCCGCACCGCTCTCCGCGGTGGTGCCCTCGGTCGCCAGCACCACGTTGACCGCGAGGGTGAACGCCTCGAACAGCAGGAACACCACCCCCACCCCGACGACCGCCGTGAGCCGCGCCGCGCACCGGCCGTCGCGCGCGTTCCCGCCGCGCGCGTCCCCGCCGCGGACGCCGGCGACGTACCAGCCCCGGCAGGAGAACGCCGCGATCAGGGCGCACGAGGCGACGCCCGGCGCCCCGCAGAAGCCCCCGAACCCCAGCCACGACCAGTCGAACGCGGCCGCCGCGCCGTTGCGCGCCACCGCGCCCAGCACGAACAGCAGGAGGAGCACCAGCTCGACGCACGAGACGACCGTCCGCGCCCGTACGCTCAGCCGGGCCCCGCCCAGCGCCACCAGCACCATCACCCCCAGCCAGCACGCCCCGGCCGCCGTCACCGGCCAGGTCTCCCGTGCCAGCGCGGGGTCGAACAGGGCCAGCGTCAGCATCCCCGCCGGCAGCGCCCCCGCCACCATGAACAGCGTCGTCGACACGACCAGGGCCCATCCGCACAGGAAGCCGAGGAACGGGTGCAGGGTCCGCCCCACCCACGAGTACACGGCGCCCGCGTTCACGTCGAGCCGCCCGAGCCTCCGGTAGGCCAGCGCGATGCCCACCAGGGGCAGCGCGCAGTACAGCAGCGCGGCGGGGGCGGCGAACCCGGCGGCTCCGACGAGCACGGCGGTCGTCGCGACCGGTGAGCAGGCCGGGACGCTGCCCGCGGCCGCCCTCACGGCGGTGACGAACGTGCCCGCCCCATCGGGTCGGAACCCTCTGCCGGAAGAGTTGCGCATGCCGAACGTCCTTGACTGGCAGGGGAAATGTCGCAGGGACAGCCGCATCGTAATGCCGCTTCCGGAACCCGGCGGTCCGAAGCCGATCACGGGCACCGCTTTCGGTCGGCGGCCGGCCGGCGAACTGATCCACTTGCCGGCCGGGCCGGGCGGGTGTGCCCTGGGAAGACGGGCGCGCACAGGCCGCGCCGCCCCGGCGCCCGGCCGCGGGCGGCGGCACGGCCCGCGCTGCCCTCCCCGTCTTCCACACGCACGAGTGAACCGGGCTCCGCCGCCGCGCCGCCCGCGGGGCCCCGGCCCACCGCGGGCGGCCGCCCCCGCCGCCGGCCGGAAACCGGTCCCACCGCCGGGAGGAACCAGCCCCATGAACCCCGGTCGCGACCGGACCGGACCGGGCCCCGCCGTCGAGACGCACGGCCTGGTCAAGGTCTTCGGCGCCACCCGCGCCGTCGACGGCGTCGACCTGCGCGTGCCCGCCGGGACGGTGTACGGGCTGCTCGGGCCGAACGGCGCGGGCAAGACGACCGTCGTGAAGGTGCTGGCGACACTGCTGCGACCGGACGGCGGCGAGGCCCGCGTGTTCGGCCGGGACGTGGTGCGCGACGCCGACGCCGTGCGCGGCGGGGTCAGCCTCACCGGTCAGTACGCCTCCGTGGACGAGGACCTGACCGGTACGGAGAACCTGGTCCTCCTCGCCCGCCTCCTCGGCCACTCCCGGGCCGCCGCCCGCGCCAGGTCGGCGCGGCTGCTGGAGGCGTTCGGGCTGATCGACGCGGCGGACAGGCAGGTCAGGCACTACTCGGGCGGCATGCGGCGCCGCATCGACATCGCCGCGTCCCTCCTGAACACGCCCGACCTGCTGTTCCTGGACGAGCCGACGACGGGCCTCGACCCGCGCTCCCGCAACCAGGTGTGGGACATCGTCCGCGCGGTCGTCGCGCAGGGCACGACGGTGCTCCTCACCACGCAGTACCTGGAGGAGGCCGACCGGTTGGCGTCCCGTGTCGCGGTGATCGACCGGGGCCGGGTCATCGCGGAGGGCACCAAGGGCGAGCTGAAGGCGTCGGTCGGCGCCGGCTCGGTGCGCGTACGGCTCCGCGATCCCGGGCAGCGGGAACGGGCCGTGCGGGTGCTGACCGGGGCGCTCGGCGCGGTCGTGCAGCTCGACGCGGACCCGGTCGCGCTCACCGCGGCGGTCGGCGGGCGGCGTACGGAGCTGGACGCGGCCGGGCAGGCGGCGCGGGCCCTGTCCGAGCTGGCCCGGGCGGGGATCACGGTCGACGACTTCGCGCTGGGGCAGCCCAGCCTCGACGAGGTGTTCCTGGCGCTGACGGGACAGGAGGGCCCGGCATGAGCACCACCGCGTCACGGTCCCCGCAGCCGCAGCCGCAGCCGCAGCCGCAGCCGCAGCCGCAGCCGCAGCCGCCGGTGAAGGCGAAGGCCAGGGAGAAGGCGGGGGCGCGGGTGAGGGCCGGGGCGCGGCCGGCGGCGCCCGCCGAGGAGACCGGGTTCGTCGCGCCGAGCGCCGAGGAACTGGCCGACCTGCTCGTCGCCGACCCGGACCGCCGCCCGCCCCGCCCCTCCGCGCTCTCCGCGTCGCTGACGTTCGGGCGGCGGGCACTGCTGAAGATCAAGCACGTGCCGGAGCAGCTGTTCGACGTGACGGCGTTCCCGATCATGATGGTGCTGATGTACACGTACCTGTTCGGCGGCGCGCTCGCCGGGTCGGTGTCGGCGTACGTCCAGTTCCTGCTGCCGGGCATCCTCACGATGAGCGTCGTGATGATCACCATGTACACGGGTGTCGCGGTCAACACCGACATCGACAAGGGCGTCTTCGACCGGTTCCGCACCCTGCCCGTCTGGCGGCCCGCGCCGATGGTCGGCTACCTGCTCGGCGACGTCGTCCGGTACCTGATCGCGTCCGCCGTGATGCTGGCCGTGGGCCTGGCGATCGGCTACCGGCCGGCCGGCGGGGCGGCCGGGGTGCTGGCGGGCGTGGCGCTGCTGATGGTCTTCGCGTTCGCCTTCTCGTGGATCTGGACGATGTTCGGGCTGCTGCTGCGCAGCGAGAAGTCCGTGATGGGCGTCAGCATGATGGTGATCTTCCCGCTGACGTTCCTGAGCAACGTCTTCGTCGACCCGCGCACCATGCCCGGCTGGCTCCAGGCGTTCGTCAACAACAACCCCGTCACGCACCTCGCCACGTCGGTGCGGGAGCTGATGGCGGGCGGGCGCCCGGCGGCGGACCTCGCCTGGACGCTGGGCTGGTCGGCGGTGTTCGTCGCGGTCTTCGGCGCGGTCACGATGCGGCTGTACAACCGGAGGTAGCAGCGTGCGGGGCCGGCCCCCGGCGGGCGTCCGGGGGCACCGGCGGGCGTCCGGGGCACCGGTGGGCGTCCGGAGGCACCGGTGGGGCGGTCGTACGCCGCCCGCCGGCGGTGCGGGGCGGCCCACCGCTCCGGATCTGCCGTCCCGGGCTCCTCCCCGGGCCCCTCCCCGGGACCCTCCCCGGGACNCTNCNNGNNNCNCTTCCGGGTCGGCCGCGGTGCGGGCGGGCGCGCCGGGAGGGAACCCCGCCGCCCGCCCGGTCCCCGGCCGGCCGGTAGGGTTCCGGCCCGTGAGCAGGCCATCCAGCAGCCAGGACGACACCCGCCCCGCCGGTGCCGACACCGTCACCGTCGTCGGCGTCGGCGCCGACGGCTGGGCCGGCCTGCCCGAGCCGTCCCGCGCCGCCCTGCGTGCCGCGGACGTGGTGATCGGCGGCGGCGCCCGCCAGCTCGGCCTGCTCCCGGCGGAGGTGACCGCCGACCGCGTGCCGTGGCCCAGCCCCCTGCGCCCCGCCGTCCCCGCCCTGCTCGCGGCGCACGCCGGCAGGGCGGTCGCGGTCCTGGCGAGCGGCGACCCCATGTTCCACGGCGTCGGCCGCGCCCTCGCGGAGGTCCTCGGCCCGGACCGGCTGCGCGTCCTGCCGCACCCGTCCTCCGTCGCGTACGCCTGCGCCCGCCTGGGCTGGCCGCAGGAGGACACCGAGACGGTCACCCTCGTCGGCCGCCCCCTCGACACCCTGTCCGCCGCCCTCCACGACGGCCGCCGCCTGCTCGTGCTGAGCGCCGGCGCGGGCACCCCCGCCGAGGTGGCCGCGCTGCTGCGCGCCCGCGGCTACGGCCCGAGCCGCCTGCGCGTACTGGAGCAGCTCGGCCACCCGGACCGCGAGCGCGCCCTGCACGGCACCGCCGACGCCTGGCCCCACCCGCCGGGCGACCCGCTGAACCTGATCGCCGTCGAGTGCGTCCGCGCGCCCGGCGCCCCGCGCCTCGGCGCCGTGCCGGGCCTCCCCGACGACGCCTACGAGCACGACGGCCAGCTCACCAAGCGCCACGTCCGCGCCGCGACGCTCGCCGCGCTGGCACCCGCGCCGGGCGAACTGCTGTGGGACGTCGGCGGCGGCTCCGGGTCCATCGGCATCGAGTGGATGCGCGTCCACCGCACCTGCCGCGCCGTCGCCGTCGAACGCGACCCGGTGCGGGCGGCGCGGATCGCCCGCAACGCCGCCGCCCTGGGCGTGCCCGGCCTGCGCGTGGTCACCGCCGCCGCACCGGACGGCCTCGCGGGCCTCGACGCGCCGGACGCCGTCTTCGTCGGCGGCGGCCTCACCGCGCCCGGTCTGCTCGACGCCTGCTGGGCGGCGCTGCGCCCCGGCGGACGGCTGGTCGCCAACACCGTGACGCTGGAGTCGGAGGCGCTGCTCGCCGAGCGGTACCGGCGGCACGGCGGCGAACTCGTACGGCTGGCGGTCGCCCACGCCGTCCCGGTGGGCGGCTTCACCGGCTGGCGGCAGGCGATGCCGGTCACGCAGTGGTCCGTAACGAAGGCGGGAGCAGAGGAACAATGACGGTCTACTTCATCGGTGCGGGCCCCGGCGCCGCCGACCTGATCACGGTGCGGGGCGCCCGCACCCTCGCCTCCTGCCGGGTGTGCCTGTACGCCGGCTCGCTCGTCCCCGCGGAACTGCTCGCCGAGTGCCCGCCGGACGCGCGGCTCGTCGACACGGCCCGCATGGACCTGGACGCCATCACCGCCGAGCTGGTCGCCGCCCACAAGGCGGGCCACGACGTGGCGCGGCTGCACTCCGGCGACCCGTCCGTGTTCAGCGCGGTCGCGGAGCAGATGCGGCGCCTGGACGCGGCCGGGGTGCCGTACGAGATGGTCCCCGGCGTCCCGGCGTTCGCGGCGGCCGCGGCGGCGTTGAAGCGGGAGCTGACCGTCCCGACCGTCGGCCAGACCGTCATCCTGACGCGGATCGCGCAGCAGGCCACGCCCATGCCGGAGGGCGAGGACCTGGCGACGCTGGGCCGCAGCGGCGCCCTGCTGGTGCTGCACCTGGCGGCCCGCTACGTCGACCGCGTCGTCGCCGAACTCGTACCGCACTACGGCGAGGACTGCCCGGCCGCCGTCGTCGCCATGGCCAGCCGCCCCGACGAGCTGGTGCTGCGCGGCACCCTCGCGGACATCGCGGCGCGGACGAAGGCGGCGGGCGTCACCCGCACGGCGGTGATCATCGTCGGCCGGACGCTGGCGGCGACGGAGTTCCGCGACAGCCACCTGTACTCGCCGGAGCGGGACCGGCACGTCTGCGACTGAGCGCCCGCCGGGCCCGGATGACAATCCCCACACGGAAAACCGGACCCGTGCGGGCAACTGCGCGGATCGTCCGGACATGTCCGGCGGTGGAGCCGTCCGTTCCGCCGCCGGGCGGCGCGCCCGGTGGCGAACTCCCCCCGCCGGGCGGCCATTTGCTCCGTACGATCGGACGACCGCACGTGCGCACCACCGCGTTCACGACGTCCGCTCCCGAGAAAGAGCATCCGTGAAGACCAGACGTACTCTCGCGGCGGCCGTCGCCGCCGCCGTCACCGCGCCCGTCCTCCTCCTCGCCGCCTCCCCGGTCCACGCGGCGACGGCGAGCCCGCCGCCCGCGCCGCCGGCCGCTTCCGGACCGGCCGCGCAGTCGGGACCGGCCGCGTCGTCCGGGGCGGCCGCGTCGCCGGAGCGGTCCGCGTCCGCGAAGAGCCCGTCCCTCGCGGACCTGGAGAAGGCCGTGACGGAGGCCCGGAAGGCGTACGAGGCGGCGGTGGCCGCCAAGAAGGCCGGTTACGAGAAGCTCAGGGAACTCCTCCTCTCCGACACCACGCCGGAGGCCCTCGCGGTCGCCGCCGCCAGGGAGAAGGCCACCGAGGCCGCCGCCGCGCACACCGCCGCGGTGAAGGCCCTGGAGGAGGCGAGGGCGAAGCTCGCCGCCCTGCCCGGCACGGCGACGGAGGAGGAGAAAAAGGCCGCCGAGGCCGCGGTCAAGGCCGCGGAGACCACCGCCGCCACCGCGGCCACCGCGAAGGAGACCGCGGACAAGAAGCTGATCGACGCCCGTGACGCGCTCGCCGACATGCACATCGAAGCCTCCCAGGTCTATGCGCGGCTGACGAAGGCCGTGGAGGAGGCCGCCGCCGACCTCGCCGCCGCCGAGAAGGCGCTCGAGGACGCGAAGAAGGACGAAGACGGGAAGGGGGACGAGGACGGCGACGGCATGTGCGCCGAGGACGACCGCCTCGTCGCCGAGCTGACCGGCCTGCCCGCGAAGGTCGCCGCGGGCAGCACCGTCGACCTCACCGTCCGCGTGACGAACAACACCGGGAAGACCGTGGACCGCGCGTACGGGCAGGTCGCCCTCGCCCCCGGCGGGCAGGACCTCGTCACCCTGTTCACGCCCCGGTTCTCCACGGGCCCGTCCACCACGTGGCGCCCCTGGAACTCGAAGGGGATCGCCGTGAACGTCGGCGAGCTGGAGCCCGGCGCCCACGCGGACCTCAGACTGCGGCTGAGCCCCGCCGCCTCGATCAAGGACTGGTCGGGCCGGATCGAGGTGAGCGGCTGGTACGAGCGCGGCGACGACTGCGGTGCCAACACGACCCTGAAGAGGCACGCGTTCCAAGTCGTCGCGGCCCCGGCCACGACTCCTCCGCCGAACACGCCGGCCCCGCAGGGCGGTACCGGAACCACGCCGCTGCCCGGCACGACCACCCCGACACCCGCGACGACCCCGACGTCCGCGACGGCCGGGGCCCTCGCCGACACCGGTTCGTCCGACGCCCTGGGCGGCCCGGCCCTCGCGAGCGGCGCCGCCGTGGCGCTCGGCGCCGGCGCGGTGCTCCTCACGCGCCGCCGCCGAGCGAACGGCGCCTGAGGCCGGACGCCCAAGGCCGGGTGCTTGATGTCCGAGGCCGGGCGTCCGAGGCCGGGTGCCTGCCGCTTGGCGTTCGACCCCTGAGGCCGGGCGCCGGGCCCGGGGCGTCCAATGCCCCGGGCCCGGTGTCCATGTCCGGCGGCGTCACGAAGGCCCCGGCCACGAAGGCCCCGGCCACGAAGGCCCCGGCTACGAAGGCCCCGGCTACGAAGGCCCCGGCTACGAAGGCCCCGGCCGCACCCGCCCGCGCTCCGCGCCGGGCCGGTGCGGCCGGGGCCTTCGGCACCCCGTGCCTCCCGGGGCCGTCGGCGAGGTCCTCACCGGCGGCCGGTGGCCGGTCGGCGGTCGCGTCCCCGGTCGGGGCCGGACTCCCGGCCCGGGGCCGGGCCCGGCCGTCCGGGCGTACGCCCTCGGGGATCCGCCGGGACCGTCAGGGAGCCGTGTCGGGCCGGGCGGTGTGATCGGGGTGGCCGGCCGTGCGGCGGGCCTCCTTCATCTCCGCCTCGTACAGATGGGTGCGGCCTTCGGCCAGCTCGTCCACCGCGGCGCGTTCGAGGTCCTTGAACGGCTGGTAGTACGTCTCGTCGTAGGCCTCGACGATCTGGAAGGTCCAGTGGCCGGGGATGACGTTGCGGCCCAGGATCTCCTTCCGCACCCGCTCGGCCCACTCCGGATGGCCGGCCTGGCGCAGCAGCTCCACGGCCCGGTCCAGCTCCAGGTCCGCCGTGCCGGTCAGCTGGTGGAAACCGTAGAGGTGGCCCCGTGCGCGCTCCGTCGTCTCCAGCGCCTTCGACAGCGACCCCAGCGCCTCCACCAGCGTGTCGCTGACGCCCTCGGGGCGCCGGTGGTCGCGGTCGGGGCCGTCGTGGTGCGTGTCCATGTTCCTGCCTGCCGTCCAGCCGGTGGGGGAGGGCGTCTCTCNNTTATACATNTCNCCTGGGTCGGGGCCGGGGCGCCGGCCCACCCTGAGGGTGCCCCGGTCCCGGCGGGGGAATCACCCGGGATCACCGAACGGCGGACGGGCCGGTCCCGCCCCGGCTTCCCCGGTCCTGTGTATAAGAGGCAGGGGNNNCCACCCGGTCCCGCCGCGCCCGGCTCCCCCGGCNGNTNGGNGGGGCGGGTGCGGCCGGCGCCCCGCGTGGTACCCGCACGGGGGCGGGCACCGGACCCGCGCACGCCGTACGAAGGGCGAGTGATGCAGACCTTCCTGCCGTACCCCGACTTCCACTCCTCCGCGCTCGCCCTGGACCGCCGCCGGCTCGGCAAGCAGCGGGTCGAGGCGCTGCAGGTGCTGCGGGGGCTCACCGTGCCCGGTTACGGCTGGCGCCGGCACCCGGCGGTGCGGATGTGGACCGGGTACGAGGAGGCGCTGGTCCGGTACGGCCTGGAGGTGTGCAGGGTGTGGCGCGAGCGGGGTCACCAGGACAGTTGCGCCGCCTCCCTCGTCTCCGGCTTCGCCGCGCTCCACCCCCACGCGCCGGTGCGCTGCCAGGCGGACCTGGCGGCCGCCGGGGAGCTGCCCCCCTGGCTCGGCGACGACGCCTTCCACCGCAGCCACCGCTCGGCCCTGGTGCGCAAGGAGCCGGCCGCCTACGCCGAGGTCTTCCCCGACGTGCCCGACGACCTGCCGTACGTCTGGCCCGCCTCGGACCGCCGCAGCGACGTGCACCCGGACTGACCACCCGCCCCGCGCCGTACCTCACCCGCCCGCGNNCCGTACCCCACCGGCCCCGAGCCATACCCCACCGGCCCCGTCCGGCCCCCGCCGGTCCGTACCGACGCCCCCGGTCCGCACCGCTCCGGGTCGGCAGGCGCCCGGCCGGTACGCGGTCCCGGCGGCCCGCCGCACGCCCCGCCGCGGTGTGAAACGATCGTATGTGTGAGCAATAGGCCAGCCGCAGCACAGAACTTGAACGATCTCGTCCGGCTGCGCCGCGTCCGTGACCGGATCGACCGGGAGTACGCGCAGCCGCTGGACGTCGAGGCGCTCGCTCGCGGTGTGAACATGTCGGCCGGGCACCTCAGCCGCCAGTTCCGGCTCGCCTACGGCGAACCGCCGTACGCCTACCTGATGACGCGGCGCATCGAGCGTGCGATGGCGCTGCTGCGCCGGGGCGACCTCAGCGTCACCGAGGTCTGCTTCGCGGTCGGCTGCTCGTCGCTGGGCACCTTCACCACCCGCTTCACCGAACTGGTCGGCATGCCGCCCGGCGCCTACCGCCGCCGGGCGGCGCGCACGACGGCGGGGGTCCCGCACTGCCTGGTGAAGCAGGTGACCAGACCGGTCAGGAATCGAGAAGCGCGGGCCGCGGAGCCGCGCCTAGCGTGAAGCCCATGGACATCACCATTCACGCGAGCTTCCTCCCCCACGACGACCCGGACGCCTCCCTGGCCTTCTACCGCGACACCCTCGGCTTCGAGGTCCGCAACGACGTCGGCCAGGGCACGATGCGCTGGATCACGGTCGGTCCCGCCGGTCAGCCCGGCACCTCCATCCTCCTGGCGCCGCCGGCCACCGACCCCGGCATCACCGACGACGAGCGCCGCACCGTCACCGAGATGATGGCCAAGGGCACCTACGGCTGGATCCTGCTGGCCACCAAGGACCTCGACGCCACCTTCGAGCGGCTCCAGGCGAGCGGCGCCGAGATCGTCCAGGAGCCCACCGAGCAGCCGTACGGCATGCGCGACTGCGCCGTCCGCGACCCCGCGGGCAACCTGGTCCGCATCCAGGAACTGCGCTGAACCGTCCGGTGACCTCGGCCGTGGCCGTGGCCGCGGCCGCAGCCACGGCCGAGGCAGGGGCCGCGGCCCGTACGGACGGCCCCGTGGGGCCGGCACGCGGCCCCGGCCCCCGCCGCCTCCACCCCACCCACCANCTTCACCCCANNACCCCCCATCCCCGCCACCTCCGATTCCACCGGTCCCGACCTCGACTCCGAACCCGAACCCGAACCCGACCCCGACTCCGGCCCGGGCGGCGACACCCCGCCGACAGCAGGGAGACACCATGAGCGAGCCCACGAGGACGGACGCGCGGCCGGCCGCGCCGTCCGCGCCGCACGTCGCCGACACCCACGACCTGATCCGCGTGCACGGCGCACGCGAGAACAACCTCAGGAACGTCAGCGTCGAGATCCCCAAGCGCCGGCTGACGGTGTTCACCGGCGTCTCCGGGTCGGGCAAGAGCTCCCTGGTGTTCGACACGATCGCCGCGGAGTCCCAGCGGCTGATCAACGAGACCTACAGCGCCTTCGTGCAGGGCTTCATGCCGGCGCAGGCGCGACCGGACGTCGACGTCCTCGACGGGCTGACGACCGCGATCATCGTCGACCAGCAGCGGATGGGCGGCGACCCCCGCTCCACGGTCGGCACCGCCACCGACGCCAACGCCATGCTGCGCATCCTCTTCAGCCGGCTCGGCCAGCCGTACGTCGGCCCGCCCGGCGCCTTCGCCTTCAACCTCCCCTCCGTCCGGGCGAGTGGCGCGATCAGCGTCGAACGCGGCGACAGCAAGGCCGTGAAGGTGGCCTACACCCGCACCGGCGGCATGTGCGCCCGCTGCGAGGGCCGCGGCACCGTCACCGACTTCGACCTGACCCGGCTCTACGACGACTCCAGATCGCTCGCCGAAGGCGCGATCCTCGTCCCCGGCTACGGGGAGAAGGGCTGGAACACGCGGCTCTTCGCCGAGTCGGGCTTCCTCGACCCGGACAAGCCCATCCGCGACTACACCGAGGCCGAGCTGCGCGACTTCCTCCACCGCGAGCCGACCAAGGTGAGGATCGGGGGCGCCAACCTCACGTACGAAGGGCTGATCCCGCGGGTCCGGAAGTCGTTCCTCGCCAAGGACCGGGAGGTGATGCAGCCGCACGTCCGCGCGTTCGTGGACCGGGCGGTCACCTTCACCACCTGCCCCGACTGCGACGGCACCCGGCTCAACGAGGCGGCCCGGTCGTCGCGGATCAGGGGCGTGAACATCGCCGACGCCTGCGCCATGCAGATCAGCGACCTGGCCGAATGGGTCCGCGGCCTCGGCGAGCCCGCCCCCGACGACACCCCGGAGGCACCGGACTCCCCGGACTCCCCGGACTCCCCGGACTCCCCGGACGGGGGGTACGCCGGCGTGGCGCCGCTGCTGGCCGCGCTGCGGCGGACCCTCGACTCGTTCGTGGAGATCGGCCTGGGCTACCTCGCGCTCGACCGGCCGGCGGCCACGCTCTCGGGCGGCGAGGCGCAGCGCGTCAAGATGGTCCGCCACCTCGGCTCCTCGCTCACCGACGTCACCTACGTCTTCGACGAGCCGACCGTCGGCCTGCACCCCCACGACATCCAGCGGATGAACGACCTGCTGCTGCGGCTGCGGGACAAGGGCAACACGGTGCTCGTCGTGGAGCACAAGCCGGAGACGATCGCCATCGCCGACCACGTCGTCGACCTCGGCCCCGGCGCCGGCGCGGCGGGCGGCACCGTCTGCTTCGAGGGCACCGTCGAGGAGCTGCGGGCCTCGGGCACCGTCACCGGCCGCAACCTCGGCGACCGGGCCTCCCTCAAGAAGACCGTGCGCGAGCCCACCGGCGCGCTCCGGATCCGCGGCGCGACGGCGAACAACCTGCGCGGCGTCGACGTCGACATCCCGCTCGGGGTGCTCGTCGCCGTCACCGGAGTCGCCGGTTCCGGCAAGAGCTCGCTGGTGCACGGGTCGCTGGTGCACGGGTCGCCGGGCCGGGGGCCGGAGTCCGACGGCGCGGGCGTGGTGTCGGTCGACCAGACCCCGATCCGCGGCTCCCGGCGGAGCAACCCGGCGACGTACACCGGCCTGCTCGACCCGATCCGCAAGGCGTTCGCCAAGGCCAACGGCGTGAAGCCGGCACTGTTCAGCGCCAACTCCGAGGGCGCCTGCCCCCGGTGCAACGGCGCCGGCGTCCTCTACACGGACCTGGCGATGATGGCCGGCACCGCGACCACCTGCGAGGACTGCGAGGGGAAGCGGTACCAGGCGTCGGTGCTCGAACACCGGCTCGGCGGCAGGGACATCAGCGAGGTGCTCGCGATGTCGGTGACCGAGGCGGGGGAGTTCTTCGGCACGGGCGAGGCGCGCACCCCGGCCGCGCGCGCCGTCCTCGACCGGCTCGCCGACGTCGGACTCGGCTACCTCACCCTCGGCCAGCCCCTCACCACCCTGTCCGGAGGCGAGCGGCAGCGGCTCAAGCTGGCCACCCACATGGCCGGCGACGGCGGGATCTACGTCCTCGACGAACCGACCACCGGCCTCCACCTCGCCGACGTCGGGCAACTGCTCGGCCTGCTCGACCGGCTCGTCGACTCCGGCAAGTCCGTCATCGTCGTCGAGCACCACCAGGCGGTCATGGCGCACGCCGACTGGATCGTCGACCTCGGCCCCGGCGCCGGCCACGACGGCGGCCGGATCGTCTTCGAGGGCACCCCCGCCGACCTCGTCGCCGCCCGCTCCACCCTCACCGGCGAACACCTCGCGGCCTACGTCGGCACCTGACCACCCCCCGCCGCCCCGGCCACCGCCGTGGCCGGGGCGCGCCCGCCGTCCGCGGTCACCGCGAGGGCGACCGCGGCGGCGGTGGCGCCCCGGCGGTGGCACCGGGGACGGCGCGGTGCGCGGCGGGGCCGCTTCTCACACGACGTTGTTGAACTTGGAGCCCTCGCCCGCGTACAGCGACGTCGACCAACGGGTGAAGGGGGCGGTGACGGAGCCCGTCGAACGGTAGAGGTACGTGCCGCCGGTCCCGTACGCGATCATGTCCGGGCGCCCGTCGTTGTCGACGTCGCCGGCGCCGACCAGCTGGGTGAAGGCGTTCCAGCCGCTGCCGATCCGCACGCGGGCGGCGAAGGGGGCGGAGGGGATGCTCGTGCCCTTGTAGAACCAGAGGACTCCGGCGGTGTCCACGGCGAGGAGGTCGGCACGGCCGTCGCCGTCGAGGTCCGAGCCGCCGGTGAGCTTGTTGTAGACGCCCCAGCCGCTGCCGACCCGCTCCCGGGCGGCGAACGTGCCGTCGCCCTTGCCGAGGTAGTGCCAGAGCACGCCGGAACCGTCGAGGGCGACCAGGTCGCCGACCTCGTTGCCCGCGATGTCGCCGACGGCCTCGATCTGCTTGTACGTCTGCCAGCCCCGGCCGACCTGGGTGCGTCGGGCGGACTCGATCCTGCCGTCGGCCGACCGGTCCCGCAGGTCGTCGCGCCACAGCACGCCGGCGGCGTCCCGGGCGAGGAGGTCCGTGGAGCCGTTGTTCGTGTAGTCGTGCGGATTGACCGCGCGGACCACCTTCATGAGCCAGCCCTGGTAGGCGGGTTCCCCGGAGCCGTCGAGGAACCTCGCCTCGGCCTCCACCCCGTAGGGGCCGTTCGGCGCGTCCACCCCGTCGATGGTGCCGTCCCAGGTGAAGGAGAAGCGGGTGCCGGTGGCGGGGGCGTTCACGCGGGTGCGGAACTCCTTGCCCGTGGCGGTGTGCGTGAGCGTGACGTCCAGGTGGGCGTCGCGGTGCGACAGCGTCCACCCCAGGGTCACCTTGCCGCCGGTCGTGTCGAGGTTCACCGTGTCGGGGACGTGGACCTCCTCGATGCTCAGCTCGGCCTGCCCGGCCGGCTCGCCCGCCTCCGCCACCTTGGTGACCGTCAGGGTGCCGTCCGCCGCGGCCGCGATCCGGAACAGCCCCTCGCCGTCGGCGGCCCGGCCGCCGCTCACCAGTACGCTGCCGTCGCCCGCCGCCGCCGAACCGGTCACGCGGTCGACGAGGTCGCGGGTCTCACCACTGGTCAGGGAGACGGCCCGGAGGGGGGTCGAGGCGTTGCCGTACATCAGCCAGCCGCCCACGAGGCCCCCGTAATTCTCTTCGGCGCGGGAGCCCACGAAGGTCCGCTTCCGCTCGAGCGTCCTGCGGTCGACGGAAGTGACGAACAGCCCGGTGCCGATCTCGTACTCGAGCCAGGCCACATGCGAACCGGAGAACATCAGAGAGCCGAGGTCGTACCCGGACTCGGCGGAGGCGTACGTCTCGACCACCGTCCCGGTCGTCACGTCGACCAGCGCCCGGCCGCCGGTCCTGGCGCCCGCCGGGCCCGTCTCGTATCCGACGAGGGCGACCCCGTCCTGGACCCCGGAGCTGAAGAAGTCCGTGGCGTCCGCGGGCAGCCCCGACACCTCGCGGCTCGTCGTCGTGGCACCGTCCTTGCTGACGATGTGGAGTTCCGCCGTGCCGTCGTCCTTCGTCACCTGGGCGAGCACGCTCGTCGGGCTCAGTACGGCCAGGTAGTTGCCGTTGAGGGCACCGAGGTCGATGGCGACGCCCGGGGCGGAGGGGTCGGCCATGTTCAGCAGGGTGAGCGAACGCATCTTGATGGTCCAATTGGCGTCGCCGAGGACGAGCACGTCACCGCCCGCCATGGACCAACCGCCGTTCTCGGGCTTCCGGAACCGGGTCGGGGCCCCGCCGTCGTACGGCGTCCAGAGCAGGTTGGTGGCCCCGCTCTGGGTGAAGGAGTAGGAGAGGAACCCGGTGGCGCCCGCGCCGGCGAGATCGGAGCCCGTCGGGAAGACGGGAAGGGCGGCGGACTGCCCGGCCGCGGCCGGGCCCGACACGGATTCCGAGCCGGCGGCGAAGGCGGCCGGTGCGGTGGCCAGCGTGCCGGCGCCGAGGGCCGTGACGGCGAGGACGGCGGTGACGGCCATGGCGAGGCGAGTGGAGTGGAACTGCAAGGTGGACCCCCACGGGAAGATCGGGCACGGAAATGCCGTGCCCGACACAGACTCGCGACCGGCCCGCATGGTTGTACGGGCGCTCCGGTGGACCGTTCGGCCTCGCGGGACCTTTTGGCGCCTGTTCCGCCGCCTCCGCCGCCTCCGCCGGTCCATGCCCCTCGGCGACCTCCCACCCGGCCGGGGCGTGCCGATGGTGAGTACGGATGCTCACGCCGGGGCCACGGCCCCGTCAGGAGCATGGGGGGACATCACATCTCGGGGGGAACCTGATGAACGCCCGCACCCTGTTGCGTCTGACCTTCGCCAACACGGCTTCCGCCGTCTATCTGGGGCTCGTCGGCGCGTCCGTCGTGGTCGAGGTGGCCGCCGCACTGTTCCTGAACCCCGGGATCGTCGGGATGTGGCCCTTCCTCCTCACCGCCCCCACCTCCCTGCTGGCGGCGGGTGCCGTCGGGGCGGTCCGAGGGGTGGACGCGTCCGTCTGGTACCTGGTCGGCGGGGTCGTCATCAGCGCCCTGGTCCAGTCGTTCGCCCTGGGAGCGCTGGTGGAGGTCCTGCAGGGCCGGAGTCGGGGCCGGGGACGCGCCCGCCCGGGCCGGGACTGAACCGTTCTCGTCACCGCTCGGCAGGTCGCACCCCATCCGGGCGCGGTGCGGCCGCGGACGGCGTTCCGTCCCTGGCGCCCCACCACTCGCCCCGGCCTCCCTCCCGTTCGCCACCGGATCGACCCGCGCACCGCGGAGCGGCGCGGATGCCCGCCCGCTGCGTACGGGTGACCGGTGTCATGCCGCGCGAGGTCGCCCGGCAGGTCGGGGACGCGCTGTGGGAGCCGCCCGCCACCGGTGGGAAAACCGACTGAGACGGAAACCGAGACGGAGAAACGCCAGAGGGCCGGACCGCTTTCGCGGTCCGGCCCTCTGAGCTGGCGGAGGATACGAGATTCGAACTCGTGAGGGGTTGCCCCCAACACGCTTTCCAAGCGTGCGCCCTAGGCCTCTAGGCGAATCCTCCGCCGGGAACATTACATGACTCCCAGGGGTACTCGCGAACTCGTTCGCCGGGCGACGGATCGGGTACCCTGGGCGCAGCCCCTCACGTGGCGCTATCTGACTGAACTCCCCCAGGGCCGGAAGGCAGCAAGGGTAGGTCGGCTCTGGCGGGTGCGTGGGGGGCGCTTGCGTTGGGGGCGGTGACGGGTGGCGGCGNGGCCCCGGTGGGGAACGCGGGGCCGTCCGGTTGTCGGTGCGGCCCGATATCGTCGTAAGCGTGTCGTCCCTCGCGCTGTACCGCCGCTATCGACCCGAGTCCTTCGCCGAGGTCATCGGGCAGGAGCATGTCACCGACCCGCTGCAGCAGGCGCTGCGGAACAACCGGGTCAACCACGCGTACCTGTTCAGCGGGCCGCGCGGCTGCGGCAAGACGACCAGCGCCCGCATCCTCGCCCGGTGCCTGAACTGCGAGCAGGGGCCCACGCCGACGCCGTGCGGCGCGTGCCAGTCCTGCCGGGACCTCGCGCGCAACGGCCCGGGCTCCATCGACGTGATCGAGATCGACGCCGCGTCGCACGGCGGCGTGGACGACGCCCGCGACCTGCGGGAGAAGGCGTTCTTCGGGCCCGCCTCCAGCCGGTACAAGATCTACATCATCGACGAGGCGCACATGGTCACCTCGGCGGGGTTCAACGCCCTGCTGAAGGTGGTCGAGGAGCCGCCGGAGCACCTCAAGTTCATCTTCGCCACGACCGAGCCCGAGAAGGTCATCGGGACCATTCGGTCGCGGACCCACCACTACCCCTTCCGGCTCGTGCCGCCGGGCACGCTGCGGGAGTACCTCGCCGAGGTCTGCGGGCGCGAGCAGATCCCCGTCGAGGACGGCGTGCTGCCGCTCGTCGTGCGGGCCGGCGCCGGGTCGGTGCGCGACTCGATGTCCGTCATGGACCAGCTCCTCGCCGGCGCCGGCGAGGAGGGCGTGACGTACGCCATGGCCACGTCCCTCCTGGGGTACACCGACGGGTCGCTGCTCGACGCGGTCGTCGAGGCGTTCGCGACCGGGGACGGCGCGGCCGCGTTCGAGGTGGTCGACCGGGTCGTCGAGGGCGGCAACGACCCCCGCCGGTTCGTCGCCGACCTGCTGGAGCGGCTGCGCGACCTGGTGATCCTCGCCGCCGTGCCCGACGCCGCCGACAAGGGGCTCGTCGACGGGCCCGCCGACGTCGTCGAGCGCATGCAGGCGCAGGCGTCCACGTTCGGCGCCGCCGAGCTCAGCCGCGCCGCCGACATCGTCAACACCGGGCTCACCGAGATGCGCGGCGCCACCTCGCCGCGCCTCCAGCTGGAGCTGATCTGCGCCCGCGTGCTGCTGCCCGCCGCGTTCGACGACGAGCGGTCGGTGCAGGCCCGCCTGGAGCGGCTGGAACGCGGGGCGCGCCTCCAGCCGGGGCCCGCCGCGGCCCACGTGCCGGGGCCGGGCGCGCAGGTTCCCGGTGCCGCCGCGGTGCCGGGCGCCGCGTACGCGGGTGGGCCGGACGGCCCTCCGGTGGTGGCGGGAGGGGTCGGCGCCCCGGCCGTGCCGCCCGCTCCCGCGCCGCCCGCNNNCCCCGTGCGGCACGCGGCGCCCGCGCCCTNCGTCCTCAATCCCGATG
>NZ_CP095474.1:2893560-2893660 GCF_023614315.1 Streptomyces sudanensis | reverse complement strand
CGCCGGTCCCGTCCGCGCCCCGCGCCCCCGGCGCCTGGCCCTCCGCCGCGTCGCCCGCCGCCGCGCCCGGCGGTGGTGCCGGCGAGGGCGTACGGTGTCC
>NZ_CP095474.1:2893095-2893528 GCF_023614315.1 Streptomyces sudanensis | reverse complement strand
AGGGTGGCNCANNANCNTNNNTTNTGNAGTNGNNNGCANCNNCCNNGCCGCGCCGCCCGCCGCCGGGCCCGCGGTCTCCGCCGACATGGCGCAGGGCGCCGCCCAGGTCCGCGCCATGTGGCCCGGCGTCCTCGACGCCGTCAAGAACAGGCGCCGCTTCACCTGGATCCTCCTCAGCCAGAACGCCCAGGTGGCCGGGTTCGACGGCACCACCCTCCAGCTCGGCTTCCTCAACGCCGGCGCGCGTGACAACTTCGCGAGCAGCGGCAGCGAGGAGGTGCTGAGGCAGGCCCTCGCCGAGCAGTTCCATGTCGACTGGAAGATCGAGGCGATCGTCGACCCGTCCGGCGGCGCCGGACACCCCTCCGCCCCTCAGGGCGGTCACGGGTACCACNCCGCCCCCCAGGGCGGTCACGGGTACCACCCGAGCGCC
>NZ_CP095474.1:2889308-2892996 GCF_023614315.1 Streptomyces sudanensis | reverse complement strand
AATGATTCGATGCATACATTAATTGTNAACTANNGNGGTNGNNGTNCNCGNCCCTGCCACNCCCCCGCCGGTCGCGCCCGAGGACGACGTACCGGAGGAGGACGATCCGGACCTCGTCGACTCCGCGCTCTCCGGCCACGAGCTGATCGTCCGCGAGCTCGGCGCGACCGTGGTGGAGGAGTACACGAACGAGTAGGGGACGTCCGCCCGGCGGCCCGCACGAGGGGCGGGGCGCCCGCCGGGCTACCCTGACTGGCGTGAAGGTCCTCGTCATCGGCGGCGGCGCCCGCGAACACGCCCTGTGCCGCTCCCTCTCCCTCGATCCCGACGTCACCGCTCTGCACTGCGCGCCCGGCAACGCCGGAATCGCGGAGGTCGCCGAGCTCCACCAGGTCGACGCCCTCGACGGTGCGGCCGTGGCCCGCCTGGCCGGTGACCTGGAGGCCGACCTGGTCGTCATCGGCCCGGAGGCGCCGCTCGTCGCGGGCGTCGCCGACGCCGTGCGCGCGGCCGGCATCCCCTGCTTCGGGCCTTCTGCCGAGGCCGCGCGGCTGGAGGGGTCGAAGGCGTTCGCCAAGGACGTGATGGCCTGCGCGGGCGTGCCCACGGCCCGCAGCTACGTGTGCACCGCGCCGGACGAGATCGACCGGGCGCTCGACGCGTTCGGCCCTCCGTACGTCGTCAAGGACGACGGCCTCGCCGCTGGCAAGGGCGTCGTGGTCACCGACGACCTGGAGCAGGCCCGCGCCCACGCCCTGTCCTGCGACCGCGTCGTCGTCGAGGAGTACCTGGACGGCCCCGAGGTCTCCCTCTTCGCGATCACCGACGGCACGACCGTCCTCCCCCTCACGCCCGCCCAGGACTTCAAGCGCGCCCTCGACGGCGACGAAGGCCCCAACACGGGCGGCATGGGCGCCTACTCGCCGCTGCCGTGGGCCGATCCGAAGCTGGTCGACGAGGTCGTGGAGACGGTCCTCCAGCCCACCGTCGACGAGCTGCGCCGCCGCGGCACCCCGTTCTCCGGCCTGCTGTACGCGGGCCTCGCGATCACGTCGCGCGGCGTGCGAGTCATCGAGTTCAACGCCCGCTTCGGCGACCCCGAGACACAGGTCGTCCTCGCCCGGCTGCGCACCCCCCTCGCCGGTGTCCTGCTGCACGCGGCGAACGGCACCCTCGACTCCGAGGCGCCCCTCACCTGGCGGGACGAGGCCGCCGTCACCGTGGTCGTCGCCGCACGCGACTACCCCGGCACCCCGCGCACCGGCGACCCGATCACCGGCCTGGACGAGGTCGCGGAGCTGGACGCCCCGCACGCGTACGTCCTGCACGCCGGCACGAGGAGGGACGGCGACGCGGTCGTCAGCGCCGGCGGCCGGGTCCTGTCGGTCACCGCGACCGGCGAGGACCTGGCACAGGCGCGGGAGCGGGCGTACGCGGCGGTCGGGCGCATCCGGCTGGACGGCTCCCAGCACCGCACGGACATCGCGCGGGCGGCGGCGGAGCGGCGGTAGGCGCGGGGCGGGCCTCCGGGCCCGCCGTACACCTCCGGGCGCCCCGAACCGCCCCGGCTCTGCCCAAGCCATTCCATCGAGTGACGGCTACCCCATCCGAATGACGCCTGCGGGCACCCCAACTAGGGTGCCGCGCAGGCGTTCCGGCACTTGGCCCACCGGCATTGCGGTGTCGGTGGCGGGTGTCACAGTGGGGGAGTGAGCAAAACCGCCGCAGGGGTGGAGGGGGTGACGTACGGCTGTGTTCGGTTCCGGATCCGACGGTGGCGACGGGAGTGCGACGCGCGCCCCGGACACCCTGGGTGAGGAGCGGGGCGCGCGGGCCGCCCGCGCGCGGGCCCTGGCGGTGCTGCGCGTGCGGGGCAGGGCCCTGGCCGTCGCGCTCCTGCCCGCGGCCCTGGCCGTCGTCCTGCTCGCCGCCCGGGCGACGGGGCGTCTGGAGGGCTCCGGCTGGGACGCCGCCCGGTGGGTGGTGTCGGGTGTCGCGGTGATCGCGCTGCTCGGCGCGGTGGGAATCGGCGCGGTGATCGCGCGGTCCCGGCCGGCGCTCACGCCGACGGTGGAACTGGCCGAGGCGTCCGCCCCCGACCTGTACCGGATGGTGCGGGACCTGGCGGTGCGGCTGGGAGTGCCGGCGCCGTCCGCGATAGCGCTCACCCCGGACTGCGACAGCTGGCTGGAGGACCGTACGCACCGGGCGCACCGCAGGGCCGGCGGCAGGCCGCCCGGTACGCCGGACGCGGCTCCGGTACTGGTCATAGGTTCGCCGTTCCTGTGGTGGATGAGGGTCGGCGAGCTCCGGGCGGTACTGGCGCCGGTGGTGGCCGGCACGGGGCCGTCTGCCCATCCCGACATAGCCGCCGCGCGGCGGTTCGTGCGGGGGCTGGACGCGGCGGTGGCGCTGCCCGGCCGGCCGGGCCTCGGCCCGGTGCGGCGCCTGGGCGCACGCGCCGCGGGCGCGGTGGCCCGGCTGATGCTGCGGGCCGTGCGCGACCACGCCACCGAGATGGAGCGGGGTGCCGCGGCCGCCGCGTCGGAGCGGGCGCAGGCGGTGGACTACGGGCTGCGGATCGCCGCCCAGGAGCAGGTCGGCCTCGCGTACGCGGGGTGGGACCGGCTGCTGACCCGGGTGGCGCTGCCCGCGTGGCGCATGGGGAGGTGGCCGTCCCGGCTGGACGCGGGCGTCGTCTCGGCCCTCACGGAGCTGTCCCGGCGCGACCGGCTCGCCGAGGGGTTCGCGTCGCGGCTCGGCGAGCGGCCGGCGTGCGACCTGCTGGAGGAACCGGGGCTCGTCGACGAGGCCGCGTCCCTGCTGGCCGCGCGCCTCTTCCACGGCGGGCCCGCCGAACCGGGACCCGGCTGGGCTCCGGTGGACTGGCAGCGGTACCCGGAGGAGGTCGTCGACCGCAAGTGGCGCACCGAGGCCGCGCGCCTCCACCGTGTCCTGGACCGCCTGGGCGCCCGCGTCGCCGCGGAGGGGCCGACGCTGGCCCGGGTGCTGAACCACTTCTCGACGGCCGACGGCAGGGAGGCGCTGGCGGCGGCGCTGAGCGCGGAGCTGTCCCGTGAGGAGGCTTCGTCCCGCGCGGCCGAGGCGCCGGAAGGGATATCCGCCGCGGGGGCGCCGCCCGGCGGCGCCGCCCCGGCCGCGGACGGCGGCCGTACGGCGGGCACCGACCGGAGCGGGGGCGGCGGCCCGGATTCCGGCGGTTTTGCCGGCCCTTCCGCGCACGCGGAGCCCGCCGGGCCTCCTGCGCCCGCCACGCCGTCCGTACCCGCCGAACCCTCCGTACCCGCCGTGCCCGCCGAACCCTCCGTACCCGCCGTGCCCGCCACGCCGTCCGGGGCCGCCGCACCCGCGATCCTCGTGCCGGGGGCCGACGAGCTGCCCCTGTCGCCCCTCCAGCCCCCGCGCAGCGGGCGGGAACTGCTGGCGGACCATGTGCTGGCCATGGTGTGCTGCGCCGCCGTCGACACCGCGGGTGCGGCGCCCGGACTGGACTGGCTGGACGGTCCCGTGCTGCTCGTCGCCGACGGCGGCGGGAGACGGCGGGCCGATGTGGCCCCCGGCGTCCTCGCCCTGGTCGAGGACGCCGACCCCGAGCCGCTGCGCGACTGGCTCGCCTCCGTCGGAGCGCGCCCCGAGAAGCCCGTACGCCTCGCCTGACCCCGGGCCC
>NZ_CP095474.1:2853134-2889303 GCF_023614315.1 Streptomyces sudanensis | reverse complement strand
CCGTCCCCGCCGGGCCCGCGCCCCCCGCCACCGCCGGGGCNGNGAGNNCNGCNNNNGNTNGCGTANANNTNNNGTCCCGCGGTGGGGAGCGCCCCGGCCCCGGGGCGCTCCCCACCGCGGGACGGGGCTCCCCGCCCCCCTGCCGTCCAGGCTGCGCGGGGCGGACCGTGGTCGAGTCCCCCCTTCCGTTCACGCCAATTCGCGACGACGGGTGACGGGCCACGTGCGTAATGTGATGTGCTGTGAGCCGGTGTCGACCACACCGGGACCAGTGGGCGCCGGGATCGACGAACACCGGGACCAGCGGACGCCGGGGGAGTCGAGGGAGGGGCGCAGCATGGGGGCGGAGCAGGTTCGGCGATGGGAGCCGGGGGCCGCGGCCCACGCCGCGGACGACCCGTTCGGCCAGGGCCCGCTGCCCTGGCTGCGCGGGACCGAGCAGTACGTGGACGAGGAGGGCCGGGTCACCCCCTGGTACGCGGAGCCCACCCGCCCCGGCCCGGCGCCGGGCGGCGGCCGGTCCGGCGGCCGGGGCAACGGCCCCCGCGCGGCCGACGACGTCCGCCTCCAGATCAAGGGCTTCGCCTCGACCGGCGCCGTCTCCCCCGGAGAGGCGATCGACTTCCGCATCACGGTGAACCCGCCGCAGCAGTTCTCGGCCGACGTCTACCGCATCGGCCACTACGGCGGGGACGGCGCCGCCAAGATCACCACCAGCCCCCGCCTCTCCGGCATCGTCCAGCCGGCCCCGCTCACCGCCGACCGCACGGTCTCCTGCCACCACTGGTGGCTCTCCTGGCGGCTGCAGGTCCCGTCGTACTGGTCGACCGGGGCGTACGTCGCCGTCCTCACCACCGCCGACGGCTACCGCTCCCACATCCCCTTCACCGTCCGCGACGACCACCCCGCCGACCTGCTGCTGGTCCTGCCCGACCTGACCTGGCAGGCGTACAACCTCTACCCGGAGGACGGCCGCACGGGCGCCAGCCTGTACCACGCGTGGGACGGGGACGGCCGCCTCCTGGGCGAGTCGCACGCCGCGGTCACGGTCTCCTTCGACCGCCCGTACGCCGGCCAGGGCCTGCCCCTGCACATCGGCCACGCGTACGACGTCATCCGCTGGGCCGAGCGCTACGGCTACGACCTCGCCTACGCCAACGCCACCGACGTCCACTCCGGCCGCGTCGACCCCTCCCGCTACCGGGGAGCGGTCTTCCCCGGCCACGACGAGTACTGGTCGGCGCCGCTGCGCCGCGCCGTCGAGGGGGCCCGGGACGCCGGCACCTCCCTGGTCTTCCTCTCCGCCAACACCATGTACTGGCGGGTCGAGTCGGCCGCGTCCCCGTCCGGCGTCCCCGACCGCCTCCTGACGTGCCGGAAGCGCCGGGGTCCCGGACGTCCGGCGCTGTGGCGGGAGGTGGACCGGCCGGAGCAGCAGCTGCTCGGCATCCAGTACGCGGGCCGCGTCCCGGAGCCGTGCCCCCTCGTGGTGCGGAACGCCGGGCACTGGCTCTGGGAGGCGACGGGCGCCGGCGAGGGCGACGAGCTGCCGGGGCTGGTCGCGGGCGAGGCGGACCGGTACTTCCCGCGCACGGCGCTGCCGGCGCACCGGCACCGCATCCTCCTCGCGCACTCCCCGTACCGGGACGCGGGCGGGGCCGTGCGCCACCAGGAGACGTCCCTGTACCGGGCCCCCTCCGGGGCGCTGGTCTTCGCGTCCGGGACCTTCGCCTGGGCCCCGGCCCTGGACCGGCCGGGTCATGTCGACACCAGGGTCCAGCGCGCCACGGCGAACCTCCTGGACCGCATCTGCAAACGCGACTAGAACGGCCCCGCACCCCCTGCCAGCGGCGCACCTCCCCGCGTACGGGAGAATCGAGGCCGATGGGACAGAACCACGGGGAGGAACCGTGTCCGGATTCGTAGAGAAGCCCGAGCCCGTTCAGGTGCCGGGCCTGGTGCACTTGCACACCGGGAAGGTGCGCGAGCTGTACCGCAACGAGGCGGGCGACCTCGTGATGGTCGCCAGCGACCGCATCTCCGCCTTCGACTGGGTGCTGCCCACGGAGATCCCGGACAAGGGCCGCGTCCTCACCCAGCTCTCCCTGTGGTGGTTCGACCAGCTCGCCGACCTCATCCCGCACCACGTGATCTCCTCGGAGGTCCCCGAGGGCGCTCCCGACGACTGGGCGGGCCGCACGCTGGTCTGCCGCTCCCTGCGGATGATCCCGGTCGAGTGCGTGGCCCGCGGCTACCTCACCGGCTCCGGCCTGGCCGAGTACGAGGAGTCGCGCACGGTCTGCGGCCTCGCCCTCCCCGAGGGCCTCGCCGACGGCTCGGAACTCCCCGCTCCGATCTTCACGCCCGCGACGAAGGCCGCCGTCGGCGAGCACGACGAGAACGTCTCGTACGAGGAGGTCGCCCGGCAGGTCGGTGCGGAGACCGCCGCGCAGCTGCGCCAGTCGACGCTCGCCGTCTACAGCCGCGCCCGGGACGTGGCGCGGGACCGGGGGATCATCCTGGCGGACACGAAGTTCGAGTTCGGCCACGGCGAGGACGGTGGCCTGGTCCTCGCGGACGAGGTGCTGACCCCGGACTCCTCGCGGTTCTGGCCGGCCGCCCAGTGGCAGCCGGGCCGCGCGCAGCCGTCGTACGACAAGCAGTACGTGCGGGACTGGCTGTCCTCCCCGGCGTCCGGCTGGGACCGCCGCGGCGAGCAGCCGCCCCCGCCGCTTCCGCAGGAGGTCGTCGACGCCACGCGCGCGAAGTACGTCGAGGCGTACGAGCTGCTGACCGGCACCGCCTGGGGGTAGGCCGGACGGCGGGTAGGAGCGCCCCGGGCACGCCGGGCCCCGGGGCGCTCCCGCCGCCGGCCTCGGCGCTGCCGCATCCGGGAACGCCGAAGGCCCCGGTCGTATCGACCGGGGCCTTCGCTCTGGAGCGGACGACGAGATTCGAACTCGCGACCCTCACCTTGGCAAGGTGATGCTCTACCAACTGAGCCACGTCCGCCTGCGCCGTAGCGCGAGGACCACTATACCCAACCTCGCTCGCGTGCGAGACGCACCGCGGTGTGACGGTTCTCCGCACCGAGCTTCAGGACGGCGGAGGAGAGGTAGTTGCGGACCGTCCCGGGGGACAGGGAGACGCGCCGGGCGATCTCCGCGACGGGGGCGCCGTCGGCGGCGAGTTCCAGCACCTCGGCCTCGCGGGCGGTCAGCGGGGAGTCGCCCGCGGAGATGGCGTCGGCCGCCAACTCCGGGTCCACGTACCGGTTTCCGGCGTGGACGGTGCGGATGATCTCGGCGATCCGCTGGGCGCTGACGGTCTTCGGCACGAAGCCGCGCACCCCCGCGGCGAGGGCCCGCCTGAGGTGCCCGGGGCGGCCGTGGCCGGTCAGGATCAGGGTGCGGCAGCCGGGCACCTCGGACCGCAGGGCTGTGGCGACCTTCACACCGTCGGCACCGGGCATCTGGAGGTCGAGCACGGCCACGTCGGGGCGGTGGGCGCGGGCCATGGCGATCGCCTCCGGCCCGGTCGCGGCCTCGGCGACGACCTCCAGGTCGTCCTCCAGCCCGAGGAGCACGGCGAGCGCGCCCCGGATGAGGTGCTCGTCGTCGGCGAGCAGGACCCGTACGGTCACGACTGCGCCCTCCCGGCCGGTTCGCCCGCGGCGGGGCCGCGGTCCCCCTCTTCGAGGGGCACCCGCGCGGTGACGCGGAACCGCCCGCCGCCGTCCGCGGGTCCGGCCTCCAGCACCCCGCCCAGCACCGCGAGCCGTTCGCGGAGCCCGGCCAGCCCGGAGCCGGGGACCGCGCCGGGGGCCTCCACGCCGCCCGGTGCCCCGCCGCGCGGCGGCCCCGCGCCCACGCCGTCGTTCTCGACGACCAGCACCGCCTGCCCGCCGTCCGGCGGCGCGGAGACCGTCACCCGGCAGTGGCGGGCGTCGCTGTGGCGCAGGACGTTCGTCGCAGCCTCGCGGACGACCCAGGCCAGGGCCGACTGCGCCGCGGCGGGCAGGTCCGTGTCCGGGTCGCGCACGTCGACGCGGCAGCGTATGCCCGCCGCGGCCAGGACGCCGCGCGCCCCCTCCAGTTCGGTGTGCAGGTCGGCCTCGCGGTAGCCGCGCACCACCTCCCGCACCTCCCGCTGCGACTCGCGGGCGATCCGCTGGACCTCGTCCATCTCGCCGACGGCCCGGTCGGCCGCGCCGTGCCGGGCCAGCCGTACCGCCAGCTCGCTCTTGAGGGCGATGACCGACAGGTTGCGCCCCATCACGTCGTGGAGGTCCCGCGCGAACCGCAGCCGCTCCTCGGCGATGGCCAGCCGCGCCTGGAGCCGGTGGGCGGCGTCCAGCTCCCACACGGCCCGCAGCAGCCACCCGGAGAAACCGCTGGTGAAGGCGAAGAGGGCCGCGCCGAACGCCGCCGAGAACGTGTACGCCACCGTGTCGGCGGGCGGCAGCCCCACGACCGCCGCCGCAGCCGCGAGTCCGGCCACCGTGCCCACCGCCAGACCCAGGATGTGCCGCACCCGCACCGTGCACAGGGCGAGTGCCCCGACGCCCCAGCCGGCCAGCCCGACCACGATGTACATCGAGGTCTGGAGGTCGATCTCCGGCCACATCCGCCGCAGCACCAGCACGGCGGCGCAGCCGCCCGCGGTGAGCGCGGCGACGGCGGCGGCGAGCCGCTTCGGGCGCCCGCGCCGGCCCAGTTGCCAGCCGAGCGCCTGCGACGACAGCACGGCGACGAGCACGGCGTGGAGGAGCACCGCGAGGAACAGCCACCCGCCGAGCGGTCCCACCTCGTTCACGGCGGCCAGCGCGGGCAGCCCGCCGATGAGGACGTTCACACCAGCGAGCCCGTGGTACGTCCAGCGCGTGTAGAGCTCGACCTTCTCCGGGTTGCTCCTGCGGGTCCACCAACCGGTCAGTCCGGCCATGCGTCCCGTGCCCCCTCCTCCTCAGCGGCGCGGCTCCCACCGGAACCGCCACCGTACGGCGAACACCGCCGCCGCGGTCCAGACCAGGGCGGCCGCCCCGGCCCGTACGAGCTCCCCCGCCTCGGCCCCGCCGAGCCACCCGGCCCGTACGAGCGCCACGACGCCGCTCGCCGGCAGCAGCGCGCACACCGCCTCGACCCGCTCCGGCAGCGCCTCCAGCGGGACGAACAGCCCGGAGCCGAGCGCCGACACCAGGAACAGCGGCATCGTCGTCAGTTGCGCGCTCTCCACGGTCCCGGTCAGCGCGGCGGTGAACGCGGCGAGCGCGCCCAGCAGTACCACGCCGGCGAGCACGCCCGCGACGAGCAGTTCGGGCCGCTGCGGCGCCCGCACGCCGAGGAACGCCACCGCGGCCACCACCATGATCACGCACTGGGCGACGGCGAGCGCCACCGAGGGCAGGGCCGTCCCGGTGAGGATCTCCGCGTCGGACGCCTCCCCGGTGCGCAGCCGCTTCAGCACCAGCTCCTCGCGCCGGCCGACGTAGGCGGGGACGAGGTTCAGGTAGACGACGATGACGAGGATCATGCCGAGGCCGCCGCTCACGGACGCCTCGACCAGGGTCATCCCGGTCTTCTCCAGGCCGGCCCGGTCCAGGCCGGCGCGGAGGGCGCCGATCATCAGCAGCGGCATGAGGAGGGTGACGAAGAGGGCGGTCCGGTTCCGGGCGAGGAGGGCCGCCTCGGCGCGGGCGAGCGCGCCGAGGCGCCCGGCCGCCGTGGTGGTGCCGGGGCGGGAGCCGGGCCGGTGCGGAGCGGTCGCGGCGGCCACCTCACACCCCCACCGGTTCGGCCGCCGCGCCGGAGCGGGCGATCTCCAGGAACGCCTCCTCCAGGGACGCCGACCGCGCGTCGAGCGCTTCGAGCCGCACACCCCGCTCGTCCGCCCACCGGAGCAGCTCGGCCAGCGCGGACTGCAGGTCGTGCGTGCGGATCTCCACGCGCCGCCCGTCCGGCTGGGCGGCCCGCAGGGACAGCGGCAGCAGCGCGGCGGGCGTCCCGGCGGGCAGCTCGAAGCGGATGCGGGCGGGCCGGGAGGCGGTGACCTCGGCGGGGGTGCCGGAGGCGACGATCCGGCCGCCGTGCATGATCGACAGCCGGTCGGCGAGGGCCTCGGCCTCCTCCAGGTAGTGCGTGGTCAGCAGCACGGTGGTGCCGGCGTCGCGGAGGTCCCGCACGAGGGCCCAGGTGTCGCGGCGGCCCTCGGCGTCGAGTCCGGTGGTCGGCTCGTCGAGGAACAGCACCTCGGGCCGCCCGAGCAGGGCGAGCGCCAGGTCCAGGCGGCGCCGTTCGCCGCCGGAGAGCTGCTTGACGCGGACGCGGGCGCGGCCGGCGAGGCCGACCGCGTCGAGGGCCTCGCCGGTGGGGCGGGCACCGCTGGTGCAGCCCGCCCACATGCGGACGGTCTCGGCGACGGTCAGGTCGGAGGGGAAGCCGCCCTCCTGGAGCATCACGCCGATGCGCGGCCGGACGGCGGCGCGTTCCCGGTACGGGTCGTGGCCGAGGACGCGGACGCGGCCGCCGCTGACGGGAGCGAGCCCCTCGAGCAGTTCGACGGTGGAGGTCTTGCCCGCCCCGTTGGTGCCGAGGAGGGCGAAGACCTCACCGTGCGGGACGGCGAAGGTGACGCCGCTCACGGCCTCGAACCCGCCGTCGTACCGGCGCCGCACCTCCTCGGCCTCGATCGCGTGGCCGCACCCGGGGTGGGCGCGGGCCGTGTGGTGGTCGTCACTGGTCATGGGACCAGCGTCTCCGTGCGGCGGGAGGCCGGGCAGTACGCGGTGTCACCGGTCGGCGATGACACATGTCATGGAGGCGGCGGACATCGGGGACAAACGTCGAAGGCCCCGGTCTGATTGACCGGGGCCTTCGCTCTGGAGCGGACGACGAGATTCGAACTCGCGACCCTCACCTTGGCAAGGTGATGCTCTACCAACTGAGCCACGTCCGCATTGCTCCCGACCGGCTCTCACCGGGCGGTGCGAACACCACTGTACCCGATCCTCCGAAGTGGTGGGTATGTGATGTGGAGCGGGTGACAGGAATCGCACACTGCGCCTTCCCCCTGGAAGGGGGATGTTCTACTACTGAACTACACCCGCACGCTGCGTGAGGAACTCGGCTTTTCCGCCTCGCCCCTCGGCGTGCTCCAGACTCTAGCCGATCACCGGGGGTGCCGCGCAACTCGGTGCCCGGCCCCCGCCCGGCCCGCCCGGCNGCCCGCCCGGGGCCGGGCGGGCCGGCGGTCGGCCCCGGGCGGGGCGGCACGGCGGACCCGCCCGGTCCCGGCCTCAGTTGGCCTGGTGGAAGGCCTCGTAGATCCGCTTCGGGATGCGCCCGCGCGCGGGCACCTCCATCCTGTTGGACTGCGCCCAGGCGCGCACGGCCGCCGGGTCGGGGTCGACGGCGGTGTGGCGGAACGCCTTGCGCGCCTTCTCCGCGCCGGACCTCTTGCGCCCCGCGTCCACGTACGGCGCGAGGCTCTTGCGCAGTTTCTCCGCGTTGGTTTCGCTGAGGTCGATCTCGTACCACTTACCGTCGAGGCCGAACCTGACCGTTTCCGCCGCTTCCCCGCCCTCGATGTCGTCGGTGAGCGTCACCACTACGCGCTGCGCCACGGATATCGGTCCTTTCCCGCGGTAAGCCGCCGTTCCGAGTGTGTTCTGTCACACGTATGACGTGCGGCGATACCTGATTTGCATGGAGGTATTCCTTTGTACAGCCCGGAGTGCCGCACTGGGAAGACCCGGTAATTGTCCCCGCGTGTCCACGGCAATCGATGTGACGCGATTCTTTTCCTGGATTTCTCCGGATGCTTCTCGACGGCGGGCCGCCGGGGTGCGAGGGGCTCCTTCCGCGCCGCCGGGGCGCTTCTTCCACCGCGGTCACATGCGATCACTTCGTGTGTTCGTGGGATCCTCCGGAAATCTACTCGCGTAGAATTTGTCGGCAGGTACGCTGAAGGAACCGCCCACGCAACACACCACCGGGAGTGCCAGTGGCACGCGTCGTAGTCGACGTCATGCTCAAGCCGGAGATCCTCGACCCGCAGGGACAGGCGGTGCAGCGCGCACTGCCCCGCCTCGGTTTCGAAGGGATCACGGACGTCCGTCAGGGGAAGCGCTTCGAACTGGATGTGGAGGGCCCGGTCGACGAGGCCGCCCTCGCCCGCATCCACGAGATGGCCGAGACCTTCCTCGCCAACACCGTCATCGAGGACTTCGTCGTCAAGGTGGAGGAGGCGTGACGTCCCGCATCGGAGTCGTGACCTTCCCCGGGACGCTCGACGACCAGGACGCCCTGCGCGCCGCCCGGCTCGCCGGCGCCGAGCCGGTCTCGCTCTGGCACCGCGACAAGGACCTCAAGCAGGTGGACGCGGTCGTCCTCGCGGGCGGCTTCTCCTACGGGGACTACCTGCGGGCCGGGGCGATCTCCCGGTTCTCGCCGGTCATGGAGGCGATCGTCGAGCAGGCCCGGGCCGGCATGCCGGTCCTCGGCATCTGCAACGGCTTCCAGGTCCTGACCGAGGCGCACCTGCTGCCCGGCGCCATGCTGCGCAACGACCACCTGCACTTCGTCTGCCGCGACCAGCGGCTGCGGGTGGAGAACGCCGGCACCGCCTGGACCTCCGACTACGAGCAGGGCCAGGAGATCTTCGTACCGCTGAAGAACATGGACGGCCGGTACGTCGCCGACGAGCGCACGCTCGACGAGCTGGAGGCCGAGGGCCGGGTCGCGTTCCGGTACCTGGACGGCAACCCCAACGGCTCGCTGCGCGACATCGCGGGCATCACCAACGCCGCGGGCAACGTCGTCGGCCTCATGCCGCACCCGGAGCACGCCGTGGACCCGCTCGTCGGAACGGGCCGCACGGACGGGCTCGGTTTCTTCACCTCGATCCTCAAGAAGCTGGTCAACGCCTGATGAGCCTCGACGCCGGAACGGCCGAGGGAGCGACCGAGCGCCCCGGCCCGCGATACCAGTACCACCCCGCGCGAAGGAGCGACCGAGCGTGACCCTCGACACCGTCAAGCACGCCACCGAGACGCCCGACGTCGAGCAGCCGTGGGCCGAGCTGGGCCTGAAGAAGGACGAGTACGAGCGCATCCGCGAGATCCTCGGCCGCCGTCCGACCGGCGCCGAGCTGGCCATGTACTCGGTCATGTGGTCCGAGCACTGCTCGTACAAGAGCAGCAAGGTCCACCTGAAGCAGTTCAGCGAGAAGAAGCCCGACTCCGACGCGATGCTCGTCGGCATCGGCGAGAACGCGGGCGTCGTCGACGTCGGCCAGGGGTACGCGGTCACCTTCAAGGTGGAGTCCCACAACCACCCCTCGTACATCGAGCCCTACCAGGGCGCGGCCACCGGCATCGGCGGCATCGTCCGCGACATCCTCGCGATGGGCGCCCGCCCGGTCGCCGTCGTCGACCCGCTGCGGTTCGGCGCCGCCGACCACCCCGACACCCGGCGCGTCCTGCCGGGCGTCGTCGCCGGCATCGGCGGCTACGGCAACTGCCTGGGCCTGCCCAACATCGGCGGCGAGGTCGTCTTCGACTCCTGCTACCAGGGCAACCCCCTGGTCAACGCCGGCTGCATCGGCGTGATGAAGCACGAGGACATCCACCTCGCCAAGGCGTCCGGCCCCGGCAACAAGGTCATCCTGTACGGCGCCCGCACCGGCGGCGACGGCATCGGCGGCGTCTCGGTCCTGGCGTCCGAGACCTTCGACGACACCAAGCCCACCAAGCGGCCCGCGGTCCAGGTCGGCGACCCCTTCCAGGAGAAGCTCCTCATCGAGTGCACCCTGGAGGTCTTCAAGGAGAAGCTGGTCGCCGGCATCCAGGACCTCGGCGGCGCCGGCCTGTCCTGCGCCACCTCCGAGCTGGCCTCCGCCGGCACGGGCGGCATGCGCATCGAGCTCGACACCGTCCCGCTGCGCGACGCGACGCTCTCGCCCGAGGAGATCCTCATGAGCGAGTCGCAGGAGCGCATGTGCGCGATCGTCGAGCCGCAGCACGTCGACCGCTTCATGGAGATCTGCGAGAAGTGGGACGTCATCGCCACCGTCATCGGCGAGGTGACCGACGGCGACCGCCTGGAGATCTTCTGGCACGGTGAGCGGATCGTGGACGTGCCCCCGGGCACCGTCGCCCACGAGGGCCCGACGTACCACCGGCCGTACGAGCGCCCGCAGTGGCAGGACGCCCTCCAGGCCGACGACGCGAACAAGCTGCCCCGGCCGCAGAGCCCCGAGGAGCTGCGCGAGCAGGTCCTGAAGCTCGTCGCCTCCCCGAACCAGGCGTCCAAGGCGTGGGTGACCGACCAGTACGACCGGTTCGTGCAGGGCAACACGGTCCTCGCCCAGCCCGAGGACGCCGGCATGGTCCGCATCGACGAGGAGACCAACCTCGGCGTCGCCATCGCCACGGACGGCAACGGCCGGTACGCCAAGCTCGATCCGTACGCGGGCGCGCAGCTCGCCCTGGCGGAGTCGTACCGCAACGTCGCCGCGTCCGGCGCGAAGCCGCTGGCGGTCTCCGACTGCCTGAACTTCGGTTCGCCCGAGGACCCGGACGTCATGTGGCAGTTCGCCGAGGCCACCCGCGGTCTCGCGGACGCCTGCCTGGAGCTGGGCACGCCCGTCACCGGCGGCAACGTCTCGCTGTACAACCAGACCGGCGACGTCGCCATCCACCCGACGCCGGTCGTCGCCGTCCTCGGCGTGATCGACGACGTGACGCGGCGCACGCCGATCGCCTTCGCGGAGGAGGGCCACCTCCTCTACCTGCTGGGCGACACCCGCGAGGAGTTCGGCGGCTCGGCCTGGTCCCAGGTCGTCCACGACCACCTCGGCGGCCTGCCGCCCAAGGTCGACCTGGAGCGCGAGCGGCTGCTCGGCGAGATCCTCATCGCCGCCTCCCGCGACGGCATGGTCGACGCGGCGCACGACCTGTCCGACGGCGGTCTGGTGCAGGCGGTCGCCGAGTCCTGCCTGCGCGGCGGGAAGGGCGCGCGGCTGGTCGTCCCGGACGGCCTGGACGCGTTCACCTTCCTGTTCAGCGAGTCCGCGGGACGCGCCGTCGTGGCGGTGCCGCGCGGCGAGGAGCTCCGCTTCACCGACATGTGCGGTGCGCGCGGGCTGCCTGCGACCCGCATCGGCGTCGTGGACGGCGACGCGATCGACGTGCAGGGCGAGTTCAGCATCCCGCTGGCGGAGCTGCGCGAGGCGCACGAGGCGACCATCCCGGGCCTGCTGGCCTGAGACCGGGGCCGTACACCGTACGGAGGGCCGGTTCGCGGGACACCCGCGGACCGGCCCTCCGCCCGTTTCGCACCCCGCTCCGCCCGCCCGGGAGCCCCCGCCGGCGGCGCCCGGCCCGACCGGCAGGGCGGCGTGCGGAACCGGCGGTGCGGACGTGCCGCGCAAGGCCGGTACGGCCGCGGCCCGGCGGGCCCGGCGGTAGCCTCAAGGCATGCCAGAGCCGAGGAAACGCGCCCGCCGGTACGACTCCGCGAAGACCCGCGCGGCGGTGACGGCGCAGTTCGCACACGTACGGGACGGCGTCGCGCGTCTGACGCCGGAGCAGCTGGCGCTGCCGACGCGCCTGGGGGAGTGGACGGTACGCGAACTGGCCGCGCACATCGCGATGGTGCTGCGGTCCGTCGTGCGGGGCGTGGCCGCGCCGGAGCCCGCCGCGCGGGACACGGTGCTGCTCGACTGGCCCGCCGCGACGCGCCGGTTCGCGGGCGCGGTGGACGAGGACACCCGCGAGCTGGCCGAGTGGGCGGACGAGGCGGGCGGGCTGGCGGAGCTGTACGCGCGCACGGCGGAGGAGTTCGCCGAGGCGCTGGCGGCGCCGGACGAGCGGCTGATCACGACGCGGTTCGGGGGGATGCCGCTGGGCGACTTCCTGGTGACGCGGACGGTGGAACTGACCGTGCACACCGACGACCTGAACGCGGCGACGGGGCTGGGGGTGCCGCACGACCGGCAGGCGCTCGCGGCCTGCACGCGCGTGCTGGCGGACGCGCTGGCGCTGAAGGCACCGGGCGGCTCGGTGGAGTTGCGGGTGCCGCCGTACGCGGTGGTGCAGTGCGTGGAGGGCCCGCGGCACACCCGCGGGACACCGCCGAACGTCGTCGAGACCGACCCGCTGACGTGGGCCCGCCTGGCCACAGGGCGGACGTCCTGGGAGGAGGCGCTGGCGGGGGCGCGCCTCCACGCCAGTGGCGAGCGCGCCGCACTGGCACCGTGGCTCCCCGTCCTGGGCTGAGCCGGCACCCTGCCCCCGCCCCGCCCCTCCGCGCCGGCGCGGGGCGGAACCGGTTCGCCGCGCGAGCCGTCAGAGCGGCATGCGGATCAACAAGTGCCTGCTTCCCGTACTCGCCGCCACCGCCACCCTCGCCGGCTGCGCCGGCGGCTCCGGCTCCGGTTCCGGGCCGGGCTCCGGCGACCGGCCCGACATCCCCCTCGCCGGGACCCACTGGTCCCTCGACGCCGTCACCGTCGACGGCGCGAAGAGGACCTCTCCCGCCCCCGGGGCCTACGTCGAGTTCAAGCCGGACGGCACGGCCCAGGGCACCGCCGGGTGCAACCACTTCTCCAGCGAGGACACCTCCGTCGACGGCGACACCGTCACCGTGGGCCGGGTGACCATGACCGAGAAGGGCTGCGAGAAGCCCGTCCAGGACTTCGAGGATGCCTTCCACAAGGCGTTCACCGGCAAGCTCGAAGCCCGCCTCGACGACGGCGGCGACCGCCTCACCCTCACCACCGGCGACGGCGACACCCTCGTCTTCTCCGAGCAGCCCGAGGCCCCCCTCAAGAACACCAAGTGGACCGTCGACACCCTCCTGGAGAAGGGGACCTCCACCGCCCTGCCCGCCGGAGCCAAGAACAAGCCGCACTTCACCATCGGCGCCGACGGCACCGCGCGCGGCAACCTCGGCTGCAACCACTTCACCGCCCCCGTGAAGATCGACGGCGACAAGCTCACGTTCGGCTCGATCACGATGACCCGCCGCATGTGCGCCCAGCCCCAGAACGAGCTGGAGCGGAAGCTGTACGGGACGCTGGGCAGCGGCCCGGTGACATACCGCGTCGAACAGCGCGCACTGACGGTCACCGCACCGGACGGTTCCGGATTCGGAGCCGGTGCCACGACCCCGTAGAGGTGCGAGGTCCGTCACACCGGCACGGTGCGAAAGGGGCCCGGACGTGGGGAAAGGCCGCCTGGGCAGGGGGCTCTCCCCGCTCCGGGGCCCCGGGGCAGGTCCGTCCCCATTCGGCCCAGTGGCCGATCTCGCCTACACTCGGTGGCGTGCCACGTGGTGACGGTCGACTCAATCACGATCTGCTTCCCGGCGAGAAGGGCCCCCAGGACGCTTGCGGCGTCTTCGGTGTCTGGGCCCCGGGTGAAGAGGTCGCAAAGCTCACGTACTTCGGGCTCTACGCCCTCCAACACCGGGGTCAGGAATCCGCTGGAATAGCGGTCAGCAACGGCTCCCAGATCCTCGTCTTCAGGGACATGGGGCTCGTCTCCCAGGTCTTCGACGAGACCTCCCTCAAATCCCTCCAGGGTCACATCGCGGTCGGTCACGCCCGCTACTCGACCACCGGCGCGTCCGTCTGGGAGAACGCCCAGCCGACGTTCCGGGCCACGGCCAACGGCTCCATCGCCCTCGGCCACAACGGCAACCTCGTCAACACGGCGCAGCTCGCCGAGATGGCCGCGAAGCTGCCCAAGGCGAAGGACCGGGCCGACCGGACGGCCGCCACCAACGACACCGACCTCATCACGGCGCTCCTGGCGGGCCAGACCGGTGAGGACGGCGAGCCGCTGAACGTCGAGCAGGCCGCCGCCAGGATCCTGCCGGAGGTCCGGGGCGCCTTCTCCCTCGTCTTCATGGACGAGAACACGCTGTACGCCGCCCGCGACCCGCAGGGCATCCGCCCGCTGGTCCTCGGCCGGCTGGAGCGCGGCTGGGTCATCGCCTCGGAGACCGCCGCCCTCGACATCGTCGGCGCCAGCTTCGTCCGCGAGGTCGAGCCGGGCGAGTTCATCGCCATCGACGAGAACGGCGTGCGGACGTCGCGGTTCGCAGAAGCCAAGCCCAAGGGCTGCGTCTTCGAGTACGTGTACCTCGCCCGTCCCGACACGGACATCGCCGGCCGGAACGTCTACCTCTCCCGGGTGGAGATGGGGCGGAAACTCGCCGCGGAGGCCCCCGCCGACGCGGACCTCGTCATAGCGACGCCCGAATCGGGCACCCCCGCCGCGATCGGCTACGCGGAGGCGAGCGGCATCCCGTTCGGCGCGGGCCTGGTCAAGAACGCGTACGTCGGCCGGACCTTCATCCAGCCGTCCCAGACCATCCGCCAGCTGGGCATCCGCCTCAAGCTGAACCCCCTCAAGGAAGTCATCAAGGGCAAGCGCCTGGTGGTCGTGGACGACTCGATCGTCCGCGGCAACACGCAGCGCGCCCTCGTCCGGATGCTCCGCGAGGCCGGTGCCGCGGAGATCCACATCCGGATCTCCTCGCCGCCCGTGAAGTGGCCGTGCTTCTTCGGCATCGACTTCGCCACCCGCGCCGAGCTGATCGCCAACGGCATGACGGTCGACGAGATCGGCAAGTCCCTCGGCGCCGACTCCCTCGCGTACATCTCGCTCGACGGCATGGTCGAGGCGACCACGATCGCCAAGCCGAACCTCTGCCGCGCCTGCTTCGACGGCGAGTACCCCATGGAGCTCCCCGACCCCGAGCTGCTCGGCAAGCAGCTGCTGGAGACGGAGCTGGCCGCCGGGCCCGCCGCCACGGCCGCCGCCGAGGCGCTCCGCCGCCCGTAGGCACCCACGCCCCCCGCTGTACGACCGAAAGTTCTGTAGCCATGTCTCAGGCCACCAGTGCCACCGGCGGCGCCAGCTACGCCGCCGCGGGCGTCGACATCGAGGCGGGCGACCGCGCCGTCGAGCTGATGAAGGAGTGGGTGAAGAGGACGCAGCGCCCCGAGGTCCTCGGCGGCCTCGGCGGCTTCGCCGGCCTCTTCGACGCCTCCGCGCTCAAGCGCTACGAGCGCCCGCTCCTCGCCTCCGCCACCGACGGCGTCGGCACCAAGGTGGACGTCGCCCGCCGCATGGGCGTGTACGACACGATCGGACACGACCTGGTCGCCATGGTCATGGACGACATCGTGGTGTGCGGCGCCGAGCCGCTGTTCATGACCGACTACATCTGCGTCGGCAAGGTCCACCCCGAGCGCGTCGCCGCGATCGTCAAGGGCATCGCCGAGGGGTGCGTCCTCGCCGGCTGCGCCCTCGTCGGCGGCGAGACCGCCGAGCACCCCGGCCTCCTGGGCCCGGACGACTTCGACGTCGCCGGCGCCGGCACGGGGGTCGTGGAGGCGGACCGCCTGCTGGGCGCCGACCGCATCCGCACGGGTGACGCGGTCGTCGCGATGGCGTCCTCGGGCCTTCACTCCAACGGGTACTCGCTCGTCCGCCACGTCCTGTTCGACCGGGCCGGCATGGAGCTGGAGCAGCACGTCGACGAGCTCGGCCGGACCCTCGGCGAGGAGCTGCTGGAACCCACCAGGATCTACTCGCTGGACTGCCTGGCGCTCACCCGCACCACCGAGGTGCACGCCTTCAGCCACATCACCGGCGGCGGCCTCGCCGCCAACCTGGCACGGGTCGTCCCGGACCACCTGCACGCCGTGGTCGACCGGTCCACGTGGGCGCCCGGCGCCGTCTTCGACCTGGTCGGCGAGGCGGGCCGGGTGGAGCGCCTGGAGCTGGAGAAGACCCTGAACATGGGTGTCGGCATGATGGCCGTCGTCCCCGCCGACTCGGTGGACGCGGCGCTGGCGACGCTCACCGACCGGGGCGTCGACGCCTGGGTCGCGGGTGAGGTCACCGAGCGCGGGGACCACTCGACCGGCGCCGCTCTGACGGGTGACTACGCGAGCTGAACAGCACTAAACCCGGTCCGGGGCTCGCCCCGGACCGGGTTGGAAGAGCGCGGGCGTCAAGCGCCGCGACGCTGGGATGACGGACCGGACTCCTCGTCCTCGTCATCCTCGTCGTTGTACAGCTCCGCGTAGCGGGCGTACGGGTCGTCTTCCTCGTCGTCGTCCTCGAACGGCTCTCCGTTCGGAGGCTGACTCGAAGTCGATGCGCCCAGCTCGCTGGCCAGCCGTGCGAGGTCCGTCCCACCGCTGTTGTACTTCAGCTGGCGGGCGACCTTCGTCTGCTTGGCCTTGGCCCGGCCGCGCCCCATGGCTCGACCCCCTCGATGACGGGGCTCGACGGCCCCAGAGTCTTGACACGCGTTCATGGTGCGGAACGGACTCTCCGTGGAGAGACCGGCCCGTGGGCTTTAACGGTACCTGCTTCCGCGGCCATACGGTACGCCGCCCGCATCACGCGCCTCGGAGCCGAACCGGCGAGGAGCCCCGTCCTCGCTGGTCAACTGCGATTTTAACCTCTTCCCAAGGTCGACCCGCCGACCGGCGTGAGCCATCTCTCTCTCAGGGCGAACGCACGCCTGTACGAACGCACCAATGCGCAGAGTGGCCGAAAGATGCCTCTGGGCAGGCGCGGAGCCGTCCGTCGGGTGTCCTGTCAAGGGTGCTCACCCGGCGGACGCGCGCTCCGTGACCGGAAACGGTCCGTGCGCGGTGCTACGCGCGGCGGGCGTCGGCCATCCGCTGCTCGGCGATCCGGTCGGCCGCGGCGGCCGGCGGGATGCCGTCTTCCTTCGCACGTGCGAAGATCGCCAGGGTGGTGTCGAAGATCTTCGCCGTCTTCGCCCTGCACCGCTCGAAGTCGAAGCCGTGGAGTTCGTCGGCGACCTGGATCACGCCGCCGGCGTTGACGACGTAGTCGGGCGCGTAGAGGATCCCGCGCTCGGCGAGGTCCTTCTCGACGCCCGGGTGCGCGAGCTGGTTGTTGGCCGCGCCGCACACCACCTTCGCCGTCAGGACGGGCACGGTGTCGTCGTTGAGGGCGCCGCCGAGCGCGCACGGCGCGTAGACGTCCAGGCCCTCGGTGCGGATCAGGGCGTCCGTGTCGGCGGCCACCCGGACCTGCGGGAACCGGTCGGTGATGCGGCGCACCGACTCCTCCCGCACATCCGTGATCACGACCTCGGCGCCGTCCTGCAGCAGGTGCTCGACCAGGTAGTGGCCGACCTTGCCGACGCCCGCGACGCCGACCGTGCGGCCGCTCAGCGTCGGGTCGCCCCACAGGTGCTGGGCGGAGGCGCGCATGCCCTGGAAGACGCCGAACGAGGTGAGGACCGAGGAGTCCCCGGCACCGCCGTTCTCGGGGGAGCGGCCGGTCGTCCAGCGGCACTCGCGGGCGATCACGTCCATGTCGGCCACGTACGTGCCGACGTCGCAGGCCGTGACGTAACGGCCGCCCAGGGAGGCCACCATCCGGCCGTAGGCCAGGAGCAGCTCCTCGGTCTTGACGACCTCGGGGTCACCGATGATCACGGCCTTGCCGCCGCCGTGCTCCAGACCGGCCAGGGCGTTCTTATACGACATTCCCCGCGACAGGTTGAGTGCGTCGAGGAGGGCCGCCTCCTCGGATGCGTAGGGGTAGAAGCGGGTACCGCCGAGGGCGTTGCCCAGGGCGGTCGAGTGGATGGCGATGACGGCCTTCAGGCCGGAGGCGCGGTCCTGGCACAGCACGACTTGCTCGTGGCCACCCTGCTCCGAGCGGAACAGGGTGTGCAGGACGCCGTCGGTCAGATCGGTCACGGTGGTGACTCCCAAGTACGAAGCGGCGGTGTCGGCCCCTCCAGGGGTGGGAAGGGGCCTGCTCGGCAAGAGGGTAAGTCCTACCTGGCCGTAAAGCCGACGCAGTGGGCAGGATCACCTCCCCGGCAGGTGTGCGCGTGGAAGGATGCGGCGCATGCCGGCTGTCTCCTCGGTCCTCGTCCCGTACGCCTCCTACCTGCGCGTCTACGAACCCCTGGCCGCCTTCCCGGAGCCCGAGCGCACCCACTGGACCCGTTACGCGGAGCGCGTCCTGCGCGGTGGGGCCCCCACGGCGCAGGACGAGCTGCGGCGCGCCCTGGCCGATCTGGTGTCGACGCCGCCCGTGCCCGTGCCGGTGCACGAGAGCGGCGACGCGTTCGTGACGGAGTCGGGCGGCGCGCTGTGCGTCTGCCCGTGGCGCACGCGGCTGCGCGCCTGGCTGGCGCTGGGGGAGTCGCCGGGGCTGCTGCCGCGGCCCGTGCTGGACGCGGCGGTGCCGCCGGTGGTGCGGGGGCAGGCGGAGGCGGACCACGAGCGGTGGCGGGAGCGGAACCCGGACGCGCGGCCGTGGATCAGGAGCGCCGTGTGGCAGGTGCCCGTGCGCTGGTTCGTCCTCTTCGCGGACGAGGAGCGCGAGTACGTACCGGGCGACGGGGGCGGGGAGGCGCCGATGCTGCGGTACCGGACGCCGATGGTCCAGGCGCGGCGGCGGGTGGCGCGGTCGCTGCGGACGCTGCGCGAGTCGATCGACGAGGGACCGCTCACGGAGGGCCTGGTGGACGTGGGGCGGTGGCTGGAGGAGTTCCACCCGCGTTCGCTGGTGGAGCTGGACTACGGCGGCCTGGTGCACGCCCTGCCGGCGGAGCTGCTCGCCGGGGACCGGTCCGCGGCGGACGTCGCGACGGGCATCGCCGCGCTCCGGAACGGCGACGAGGCGGCCGCGGGGGTGGCCTACGAACGGCTCGCGGAGCGGTGGCGCGCGGTGCGGGAGCGGCAGTCCGCCAACTGAACCGAAGATTCCCCAGTTAAGGCTGTTGCGCCGGAGGCTGTTGCGCCTGAGTCTTGTGTGACGTCGTAAGACGGACGGCTCTCCGCCGAACCGGGCCTTTGTCCCAAGGGTGATGGATCGCACTGACAGTGGCTCTTGCGCCCATCGCCCAACCTCGTGCCAAAATAGGACAAGGAGTCCGGGGAGGACTCTTTCCGCCCAACTATGGGTGGAAGGCTCAGCATTGCACGCTATGGGGGGTCTGGTGGCTCCTGATCGCTCTGTGACTGATCGTCACTGTGACGTGACTGTCCGCTATGGCATGGTCCATCGACTTCCGCCGTTGATGGATGCCTGAGAGGGCAATTCCATCGGTTTGGCCGAAGGTGGCTGGACAGATGGTGTAGTTGTAGTGCCGAGGACAAGCCGTTCGTCCTATAACCGACTCGGCCCGCGTCCGCCATTTCGGGCAACGCGGGTCAAGGTGCAGAATTTAGAGGAAAGAACCGAGAACGTCGGTTCTCCCGAGGAGGCCGCTCATGACCGCTCGCACCCCTGATGCTGAGCCGCTGCTGACCCCCGCCGAGGTCGCCACGATGTTCCGCGTGGACCCGAAGACGGTGACCCGCTGGGCCAAGGCAGGCAAGCTCACGTCCATCCGCACGCTGGGTGGACACCGACGGTACCGCGAGGCAGAGGTCCGTGCGCTGCTCGCGGGTATCCCGCAGCAGCGTAGCGAGGCCTGAACACCCCCTGTGAACCGGGCTCTTCCGGGTCCCCCAACCCGGCCCGCCCGCTTCGTGCTCCACTGGCGGCCACCCGCCCCAACGGGCTGACGTCATCGATCGCGCTGGACTCCGCCGGGTCCGGCGCGATCCTTTTTTTGTGCCGCGACGACGGTGGAGGGCAGTGCAATTGCACACATTAAATGGGCCTGATGGGCGGAAGGGGCCGGTGGGGCCGTTTCCCGGAAGGGTTCCGTGACTCGCGTCACATCGCGGCGGGGGCTTCGACGTCCCGTCAGGAGCGGTCGGCGACCTTGTGCCGGCGCCCCCGGCCCCGCCCGCGCCGCTCCGGACGCGGGGCGGCGTACGGGAGAAGGGTGTTCGCCCGGTGCCGGGAACGGAGAGGCGGGAGCGCGTAGGCCCCGTACCGGAACGCCTTCGGGAGACGGCCGGTGGCCTGGGCGCCATCCCGACCGACGCGCCGCCCGGCCGTAGGCGGCGAGACGGCCCGAGGCCCCGCGGGGTACGGGGTACGGAAGCACGACCGAGGCCCGCACCTGATGGTGCGGGCCTCGGTCGATCGATGCGGTCCTGACGGGATTTGAACCCGCGGCCTCCACCTTGACAGGGTGGCGAGCACTCCAAACTGATCCACAGGACCAGGTTTCGCAGCCGTTCGCTCCTTGGCTGCGAGAGAGACTCTACAGCAGGTCAGACCGTGCGGTCGAACTCACCCAAGGCGACCGCACCGTCACCGCGCCGCCCGGTTTCACGGCGCCAGCGCGTCGATCGCCTTCACGATCCGCTTGTCCGACACCGGGTACGCCGTCCCCAGGGCGTGCGCGAAGTAGCTCACCCGCAGCTCCTCGATCATCCACCGGACGTCCAGCACCTCCTGCGGCACCGGCCGCCCCTCCGGGAACTGCTCCAGCAGCCACGCGTACTCGTCCTGCATCTCGTGGACCCTCTCCATGCGGGCGGTGTCCCGCTGCGCCGACGTCGGCATCTGCTGGAGGCGCCGGTCCACCGCCACCAGGTACCGCATCAGGTCCGGCAGGCGGCGCAGGCCCGTCGCGGTGACGAAGCCGGGCGGCACGAGCGCCGCCAGCTGCTCGCGCACGTCCTGCACGTTGTTCACCAGGACCGGGCTGGTCACGGTCTTCAGGCGCCGCTCGCAGGACTGCCAGGCGGCCAGGATCTGCTGGACCTGGTCCACCGTCCGCACGGTCAGGTCGACCAGGTCGGCGCGGACGCCGTCGTAGAGCTTTCGGTACGCCTCCTCGTCCCAGGCCGGACCGCCGTGGTCGGCGATCAGCCGGTCCGCCGCCGCCGTCGCGCAGTCCTCGAACAGGGCCTGCACCGAGCCGTGCGGATTGCGGGACAGGGCCAGCTTCTGCTGGTTCGTCAGCTTGTCGGACGCGAACTTCGCCGGATTCACCGGGATGTTCAGCATGACGAGCCTCCGGGTGCCCCGCCACATCGCCCGCGTCTGCTCGGCCTCGGTGTCGAAGAGGCGCACGGCGACCGTCTCGCCCTGGTCGACGAGTGCCGGGTACGCCTTCACCGGCTGGCCCGCCCGGCGGGTCTCGAAGACGCGGGTGAGGGTGCCGATCGTCCAGTCCGTCAGGCCCGAGCGCTCCAGCGACCCGCTCCCCGGGCCCGAGGGGCCCGCCGTGGCGGCCGCCGCGGCCTTCGACAGGGCCTGGCGGGTCTTCGGGCGCAGCCTCAGCCTCAGCGCCTCCAGGTCCTTGTCCTCGGCGAGTTTGCGGCGCCGCTCGTCGACGATCCGGAAGGTGATCTTCAGATGGTCGGGGACCTTCGTCCAGTCGAAGTCGTCCGGGCTCACCGGGACGCCCACCATGCGCTTCAGCTCCCGCGCCAGGACGGACGTCAGCGGCTCCGCGCCGGGCGCCGCCGCGGCCAGGAACCGCTTCGCGAAGTTCGGCGCCGGCACGTAGTTGCGGCGGATCGGCTTCGGGAGGGAGCGGATCAGCTCCGTCACGACCTCCTCGCGCAGCCCCGGGATCTGCCAGTCGAAGCCCTCGCCGGTCACCTGGTTCAGCACCTGGAGCGGCACGTGGACGGTGACGCCGTCGGCGTCGGCACCCGGCTCGAACTGGTACGTGACGCGGAACGCGAGCCGGCCCTGCCGCCAGGTGTCCGGGTAGTCGGCCTTGGTGACCGCGCCGGCCTTCTCGTTGATGAGCATCTCGCGCTCGAAGTCGAGCAGCTCGGGCTCGTCCCGGCGCTTGTGCTTCCACCACGAGTCGAAGTGGGCGCCCGACACGACGTGCGCTGGGATCCGCCGGTCGTAGAAGTCGAACAGGGTCTCGTCGTCGACGAGGATGTCCCGGCGCCGCGCCCGGTGCTCCAGCTCCTCGACCTCGGTGAGCAGCCTGCGGTTGTCGGCGAAGAACTTGTGGTGGGTGCGCCAGTCGCCCTCCACCAGGGCGTTCCGGATGAACAGGTCGCGCGACACCTCGGGGTCGATGCGGCCGTAGTTGACCTTGCGCTGGGCGACGATCGGCACGCCGTACAGCGTCACCTTCTCGTACGCCATCACGGCCGCCTGGTCCTTCTCCCAGTGCGGCTCCGAGTACGTGCGCTTCAGCAGGTGCCCGGCGAGCGGCTCGATCCACTCGGGCTCGATCCTCGCGTTGACCCGCGCCCACAGCCGCGACGTCTCGACCAGTTCGGCCGACATCACGAACCGCGGCGGCTTCCTGAACAGCGCGGAGCCGGGGAAGATCGCGAACTTGGCGTTCCGCGCGCCCAGGTACTCGTTCTTCGCGCCCTCCTTCACGTCCTTCACGCCGATGTGGGAGAGCAGGCCCGCGAGGAGCGACACGTGGACGCGCCGCTCGTCCGCGTCCTCCTCGTTGACGTGCATCCCCATCTGCTTGGCGACGGTGCGCAGCTGGCTGTAGATGTCCTGCCACTCGCGGATGCGCAGGTAGTTGAGGTACTCCGACTTGCACATCCGGCGGAACGCCGACGACGACAGCGCCTTCTGCTGCTCGCGGACGTACCGCCAGAGGTTGAGGAAGGCGAGGAAGTCGGACGTCTCGTCCTTGAAGCGGGCGTGCTGCTGGTCGGCCTGCGCCTGCTTCTCGGCGGGCCGCTCGCGCGGGTCCTGGATGGACAGGGCCGCCGCGATGACCATGACCTCGCGGACGCAGCCGTTCCTGTCGGCCTCCAGCACCATGCGCGCCAGGCGCGGGTCGACGGGGAGCTGGGCCAGCTTGCGGCCGAGCGGGGTGAGGCGCTTCTTCGGGTCCTTCTGCGCCGGGTCGAGCGCGCCGAGCTCCTGGAGGAGCTGCACGCCGTCGCGGATGTTGCGGTGGTCCGGCGGGTCGATGAAGGGGAACTTCTCGATGTCGCCGAGTCCGGCCGCCGTCATCTGGAGGATGACGGACGCGAGGTTCGTCCGGAGGATCTCCGCGTCCGTGAACTCCGGGCGGGCGAGGAAGTCCTCCTCGGAGTACAGCCGGATGCAGATGCCGTCGCTGGTGCGGCCGCAGCGGCCCTTGCGCTGGTTGGCGCTGGCCTGGCTGATCGGCTCGATCGGCAGGCGCTGCACCTTCGTGCGGTGGCTGTAGCGGGAGATCCGCGCCGTTCCGGGGTCGACGACGTACTTGATGCCGGGGACCGTCAGGGAGGTCTCCGCCACGTTGGTGGCGAGGACGACGCGGCGGCCGGCGTGCTGCTGGAAGACGCGGTGCTGCTCGGCGTGGGACAGGCGCGCGTACAGCGGCAGGACCTCGGTGTTCCGCAGCTTCCTCTTCAGCAGCGCGTCCGCCGTGTCGCGGATCTCCCGCTCGCCGGAGAGGAAGACCAGGATGTCGCCCGGCCCCTCCGCCTGGAGCTCGTCGACAGCGTCGCAGATCGCGGTGATCTGGTCCCGGTCGGGCTCCTCGGAGTCCTCCTCCAGCAGCGGCCGGTAGCGCACCTCCACCGGGTACGTACGGCCGCTGACCTCGACGATCGGCGCGTCGCCGAAGTGCCGGGAGAAGCGCTCGGGGTCGATGGTCGCGGAGGTGATCACGACCTTGAGGTCGGGGCGCCTCGGCAGCAGCTGGGCCAGGTAGCCGAGGAGGAAGTCGATGTTGAGGCTGCGCTCGTGGGCCTCGTCGATGATGATCGTGTCGTAGGCGCGCAGCTCGCGGTCGGTCTGGATCTCCGCGAGGAGGATGCCGTCCGTCATCAGCTTCACGAACGTGCCGGAGCCGACCTGGTCGGTGAAGCGGACCTTCCAGCCGACCGCCTCGCCGAGCGGTGTCCGCAGCTCCTCCGCGACGCGCTCCGCGACCGTGCGGGCCGCGAGCCGCCGGGGCTGCGTGTGGCCGATCATGCCGCGCACGCCCCGGCCCAGCTCCAGGCAGATCTTCGGGATCTGCGTCGTCTTGCCGGAACCCGTCTCACCGGCGACGATCACGACCTGGTGGTCGCGTATCGCCTCCAGGATCTCGTCCTTCTTCCGGCTGACCGGAAGCTGCTCGGGATAGGTGACCTCGGGCACCCGGGACGCCCGCTCGGCGGTGCGGGCCGCCGCCTTCGCCGCCTCGGCGGCGATCTCGTCCAGTACGGCCTGCCTGGCCTCGGGCTTGTGGATGCGGCGGGCGCCTTCGAGACGGCGGCCGAGCCGGTGGGCGTCGCGCAGGGGGACCTCGGCCAGCAGGCCCTGGAGGTCGGCGAAGGAAGTAGACATACCGCCTCCCAGGATCTCACCCGCGGCTCGGGAGTGGCGAACGGATTTCTCCTGCCATTTCGGGTGAAAAGGGTGGCGGGTCGTCGGCGGGGAGGGTGCCCGCCCGGTGCCCCGCACCGATGCCCGGTGGTACGGCGCGCGGCCCGTGCGGCTGCCGGTGCCGGCGGGGCCGCCTGCCCGCGCGGCCGGGCGGCGCGGTCGGGCGACACGGCGGGGGAGCGGGGGAGCGGTCCGCACGGGAGCCGTGTCGTGCGGCGGGCGCCGCCGCGGAGCGGTCTCGTCCGGCGGACCGGCCCNGCGCCGCGGGCGTCTTCGGGGCCGCCCCGTCGCCGGACCCCGCCCGGTCCGCCCGTGACCCGGATGGCGGGCCCGGCGGACGGCGGGCGCAGCGCCGCCCCGCGGACCACCGGCGTCCCGCCGTACCGCTCGCCGACGTGCGGTTCCGGCCCGCGGCGACGGCGGTACGGCGGCCCGTGTCCGCCTCCGGGGGCGACGGCCCCACCGGAGGACCGGTGGGGCCGTCGCCCCCGGAGGGGACGTGGTGGAAGCGACCGTCTCAGATCCGGTCCGTGGGGTGGGCGCCGCCTCCCATGCCCGGGCTGGTGCCCCGGGGGTTCGTACCGTGCGACTTGGAGCGGCGGGGGATGAGCCCCAGCAGACCCAGGAGACCGGTGAGACCCCACAGGCCCCAGTCGCCGTTGTCGTCGTCCTTGTTGTCGTCCTGGGCCAGCACCTGGACCGGAGCGGCCTGTACGGCGGACGCCAGTTCCACGGCCGGTGCCTGTGCCGCCGCGGTGGCCGCGGGGCCCGCGACCAGCGCCGCGGTCAGGAAAGTGCCGACAATCGTGCGTCGCATGGTTCCTCCTTCGTCGATCACCGGTTCGGCCCGTGCTTGGGGCCCCGGCCGCGTTCGCCTCCACGACCGCGCTCGGACCGGTCGTCGTCGTACTCGATCTTCTCCTTGCGCACCTGCCCGGTGACCTCCTGCTCCTCGGTGACCCTCTCGGTCTCCAGCCGGACGCGCTCGACGGGGACGGACTTCTTGCTCACCGTCGGCCGCTCGGCGTGCAGGGTCACCTCCTGCTCAGTGTCCTCCATGGGGGTCGCGCGCTCACCGGGGCGGATGGGCTCGCGCACCACGCGGACCTCCTCGTGGCTCACCGGCACGCTCGTGGTCACGTCCTCCGTGACGACGTACTTGCGCAGGCGGGCGCGACCCGTCTCGTACTGCTCCGTGCCGATCTGCATCTGCTCCTCGGAGCGGGTGATCCCCTCGTCCTCCGCGCCGGAGCGCATCGCGGCGGCCGGCTGGCGCCCGTGGTGGGCGCGTTCCGAGGCCATGCCCCCGGTACCGGCCATACCGCCGGCGGCCGTGCCCGCGGTCCCCGCGGTGCCGCCCGGGGTGAGCCGGTAGTGCCGGTAGAGCCGCTGCTCCTCGGTGGCGTCGAGGTGCTCGTCGACGTCGATCCGGGGGGCGTCCTTGATCATGTCCTTGGCATACGGCACGTGGAGTTCCCCACCTCGCCGACGGGCGCCGGCCAGGGGGACGAAGGTTTCCTTGGTGCCGAACATGCCGGTCTTGACGGTGACCCACTCGGGGGTGCCGAGCCGGTCGTCGACGTAGACCTGGCCGATCGTGCCGATCTTCTCGCCGTTCGAGTCGTAGGCCGTCTCGCCCTGGATTCCCTCCACGGAGAGCGCCTTGTCGTTCTGGGCCATGCTGGATCCTTCCTGGCTGCGGGCCCGCCTCCGGGAGACAGCGGGTGCGATGGGCCGGGCCCTGCGTCCATTGCCGGTGACCCGGGAGGAGCCCGCAACTCGGGTTACGCCGGGGAACCCCGCCGTCCGCCGGTCCGGGGCACGTTCCCGGGTGGGCCCGCACCTCCCCGCCTTGAGCCGGACGGGTGAATCCAGGCGGGAGGGGTTCGCAAGCGGTGAGGTTCCGGCCGGTACCGGACGGTTTCCTTCCCCGGTCCACAAGTGCCGGGTCGTCGCTTCGGCCGGGTGAGAGGGGCATGGCACGGGCGGGCCGTGGGTTTCCGTACCGGAGGTTCTCGCGCATGGAGGGGGTCCCTCCTGTGGTGCCTGCTCACACGGGGAAGGCCGTACCCGGGGCGCGGCGGGGCCTCGCGGGGCGCTGCGGGGGTGGTCCGGGCCGTCCACGGTGCGGGATGGCCCGGGGCCTCGTCGGGGCCCGGTCCCCGGCGGGCCGCGTCTTCCACTGTCCGCGCCCCCGTGAGGGTCCGCAACCGGGGCACGGGGCACCCGCGCGGTCCGGGTGGCGTACCGGTCGGCGTGAACGACGAAAGGCCCCGTCCGTGGACGGGGCCTTTCGGCTGGTGGCTGGGGCCGGGGTCGAACCGGCGACCTTCCGCTTTTCAGGCGGACGCTCGTACCAACTGAGCTACCCAGCCACGAGGTTTCACGTGAAACCTCAGCGGTCCTGACGGGATTTGAACCCGCGGCCTCCACCTTGACAGGGTGGCGAGCACTCCAAACTGCTCCACAGGACCAAGCTTTGTGCGGTCACTAGTCTCGCACAAGGTAAAGCGTGCCCCCAACGGGATTCGAACCCGTGCTACCGCCTTGAAAGGGCGGCGTCCTGGGCCACTAGACGATGAGGGCTAAAGGCCCGCCTGGGCGCTCTTCAGCGCGTCGGGGACGTGAGAAGCATATGGGATGGGGGGACCGTTCGCCAAAACGGTTCACGGGCGGGACGCCGGGGCGGAGGTCCGCCCCGGCGGCGGGACCGTCCCGCCGGACGGCTGCGGGACTCCGGACGGGGAACCGGTCGGGACTCCGGACGGAGAGCCGGACGGCGTGGGGGGCGTACCCGGCAGCACCTCGTCCGGGACGTGCCGGGCCACCTCCGCCGTGGTCAGGCCGAGCCCGCCCAGGGTGATCTCGTCCCACGCCTGGAGCCGCCGGGTGTCGCGGTCCAGGTACAGCACCGACGCGTGGATCCTCTCGGGCTCCGCCTTCTCCACGGCCCGCAGTCCGCCGCCCCCCGTCGACCCCTCGATCTTCAGACGGGTGCCGTTCGGCAGCACCTCGTTGACCCGCCGGTGGACGTGCCCCGACAGGACCAGCGGCACCGCGCCGTCCGTCCGGTGGGCCGCCACCGGGTTGTGGACGACCGCGATGTCCACCGGGGTGCCTGCCCGGGCCTGCGCGCGCAGGGACCGGGCCAGCCGGTCGCCCGCCGCCCGCTCGGCGTCGTCCCCGGCCGCCACGACCGACCGGTCCGGCGTGAACTGCGGGTCGCCGGTGCCCGCCACCCGCACCCCGGCGACGGTGACGGCCCGCCCCCCGTCCAGGACGTGCACGTTCCGCAGTCCCTCCAGGTACTTCTGGGTGACCGCCGAGTCGTGGTTGCCGCGCACCCACACGTACGGCGCGCCGAGGCTGCTGATCGGGTTCAGGAAGACGTTCTCGGCCGCGCTGCCGTGGTCCATCGTGTCGCCCGAGTCGATGATCAGGTCGATGTCGTACTGCTCCACGAGGGAGCCGACGATGTGCCACGACGCCGGGTTCAGGTGGATGTCGGAGACGTGCAGGACGCGGATGGTCGCCGGGTCGGGCTGGTACGTGGGGAGGGTCGACGTCGCGTCGTACAGCCTCGTCACGTTGGTGACGAGCCGGGCCAGCTCCTTCTGGTAGACGTCGAACTCGGTGACGATCGACCGCGCGTTGCCGACGACCGACGGGGCGCTGCTGAGGAGCCCCGAGAAGCGGGGCTCCAGGACCGACTTGGGGTTCCACGTCGCGTACGCCGACGCGCCCGACGCCGCCAGCAGCGCCAGCGCCAGCCCCCCGGCCGCCAGGGCGCGGCCCGGTCGCCGGTAGACCACGAGGCCCAGGGCGCAGGCGCCGGTGACGACGGCGACGCAGGAGCGGACGGCCAGGTCGCGGGCGCCGTCCAGGACGTCCGCGGTGATCTCCTCCTGGAGGCCGGAGATCCGCTCGGGGTGCTCGACGAGGGCCTGGGCGCGGACCGGGTCCAGGCGGTCGACGTCCACGGCGAGGCGGACGGGCGCCGTGTGGGAGTCCAGGCCGAGGGCGCCGAGCGGCGAGACGTTGATCTCCGTACCGCCGGCGAGGGACGGGCGGAGCGTCATGCTCGTGTCCACAGGACCGACCGGCACGTGCACGCCGCCGAGGGCCAGCAGGCCCAGCCACGCCCCGGTGGCGGCCACCGCGAGCAGCCCCAGGGCGCGGAGCGGGCGCGGGGCGGGCGCGAGCGCGGGGGGAGGCGCCGCGGAGCCGGCGCGGCTCTTCGCGCGGCCTTTCACGCGACGCAGGGCTCGGGCGACACGGGCGTACGAGACGCGGACGACTGCTCGGGCCATTGGGGCCGTATGCCCACGGGGGCGCGCGGCCATGCCCGTACGCATCCGGGCGCGCCTCCCATCCACGACAATGGCCGAGTGCTGGAGATGACGCGTGAGGAGTTCGAGGAACTGGTCGCCGAGGCGCTCGACCGGATCCCGCCGGAGCTCACCCGGCTGATGGACAACGTCGCCGTGTTCGTGGAGGACGAGCCGCCCGCGGACGACCCCGAACTGCTCGGCCTGTACGAGGGGACGCCGCTCACCGACCGCGGGGAGTGGTACGCCGGTGTGCTGCCCGACCGGATCACCGTCTACCGCGGGCCGACGCTGCGGATGTGCGAGTCCCGCGAGGACGTGGTCGCCGAGACGGAGATCACCGTCGTGCACGAGATCGCCCACCACTTCGGCATCGACGACGCGCGGCTGCACGAACTGGGATACGGCTGACCGGTGTGCCGCCGGGGCGTGTCCCCGGCGGCACGGCGGGAGTTGGGCAGGGGGATCCCGCCCGCTCCCGGGCTCCCGCGCCGGCCCCCGGTGGTACCCCCTCCGGCCGCCGACCCCGCGTTCCGCTCCGGGGAGCCCCGCCCGTCCTGGAGGTGCTTCGTGCGCCGGTTGCCCGCGCCCGTCCGGTGGACCGTCACCGTGGTGGCGGTCCTGGTCTCCGCCGGTTCCGCCGGTGGTTGTGTGAGCGTGTCCGACGGCGGGACCGAGCCGCCGGCGGACAGGACGGCGGTCCCCTCCGGGGCGGCGACCGGCAGGGAGGGCGGCTCGGCGGCGTCCGGCGGTGCGCACGAACCGCGCGGCGCGGGCGCCACCCGCGAGGCGGCGGGTGGGGCGGGCGCGGGCGGGACGACGGACGCGGAAGGCGGCGCCGGACCGTCGTCGGAGCCCGCCGCGTCCGCCNCCCNGCCCCCNGCCGCCCAGCCGGGACGGGGGCCGGGAGGCGGGCCGCGGCGGAAGACCCTCGCCCGGTACCGGCCCCGCCGCCGGGGCGGACGGCTCCGCCCGTCCCGGCGGCGGGGCGGGCGGCCAGGACGGCGGTACGGGGCCCGGCGCGCCGTCCCCGTCGCCCTCCGCGCCCGGGGCTCCGCCCGAGCCGACGGCCTCGGCGCCGCCGCAGCCGAGCGGGTCGCCGCCGGCCGACCCCGCGGACCCGCCGTCGGAGTCGCCCTCCGACGACGTTCGCGCCGAGGCGATGCGCGGCTGCCCGCCGCCCCTCCACCGGCCGGAGCCGGCGGCATCGCCGCAGGTCACCCTCGTATGAGGGGGCCGGCTTGCGCTGGGTGGGGGAGGGTGCGTATGGTAGTAGATCGTTTGATCCCATTTGCCCGGCGCCACGACCGAAGAGCGCCGCGTGTGGCGCGTACTCTCTCCCTTGCCGTGGCTGACCGCATCGAGGCGGTCGATTTGCTAAGCAGCGAAACACGGAGTTGACGGGCGCGTGCCGAGACTCCGGAAGGTTTCGCATTTCGCATGTCCATTTCCAGCACTGACGCAGTCCTGTCCGCGACCGAGCACACCGAGAACGACGAGGCGGCCGTCGTCGCCGCGGAGAAGGCGGTCGAGGCGGCCGTCGAGGCCGAGGAGACCGCCGAGGTCGAAGCCGACGCCGCCGACACCGTCACCTTCGGCGACCTCGGGCTTCCCGAGGGCGTCGTCCGCAAGCTCGCCCAGAACGGCGTCACCGTCCCCTTCCCGATCCAGGCCGCGACCATCCCGGACGCCCTGGCCGGCAGGGACATCCTGGGCCGGGGCCGTACCGGCTCCGGCAAGACCCTCTCCTTCGGTCTGCCGCTGCTCGCCACGCTGTCCGGCGGCCACACCGAGAAGAAGAAGCCCCGGGGCGTCATCCTCACCCCGACCCGTGAACTCGCGATGCAGGTCGCGGACGCCCTCCAGCCGTACGGCGACGTGCTCGGCCTGAAGATGAAGGTCGTCTGCGGCGGCACGTCGATGGGCAACCAGATCTACGCCCTGGAGCGCGGCGTCGACGTCCTCGTCGCCACACCCGGCCGGCTGCGCGACGTCATCAACCGCGGCGCCTGCTCGCTGGAGCAGGTCCAGGTCGCCGTCCTCGACGAGGCCGACCAGATGGCCGACCTGGGCTTCCTGCCCGAGGTCACCGAGCTCCTCGACCAGGTTCCGGCCGGCGGGCAGCGCATGCTCTTCTCCGCGACCATGGAGAACGAGATCGCGACGCTCGTCAAGCGCTACCTGAACGACCCGGTCAACCACGAGGTCGACAGCGCCCAGGGCAACGTCACGACCATGAGCCACCACGTCCTCGTCGTGAAGCCGAAGGACAAGGCGCCGGTCACGGCCGCGATCGCCGCCCGCAAGGGCCGCACGATCATCTTCGTCCGCACCCAGCTGGGCGCCGACCGCGTCGCCGAGCAGCTGCGCGACGCCGGTGTGAAGGCCGACGCGCTGCACGGCGGCATGACGCAGGGCGCCCGCACGCGCACCCTGGCCGACTTCAAGGACGGGTACGTGAACGTGCTCGTCGCCACGGACGTCGCCGCGCGCGGCATCCACGTGGACGGCATCGACCTGGTGCTGAACGTCGACCCGGCCGGCGACCACAAGGACTACCTGCACCGCTCGGGCCGCACCGCCCGTGCCGGCCGCTCCGGTGTCGTGGTCTCCCTGGCGCTGCCGCACCAGCGCCGCCAGATCTTCCGCCTCATGGAGGACGCGGGCGTCGACGCCTCCCGCCACATCATCGGCCAGGGCGGTGCCTTCGACCCGGAGGTCGCCGAGATCACCGGTGCCCGGTCGCTGACGGAGGTGCAGGCCGACTCGGCCGGCAACGCCGCCAAGCAGGCCGAGCGCGAGGTCGCCGAGCTGGCCAGGGAACTGGAGCGCATGCAGCGCCGTGCCGCGGAACTCCGCGAGGAGGCCGACCGCCTGGTCGCCCGCGCGGCGCGCGAGCGGGGCGAGGACCCGGAGAAGGCCGTGGCGGAAGCGGTGGAGACGGCCGCCGCGGAGGCGGAACCGGCCGCCGAGGAGCAGGCGTCCGTCCCCGCCCAGCGGGAGGACCGCCCGTCGTACGAGCGTCGTGACGAGCGCCCGTCGTTCAACCGGGACCGCCGTGACGACCGGGGTGACCGCCGTGACGACCGGGGTGACCGTCGTGACGACCGGGGCGGCGACCGTGGTGGTTTCCGCCGTGACGAGCGTCCGTCGTTCAACCGGGACCGCCGTGACGACCGGGGTGACCGTCGTGACGACCGGGGTGGCGACCGTGGTGGTTTCCGCCGTGACGAGCGTCCGTCGTTCAACCGCGACCGCCGTGACGAGCGTCCGTCCTTCAACCGCGACCGCCGCGACGACCGGGGTGACCGGGGCGGGGACCGCGGTGGTTTCCGCCGGGACGACCGCCCGTCGTTCAACCGCGACCGCCGCGACGAGCGTCCGTCCTTCAACCGGGACCGCCGTGACGAGCGTCCGTCGTCGTACGAGCGTCGTGACGAGCGTCCGTCGTTCAACCGGGACCGCCGTGACGACCGGGGTGACCGGGGTGGGGACCGCGGCGGCTTCCGCCGCACGGACCGGCCGTTCAACCGCGACCGCCGTGACGACCGCCCCGCGGGAGGCCACCGCGCCGCCGGCCACGACCGCCCGTACGGCCGGCGTGACGACCGCCGCGACGACCACCGGGGCTCCGGCTCCTTCGGCCGCCGCGACGACAAGCCGCGCTGGAAGCGCAACGGCTGACGCCTCGTAGGACCCTCGGACGGGCCCGTACGCGACCTTCGGGTACCGCGTACGGGCCCGTCCGCCTTCCGGGACGCGCCGGAACCGGACGTTGGGCCGATACCCGATCGGCACACCCTTCCGGGCGGGCTATGCTCAGGGATGACCCTGCCGAGGGCCCTTAGCTCAATTGGCAGAGCAGCGGACTTTTAATCCGTTGGTTGTGGGTTCGAGTCCCACAGGGCCTACCGGGTCACGAGCCGTCCTGCGGCTTCCGACCGAGGGTCTCGCGCCCCGGCCGCTCACGGCGGCCGGGGCGCACGTGTGTCCGGCTTCCCCTTGTGCACGGCACGCGAGCGGGTGGCCCGGCGCCTGCCGGCGCCGCGGGCGCGCGGGGGCGAGACGGCGTACGGAACCGGCCGCGCGGCGCCCCTGCGGCGGGGGGCCGTCCACCGGTGGAACCCATGGTGATCCGGCCCGTCCCACGCCCGGCGGACGGGGCGCGGCCCGTCCCCCCGCGGAGTCGGCGGTGGCGGTACCGGTCGGCGCCCGCGACGGGTTCCAACGACGGGTTGCGCACCCGGCCGGAGCCCGCGCGAACCGGATGCGTCCTCGGGCCGGCCACCGTCGGAGGGGGCGGACCGGCCGGCCGGTCCGTGTGGCGGCCGGGGAGGCACCGGGGCAGGCTGGGGGGAGACNGGGGNCGGGGTCACGGCGCCGTGCCGCTGCGGGACGGTGGGGCGGCCCCGCCCGGAAGCGTGCCCGACCAGGGAGCGGACCGCATGATCCACCCAGCGGACATCAGGGAGTGGCGGAACCAGGACGTCGTCGATCCGAAGGGACACAAGATCGGCGTGCTGGAGGCGGTGTACGTGAGCACGGCCACGGACGAGCCGGCCATGGCCACCGTCCGCACGGGACTGCCCACCCGTCAGCGGCTGGTGTTCGTCCCGCTCGACGACGCGACCGTCGGACCGGGGTACGTCAGGGTGCCGTACGACAAGGGCACGGTCCGCAAGGCCCCCGCCATCGGGACCGACGACGTGCTCGCCGCCGAGGACGAGCGGGCCGTCTTCCACCACTACGGCATGGCCTACCAGCCCGGTGCCGCCGGCGAGCGGCGACTCGCACGCCGCTGAACCAGCCCGTCACACCGATCACAGGGAGGAGTCCCCGACATGGCGGTCTTCCTGTTCCTCGTCCTCCTGGCCGTCGTGCTCGGCCTCGTCGGCGTCGCGGTCGAGGGGATGACGTACCTGCTGGTCATCGGCGCCGTCGTCCTCGTGGCCGATCTGGTCCTCCTCGGCGCCTACCTGGCCCGGCGCGGCCGGGGGCGCCCCGTGCGGTAGGCGGCCTCCTCCGGGCCGGCGCGCCCTTCCGCCGGGTCGTCAGTGCCGTGCCGCCCGATCGCCGCCGGTGTCGACGAGGATCTGCCCGGCCCGTGTGACGTTGTCGGCCCGGACGGCCTGCGCCATCGCGGCGCGTGCCGCCTCCGGGGACGTGTCCGGCGGTACGACGAGCAGTGAGAAGTGGTCCTGCTCGCCCCGGGTGACCAGGACGGTGTCGTCACCCACGGGGAACGAGGCGATGTGCACCACCCGGTCGTCGATGACCAGCCGGACCGGGAGCCCGTCCCAGGCGGCGGCGTCCAGGCCGACGCGGGTGATCGGGCCGAGGTGCTCGGTCAGGGCTCCGACCAGGGCGGGGAGCTCCTCCGTGATGTCACGGGAACGCGGCCACCACGCGCCGTCGAGGACGCCTTCGCGGGAATCCGTGGTCTCCAGCCGCAGGAGGGCCGTGCCCGGCCTCACCGCTTCGTGGCCGGTGTCCGGGAGGCGCCCGGGCGTGGGGGGTGTGTCGAAGTCGGCCATGGTGCTGTCCGCCTGTCTGCGGGATCCGGTCCCTACGGCGAACCGGACGTTCACCTTCCTCCCACGGTACTCCGCCGTACGGGCCGGGCCGCACATCCGGCCGGGCGCCCGGGAGGGTCCGATCCACCCCGGAGCGGGCGACCGGGCCTCCGGCCGGGAGCCGTGCGCCGGGGGTGCCACGGGTATGGTCCGCTGCCGCCGGAGGGTTCCCGGGAGGGGCTTTTCCGAGGGTCCGCCGGTCGGTGGGACGGAAACCGGTAAACGGACTCCCCGGGATGGCGTAAGGTGGTGTTCACCGACGCGGGGTGGAGCAGCTCGGTAGCTCGCTGGGCTCATAACCCAGAGGTCGCAGGTTCAAATCCTGTCCCCGCTACTGAAACCGAAGGCCCGGTGCACACAGCACCGGGCCTTCGGCGTGTTCGAGCGACAGGCCGGCGTCGGCGCACCGGGGCGGCATGCACCGTACGTGACGGAAGAGGTGCGTTCAGCCATGGAGGTTGACGCCCCGTCAAGAACTTCTCGGGTGCTTTTCGGAACCAGCGCCGCCGGAAAGCGAGTTGCTTTGTCGGGAATCGTCCTTTTCTGGGGCCTCGACTCGATCCCAACCAGCCCAGGTACCCCGGGCAACGGCTTGGAATACCACCCTCGCTTCTATTAACGTTCGATAACGCAGCGCGGTCGCGTCAGCCGCCGCAAGAGGCGGCACCGTGCGCATGCGCCGAATCCCGCAAGGGAACCGGGGAACCACCGCAATTGGGGTGAGTCGGGCTCTCGTCGGCCCGTAGGAGACCTTCCTGCTCCGAACCCGTCAGCTAACCCGGTAGGCGGAGAAGGAAGGAAAGGAGCGCGCCTCCGTGGCGTCCAACAAGCCTGCCCCCGAAGCCCCCTTCGGCCCGTACGACACGATCGGCCACCCCACCGCTTCGGGGACCCCGGATGCCGCCGCGCCCGCGGCCACCTCCGAGTGGAACCCGACGGAGGACACCGTCCGCCCCGTGCGGGGACGGCACCGCGTCGTCAAGCAGCGCGGCGGCCTCGCCCGCAGCTCCACCGTCCTCGGGGTCGGCGTCATCGCGGCCGTCGGCGCGGGCGGCATGGCCACCGCGCACGACAAGCCCCGGGTCGCGATCTCCCTCCCTGACATCGGCCTCCCCGACGCCTCCTCGCTCCCCGGCGTCGGCGCCCTGATCGGCGACGACGCGGACCGGGCGGACGACGCACCCGAGGAGGCCCCGGCGCCCGCCGACCTCGCCGCGCTCGGCCTGTCCGCCGGGGGCGGCACCGCCGACGCCCGGAGCGCCGGGGCCGACGCGGGCGAGGCGCTGCGGGCGCGCATCCTCCAGCAGGCCGAGCAGCAGCAGGCGTCCGCCGAGGCCGAGGCCCGCGCCGCCGCGGAGAAGGCGGCGGCGGAGGAGGCCGCGAAGAAGGCCGCCGACCAGCAGGCCGCCGCCGAGGCGGAGGCGAAGGCCGCGGCGGAGAAGGCCGCCGCGGAGAAGGCGGCGGAGGCGGAGCGCGAGCGCGCCGAGGCGGAGGCCGCCGCGAAGGCCGAGGCGGAGCGCCTGTCCCGACTGGCCGCGAGCTACGCCCTGCCGACCTCCTCGTACACGATCACCTCCACGTACGGGCAGGCCGGCTCCATGTGGTCCTCCGGCTACCACACCGGCCTCGACCTGGCCGCTCCCACCGGCACCCCGGCCAACGCCGTCCACAGCGGCACCGTCAAGTCCGCCGGCTGGTCCGGGGCGTACGGCTACCGCGTCGTGCTGGAGCTGGAGGACGGCACCGAGATCTGGTACTGCCACCTCTCCTCGATGACCGTCAGCGCCGGGCAGACCGTCGGCACCGGCGAGACGATCGGCCGCGTCGGCGCCACCGGCAACGTCACCGGGCCGCACCTCCACCTGGAGGTCCACACCGCCTCCGGCGGCGGCATCGACCCGCTGGCCTGGCTGCGCGGCAAGGGCCTCACCGTCTGACGCCCGGTGCGCCCCGGCATGCCGCGCGGCGGCCGGGGCGCCCACGGCACCCGCGGGGAGCCCCGGCCCGGGGTCCCCGGACGGCCCCGGAGCCCNNTANNCGCC
>NZ_CP095474.1:2842573-2853127 GCF_023614315.1 Streptomyces sudanensis | reverse complement strand
CCNNNANAAGCAAGAAAACCGCGGATGCNNTCCCTGGCCCGCTGTCCGCGAGGTCGCCCGCGGTGGGCCGTCCACGGCCTGCTTCCCCCTGCCGCCCGCCCGCCCTCCGGTCTGCTGCCGCCTCCCGCCGGGGTGTCCGGCGGCGGGGAGCCGGACGGACCGCTCTCCGCCCGGCTCGCCGCCGGGTCAGTGCCGGTACGGGTTGTAGCCCGCGTAGTCGCGGTGCGGCGGCGGCGTCCACGCCCGGCCCGTCGCGCGCGCCGCGAACGTCAGGGCCGGGGCGGCCACCTCCTTCCGCTGCCACAGGTGGTGCAGCAGCTCCTGCTCCCGCGCGGTGAAGTCCTGGTCGGCCACCCCCCGCCGCGCCCGGTGCCGCAGGAACGCCAGGGAGGTCGCGAACGCCTCGTACTCGCCCACCGACCGCGCCGCCGCCGGGCCGAACGTGCGCGCCGCGTAGGACCGCGCCAGGCTCCGGGCCCGCATCGACGACAGCGCCGGCGGCTCGTCCGCGGACAGCCAGCCGGCCGCCGCGTACGCCGGCAGCTCACCGGCCACCGTCCGCAGCTCCCGCTGGCGCGTCCACACCGCCAGCCACGTCAGCAGCCCCAGCGCCGGCAGCATGAACGCCCCGTACACGAGGACGAACCCCCAGGGCCCGAACGTCGTCGAGCCGTTCCACAGCGCGTGCACCCCCATCGCCAGGGCCAGGCCCAGCAGCGGCAGCAGCGTCCGCAGCACCCTGCGCCGGCGCGCCGTCATCGCGGCGATGCCGAAGCCGATGCCGGTGAGCACCGTGAACAGCGGGTGCGCGAACGGCGACATGACGATCCGGACGAAGAACGTCACCGCCGTCACCGACTGGAAGCCGGCCGTCCCGAACTCCTGGTCCTCGCCGAAGGCACTGCCCAGGTACAGGATGTTCTCGGTGAAGGCGAAGCCGGTCGCGGTGAAGCCGGCGACGACCACGCCGTCGACCAGCCCCGTGAAGTCCCGTCTGCGGAAGAGGAAGACCAGCAGGATCGCGGCGGCCTTCGCGCTCTCCTCCACGACGGGGGCGACGACGGTCGCGCCGAGCGCGTCCGCCGCGGTCGGGTCCGCCGTCGCCGCGGCTATCCAGCGCGTCGCGAAGGTGTTGGCGACGATCGCGACGAGCGCCGCCGCGAACGCGCCCCAGGCGAAGGCGAACAGCAGGTTCCGCCAGGGGCCCGGTTCCACGCGGTCCAGCCAGCGGAACGCCGCCGCCAGCAGCGGCACGGGGAGCACCGCCAGCCCGAGGCCGACCAGGAAGCCCGTCGTACCTGTCTGCTCCCGGACCAGGGCCAGGATCACCAGGGCGCACAGCGCCAGCGCCAGGCTCAGGGCCGAGATCCGCACCACCCTGCTCCGCCAGAACGCGCCCCGCGGTTTGTACCGCCAGCGGGCCCGGTCCGGCACGGCGTCGAACGACGGCCGCGGATGGTACGCCGGGATGGCCGGCTGGGCGGGGCCGGCCGGCGGAGGGGTCCGCGGTGCGGTGCGGTGCGCGTGCGAATCTGACACCCGATCGACCCTAGACGGCGGCACCGACACTCCGCGAGCGCGTTGCGGACAGTCGCGGCCGGACCGTCACACCCGGGCGAACAACAGGTCGTGGACGACGTGCCCCTTCTCCAGTCCCTGCCCCTCGAACCGGGTGACCGGGCGGAAGTCGGGCCGGGGCGCGTACCCGCCGCCGGGCGCCGTGTTCACGAAGTCCGGGTGCGCCGTCAGCGCCTCCAGCATCCACTGCGCGTACGGCTCCCAGTCCGTCGCGCAGTGCAGGACCGCGCCGGGCTTCAGCCGGGTCGCGGCGAGGCTCAGGAACTCGGGCTGGATCAGCCGCCGCTTGTGGTGCCGCTTCTTCGGCCACGGGTCCGGGAAGTACACCCGGACGCCGGCGAGCGAGGCGGGCGGCAGCATCTCGCGGAGCAGGATGATCGCGTCGCCGTTCGCGACGCGGACGTTGGTCAGGCCGTGCCGTTCGACGAGGCCCAGCAGGTTGCCCTGGCCCGGCGTGTGGACGTCCACGGCGAGGATGCCGGTCGAGGGGTCGGCGGCGGCCATCCGCGCGGTGGTCTCGCCCATGCCGAAGCCGATCTCCAGGACGACCGGGAGCCCGCCGAACATCTCGTCCGGGTCGAGGACGCGCCGCCCGTCGACGTCCAGTCCCCACAGGGGCCACAGGCGGCGCAGCGCGTCGGCCTGGCCCGCGGTGACGCGGCTGCGGCGCGGCTGGAAGCTGCGGATGCGGCGCTCGAAGTGCGAGCCCGCGGGGTCGGGCGCGGGCCCGGTCCCGTCGGGGAACATGCGGCTGCCGCGGCGCGCGGCGGGCGCGCCGGAGCCCCCGCCGGGCACGGCCGCCCGCCCGCCGGCCTCCNCGNGCCCTCCGCCCGGCCCGGCGCCCCCGGGGCGCCGGGCCGGGCGGAGGGGNCGGGGNTTCGTGGGGTGCGTGCTCGACGCGGTCTTCTCGGACACAGTGCCCTCGATTCTACGAACCCTCCCGGCGTTCCCTACCCGGCCAGGTGCGCCAGGGCCCGCCGGGCCACCTCCCGCCCGATCGGCAGGGACGCCGTCGCCGCCGGCGAGGGGGCGTTCAGCACGTGCACCGTGCGCGGCGCCTCCCGGATCAGGAAGTCGTCCACCGGCGTCCCGTCCCGCAGCACCGCCTGCGCCCGCACGCCCGCCGGGGCCGGCCGCAGGTCGGCGGCGGACACCTCGGGCAGCAGCCGCCGCACCGCCGCCGTGAAGGCGGGTTTCGACAGCGACCTGCGCAGCTCGCCGGCCCCGTACCGCCAGTGCCGCCGGGCCATCGCCAGGGTGCCGGGCCAGGCCAGCGTCCCGGCCAGCTCCCCGGGCCGCACGGTGAGCCGGCCGTACCCCTCGCGGGCCGTCGCGAGCACCGCGTTCGGCCCGACGTGGACGCCCCCGCCGATCCCCCGTGTCAGGTGCACGCCGAGGAATGGGAAGGCCGGGTCCGGCACCGGGTACACCAGGCCCCGCACCAGCTCCGGCCGGGCCAGCTCGTAGTACTCGCCCCGGAACGGGACGATCCGCACGCCCGGATCGTCCCCCGCGAGCCGCGCCACCGCGTCGCAGTACAGCCCCGCGCAGTTGACCAGGACCCGTGCGCGCACCACCGAGCCGTCCGCCGTGCGCACCGCCACCCCCCACGGGCGCCGGTCCACGGCGGCCACCCGCGCCCCGTAGCGCACCCGTGCGCCGGACTCCCGGGCGAGCCGCGCCGCCACCGCGCCGTAGTCGCAGACCCCCGTCGTGCCGACGTGGATCGCGGCGACGCCCCGCACGTGCGGCTCGTACGCGCCGATCTGGGCCGGCCCCAGCTCGCGCACCGGGATGCCGTTGCCGCGGCCGCGCTGGGCCAGGGCGTGCAGCCGGGGCAGCTCGGAGCGGTCCGTGGCGACGATCAGCTTGCCGGTGACCTGGTGGGGCAGGCCGTGCTCGGCGCAGAACTCCGCCATCTCGGCCGCGCCCCGCACCGCGAACCGCGCCTTCAGGGAGCCGGGGCGGTAGTAGACGCCGCTGTGCACGACACCGCTGTTGCGGCCCGTCTGGTGGCGGGCGGGGCCGGACTCCTTCTCCAGGACGGTCACCCGCGTGCCGGGGGAGGCCCGCGACAGCGCGTACGCCGTCGACAGTCCGACGATGCCCGCGCCGACCACCAGGACATCGCAGTCGAACACGCCGCCGAACCCGGACACCTGTGCCACCTCCCACCCCGATAGTGCACTGGCCCATCGGCGGCACCGCTAAACCATGCGCGTCCGGGGCGGGGCGGGTCGTGCCGGGCGGTACGCCGCCGCGTGCCCCGCCCGCACCGGGACGGGGCACGCGGCGGGCCTCACGCCGGGGCCGTCAGCAGGGGACGGGCCAGCTCGCGCAGCTCCGCCACGCGCGGCTCGTCGCCGTACGGCTCCAGGCGGTGCAGCAGGTCCCGCACGTACTCCGTCGTACGGGCCGACGAGATGCGCCCGGCCACCTCCACCGCGCGCGTGCCGGCCGCGCAGGCGGCGTCGAGGTTCCCCGACTCCAGTTCCGCCACGGCGCCGACGACCAGCCGCAGCCCGTGGGAGCGCACGTACTCCTCCGTCGGGCACGACAGGGCCTGCTCGGTGAACCTGCGCACCTGGCGCGGCGCCTTCAGGTCGCGGTAGCACTCGGCGGCGTCGGCGGCGAATCGGTCGTACGAGTAGAAGCCCAGCCACGACGGGTCGGCGTCGCCGTCCCGCGACCGCTCCAGCCACCCCTCGGCCGCCCTCAGCGCCGCCCCGGCGGCCGCCGCGTCCCCGGCCTTGGCGTGGGCGCGGGCCTCGACGAGGCGGAAGAACGACATGGTGCGCGCCGTGGCCAGGCCGCGGTTGCGCTCCACGGCCGCCTGGGCGAGGTCGACGCCCTCGTCGGCGAAGCCCCGGTAGGTGGCCTGCAGCGACATCGACGCCAGGACGTACCCGCCGAGCGGCACGTCCGCGGCGGCGCGCGCGAGGCGCAGCGCCTGGATGTAGTACCGCTGGGCGGCCTCCTGCTGACCGGTGTCGAAGGCCATCCACCCGGCCAGCCGGGTCAGTTCGGCGGTCGCGCCGAACAGCGCCCGGCCGACCTCGTCCGAGTACGAGGCGAGCAGCAGCGGCGCCGCCTCCATGCGCAGGCACTCGGGCACCATCGACGAACGCCAGTCCCCGCCCCCGTACTTGGAGTCCCAGCGGCGGGCGTCCTCGGCGGCCTCCCGGAGCTTCGCCACGTCGCTGTGGCCCACGCGCGCCGGGGCGCTCCCCGCGGGCGGCTCCTCGGCCGCGGCGACGGGCACCGCACCGGCCGCCGGGCCGCCCCCCGCGCGCGGGACCCGCCGCTCCACGGACGGGTCGGCCGGCGTGATCAGCCACCGCGAGGCGGGCACCGCGTACGCGCTCACCGCGAAGGACCCGGCCAGGGACTGCCAGATGCCGCCCCCGCCCGCGCGCCGCCCCGCCAGGTCCAACCGGTACAGCTCCGTCGCCGACCGCACCGCCTCGCCCACGTCCCGCGGGAACGCCAGCCCCACCTCGGGCGTGGGGTCCGCGTCGGCGAGGCCGATCTCGTGCAGCGGCACCGGGCGGCCGAGCTTCTGCCCGATCGCGGCGGCGATGAGATGGGGCGCGGCGCCCTGCGGGATCATGCCCTTCGACACCCAGCGGGCCACCGAGGTCTTGTCGTAACGCAGCGTCAGGCCGCGTTGCGCCCCCAGGTCGTTGACGCGCCGGGCCAGTCCGGCGTTGCTGATCCCGGCGAGGGCGAGAACGGTGCCGAGCTTCTCGTTCGGTCCGCGTAGCTCCCTGGACATGCGCCACCCCTCGACACCCAGACGGCTGCCGCGCCGCCGGTCGACGGGCGCGCGGCATTCGTCAACCCAGCGTAGTTCGCCGCATCTCCACCGTTAAGGGGTGGTGTTCCCTCTGGCGGGATTGTCGTACGTACGGGACGGCCGCGCGCCGGCTCCGCGGCGCCGTGCCCCCGGTGTGTGGCCGTGCGCCCGCCCGTGCGCTCTGGCCGGTGCCGCGGGGGGAGGGCTTCGATGGGTGCCGCGTGGGTCGGCCCGCTGGCGGGAACCAGCGGGCCGGAGGACGCCGCCGCCTCATTCCCCGCGGGCGGCGGACCGGTCCGGGGGGCGGCGGCGCCCTCCGGACCGCACGGGCGGACCGCCGCCGAGGCGGGGGCACCCGGCGCCCGTTCCGGTCGGTCGACGGACGAAGATTGGCCGAATGCCGCCTGTGGCCCGACCGGTCGAACCCCTCGTTCCGCACCCCGGCACGGCCGGTCCGCCGGGTGCGGGAAGGGGCCGGCCGCCCGTGCGCGCCCGCCGCCGCCGGGCCGCCAACGGCCAAGGGCCTCCTTGCGTTTGCGTGCCCGCCGCCCCGGCGGCCTCCCGCGTGCCCGTTGTCGTGGCAGCATGTCCCCGTCGGCCCTCCCGTCGCACCGGCCGCAACCGCGGCGCGTGCCGGACGGGCCGCGGGCGGCTGGAGATGTCCACGGGCTGTGGAGGCGGCGATGCGCTGGCTGGTGGGGTGGAGCAGTGCCGCCGCGACCTTCGGCACGAGGGGCGCGGCCGGCCCCGACGACGACGGCGCCGTGCAGCCGGTCGGCGGACAGCTCCTGTGGGACGGGCCGGACCCCCTGTGGGCCGTCGGCGACTGGCGGCCCGACGAGGTGCGCGTCGTCAGCGTCGCACCCGACGTCAGCCTCGCCGTCCTCGGCTGCTGCGCCGCCTCCGACGAGGAGTTGAGGGTCGGCCTGTTCGCCGCGCGCGGGGGCGCGCTGCGCCACCTCACCGCCTGGCACGGCAGCTACACCGCCGTCGTCCGGACCGGCCGCCGCGTCACCGTCGCCTCCGACCTCGCCGGCGCCCGCCCCGTCTTCCACACCCCCTGGGCCGACGGCACCGCCTACGCGACCGCCGCGCTGCCCCTCGCCGACCTCGTGGAGGCGCAGCTCGACATCGGGCACCTGGCGGCGCTCCTCGCCTGCCCGGAGACCCCCGAGGCGCTGCGCGACTCCACCCCGTACACGGGCGTCAGGCGCGTCCCGCCCGGCCACGCCCTCGTCCTGCGGGAGGGCTCCCGGGAGGTCACCGGGTACGAACCCGTCGCCTCCCTCGCCGTCGCCGCGGCCCGGCACGACCCGGACAGCGCCGTCGAAGGCGTGCGGGACGCCCTCGTCGAAGCCGTACGCGCCCGCCTCACCGCGCCCCGCCACGCTCCGGCCGCCGCGCCGCCCGACCCCGGGCCGGTACCCGGCATGGGCCCCGCCGACCGGCGCGCCGCCCGCGGCGAGGCGCCCGCGCCCGGCATCGGCGCCGACCTGTCCGGCGGCAGCGCCTCCAGCACCCTCGCCCTGCTCGCCGCGGGCCTCCCCGGGGTGCCCGGGACCATCGCCGGGCACGGCGGCGCGGGCGCCGGCGAGCGCCTCCTCGCCGTCACCTTCAACGACCTCGCCGCGAGCGCCCGCGAACCGGCCCACACCGCCGAACTGGAGCGCGCCCGCGCCCTGGCGGAGGACCCCCGCCTCCACCACGTCGTCGTCGCCGCGGCCGAGGAGGCCCTCCCGTATGCCGACCTCGACGTGCCGCTCACCGACGAACCGGGTCCCGCCCTGGTCGCCGCCGCCCGCCACCGCCGCCGCCTCGCCGCGGGCAGCGCCGACCACTTCACCGGCCACGGCGCCCGCCAGGTCCTCGACGCCCATCCGGCCCGCCTCGCCGACCTGCTGATGGACCGCCGGCGCCGCCACCTGATCCGCCCCGTCACCGCGCTCGCCCGCGCGACCGGGACGACCGCCGGCTCCCTCCTCGTCCCGATCACCGTCTACCGGGCCGCCCGCCGCCTCGCCCGCACCCCCTACCGCGCCGGGCTGGAGGCCGCCGCGGGCCGTCTCCTCGAAGCCAACCGCGCCCTCGCCACCGGCGCCGCCCCCGGTCCGCTCGACGCCTCCCTGGCCGCCCTCGCCTGGTCGCGGCCCGGTCCCGCCGCCCGCTGGCTCACCGGCGAGGCCCTCGCGGAAGTATCGGTTCGCCTCCAGCAGGCCGCCACCCGCCCCGCCTCCGTCCAGCGCCCGGGCGAGGCCCGCGCCCGCGCCGCCCTCGCCCGGTACGCCGCCGACCACCGCGTCCTCGAACAGGCCGCCGAGGTCCGCAGCCAGCGCCTGCACGCCCCGTTCCTCGACAACCAGGTCGTACGGGCCTGCCGCGACCTCCCCGAATCGCTCCGGGTACGGCCCGGCGCCCGCGCCGACGTCCTGCGCGCCGTCCTCGCCGGCGCCGGCATCCACGACCTGCCGCCCGGCTGGGGCGCCCCCACCCGCGCCCCNTCCCCGGCCGCCGTCCAGGCCGGACTGCGCCTGGCCCTGCCACAGCTGCTCGCCCTGTTCGACGCGCCGCTCCTCGCGGACGCCGGGCTCGTCGAGGCGCGCGTCGTGCGCACCGCCCTGCGTGCCGCCGCCGACGGAGAACCCGTCCCCCTCGACGGCATCGCGGACCTGGTCTCCACCGAACTGTGGCTCAACCGGCTGCTGATGCGCCGCGGCACCTGCTGGTCCGGTACGGCCGCGGCCCGCCGCCGCGCGGTCGCCGCGGGCGTACCGTCCCGGCCGACCCTCCGCTCCTGACCGGCGGGCCCGGACCGGTCCAGGAACGGGCGGCCCCGCGCGTCCACGGGGCGGGCGCCCGCGCCGTGGAGNCCCGGCGCCGCGCCGGGCCGCCCGGCGGGCCCGACCACCGACCTCGGGGTCCCGGTGCCCGTCCGCTCCGGCCCTCGTCGCTCCGGTCCTCGTCGCTCCTGCCTTTGTCGCTCCGGTCCTCGTCGTCCCGGTGCCCGTCCGCTCCGTGGCCCCGGTGCCACGACGCCGCGCGGGGCCCTCGCCACGGAGCCGCCCGCCCCTTCCGGGAGGGCGGCTCCCGCGCGCCCGGGCACACCGGGCCCGCCGTCCGCGGCGAAAGGGCGCCCCGTACCGCGACGCGTGCTCCCGAGCGGACGCCCCGTACCGCGACGCGTGCTCCCGAGCGGGCGCCCCGTACCGCGACGCGTGCTCCCGAGCGGGCGCCCCGTACCGCGACGCGTGCTCCCGAGCGGGCGCCCCGTACCGCGACGCGTGCTCCCGAGCGGGCGCCCCGTACCGCGACGCGTGCTCCCGAGCGGGCGCCCCGTAGAGGCACCTGCGGAAGGCACCCGCGGGAGGCACCCCGTCACGGGCGCGAGCGGAGCCCCTCCAGCATGATCTCCAGCAGCCGCGCCGAGGCGGCGCTCTGCTGCGCCGCGTCCGGCAGGGACGGCGCCCCCGTCGCGATGACCAGCAGCACGTCCGCGACCGTCACGTCCCGCCGCAGCTCACCGGCCTCCCTGGCGCGGTCGACCAGCCGGCCCACCACGTCCAGCAGTTCCGGCGTCCCCGTGTCGTCCGGCCCCCCGGCCGCCGGCGCCGTACGCGGGACACCCGCCCTCAGCACCGCCGAGGAGGCCGCGTCCCGCTGGCGCGGCACGCGGGCTTCCTCGGCCGGGGACGCCTCCTCCTCGACACCCACCCGCAGCACCTGCGGGGGCAGCAGCCGCCCGGCCCCCGACGCCACGGACGTGCGCAGGAAGCGGGCGAGCGCCGACCAGGGCTCGTCCTCCTCGTCCAGGGCGGTCCGCGCCTGCTCGGCGAGCCGCGCCGTCTCCTCCTGGGCTATGCGCCGGACCAGCACGTCCTTGCTCGGGAAGCGCCGGTAGACCGTGCCCACACCGACTCGGGCACGGCGTGCCACGTCCTCCATCGGCGCCCCGTACCCCAGTTCACCGAACACCTCGCGCGCGGCGCGCAGGACGTGTTCGAGGTTGCGCTGGGCGTCCACGCGGAGCGGCGCCGGACGCGCGGCCCCGGCCACGCCGGCCCCCGCCGCGGGCACGCCGCCGGCGTCCTGCGCGGTCCGGGCCCGCCCATACGAATCCTGAATGTGCATGAGTTCCCCCGCTTGTTCGACGTCTCCCCCCGGAGACTCCCCGCCCGACATCCGGGGCCCGACCCGGCAGCGCTCAGGTCATGTGCGCCGGCCCGACGCCCCGACGAGGTACGAACATAGTTGAGACGCAGTCAATTCAGAAGGGGTAGTTCCGTCCGGTGCGCCCCCCGATCGGAGCAAGGCCGGAAGCCTCCTGTTTCTCTGCCTCCGCATCATCATCACACCCGCTCTGAGCTGCGGAATCGCCCCCGCGGCCGGTCGGTCGCCGTACTGGTTTGCGCCGGATCCGCAGTCACATGATTCGTTCGGCCTGTGGACAAACCCCCGTGTCCGTTGCGTCATGGGAAGGTGACGGCTGCAATCCCGAGGGGATCCGACGCATCCCCGGCTCGTGTGCGCGTTCTCGTCGTCGGCGGCGGCTACGTCGGCCTGTACACCGCCCTGCACCTCCAGAAGAAGCTCAGAGCCGGGATGAGGAGCGGCGAGGTCGAAGTCGTCGTGGTCGCTCCCGACCCGTACATGACGTACCAGCCGTTCCTCCCCGAGGCGGCGGCCGGAAACATCTCCCCCCGCCACGTCGTCGTACCGCTGCGGCGCGTCCTCGGCCACTGTCGGATCGTCATCGGCGAGGTCACCTCCCTCGACCACGCCGGGCGCACCGCGACCGTCACCACCCTCGCCACCGAGGAGGAGGGCACCGGTCCGCTCGAACTCACGTACGATGAACTGGTCCTCGCGCCCGGCTCCGTCTCACGCACCCTGCCCATCCCCGGCCTCGCCGAGCACGCCATCGGCTTCAAGACCGTCGAGGAGGCGATCGGCCTGCGCAACCACGTCATCGAGCAGATGGACATCGCCTCCTCCACCCGCGATCCGGCCGTCCGGGACGCCGCGCTGACCTTCGTCTTCGTCGGCGGCGGGTACGCCGGCGTGGAGGCGCTCGCCGAACTGGAGGACATGGCCCGCTACACCGCGCGCTACTACCACAACATCAGGCCCGAGGACCTGAAGTGGGTCCTCGTCGANGNCAGCGACCGNCNNNCNGCCNGNNNNCG
>NZ_CP095474.1:2839288-2842335 GCF_023614315.1 Streptomyces sudanensis | reverse complement strand
TTCTTGTGCTCATTGTTGCCACCGAGGTCTAACAGTCGGTGTTCCCGGTGCCGGGCCCGCCGCCCCGCCCCCGTCCGACACGGCCGTCACCGCCGACTCGTCCCCCGGCGCCCACGACACCGAAGAGCCTTGCGGCACCGAAGAGCCTCGCGGCACCGAAGAGCCCCGCGGCGGGCCCGGCACCGGGAACACCGACGGCCGGAAGGGCCCGCACGACACCGACGGGAACGGCCCCGGAAGGACCGGCCCCGCGACCGGGTGACACCCTCTGCCGGAGCGCCCCACCGCACCGGACGTGTGACCATGGGTGTGCTCACACCTGCACAGAGTGACCCACCACGGCGATGACACCACAAGGCATGGAGATCCGTGAACTTCACGCGCTGGAGCGCCCGCTTCCCCGGTACGCAGCGCCGCGCCGCCGCTCGCGGCACCGACGACGGGGGCTCGTCGGCACGGCGGGGCGAGGGCGCCGTACCCGCGGCGCGCGGCGAGTACGGACGGCAGCCCGCACCCGGCCCCGACGACACCCCGGCGGCGCCTCCCGGCGCACTCGCCGAACCCCACGCGCCCGACGCGCGCCATACGCCTCCGGCCCTGGAGGACTTCTCCGTACGGGAGATCCTCGGCCACCTCCCCGGCCTCGTCGCCCTCACCTACGGCACGGACCACCGCGTCGCGTACGTGAACGACGCCTACGCGGCGGCCTTCGGCCCCCGCTCCCCGGGAACACCCGCCGCCGACCACTGCCCCGAACTGGCCGACCTGGGCCTCCTCCCGCTGATGGACCAGGTCCTGCGCAGCGGCAGGTCCCGTACGGTCAAGTCCCGCCGGACGAAGGGCGGCGGCTCCTACACGGTGTCCTGCACCCCCGTCGACGTCCCCGCCCACCAGGGGCGGCCCGGCCGGCCCGGCGGCGGCGTCCTCGTGCACGCCGCCGACGTCACCGACCACGCCGAGGCGACCGACCGGCTCCGCGCCACCGAGCGCCGCCACCGCGAGACCGCCGTCACGCTCCAGCGGTCCCTCCTCCCGCAGGAACTGGAGCAGCCCGACGACCTGAGGGTCGCCGCCACCTACCGGCCGGGCGGCCTGGACGCGGCGGTCGGCGGCGACTGGTACGACGTGATCACCCTCGGCGCCGGCCGCACGGCCCTGGTCATCGGCGACGTCATGGGCCGCGGCGTGCGCGCCGCCGCCGTCATGGGCCAGCTCCGCACCGCCGTCCGCGCCTACGCGCGCCTGGACCTCCCACCGCACGAGGTGCTCCAGCTCCTCGACGGCCTGGCCGCCGAGATCGACGCCAACCAGATCGCCACCTGCGTGTACGCGGTCCACGACCCCAACGAGGGCCGGCTCGTCTACGCCTCCGCCGGGCACCTGCCGATCCTCGTGCGCGACGAGGACGGATCGGTCCGCCGCGCCGCCGACCCCACCGGCCCGCCCCTGGGCACGGGCGGCTGGGTGCACAGCTCCGGGACGATCGCCCTCCCGCCGGGCTCCACCGCCGTCCTCTACACCGACGGCCTGGTCGAGCGGCGCGGCGAGGACATCGACGAGGGCGTCGCCGCCCTGGAGCGCGCCCTGTCCGGCGCGACGGGCGCCCCGCAGGTCGTCTGCGACCGCCTCCTGCGCTCCCTGGGGGTGACCGCCGAGCACGACGACGACGTCGCGGTACTCGTCCTCCAGCACCCCTCCCGTACGGGCCCCGACGCCGAGCTGTTCCACAACGCCGCGCTGGACCTGCTGGGCGGGGTGGAGGCGGCCCCCCGCGCCCGCGCCTTCGCCACCGGGGTGCTGTCCAGCTGGCGGTTCCCCGCGGAACTGCGCGACCTGGGCGTCCTCGCGACCAGCGAACTCGTCGCCAACTCCCTCAAGCACGGCACGCCGCCGATGCGGCTGCGGCTGCGCCGCACCGACCGGCGGCTGATCATCGAGGTGGCGGACGGCGACGACCACCTGCCGCGCCGCCGCCGCGCCGAAACGGAGGACGAGGCGGGTCGCGGCATCTCGATCATCGCCACGATCGCCTCGTCCTGGGGGAGCCGCCGCACGCCCGGCGGCGGCAAGACCGTCTGGTGCGAGTTCGTCCTGCCCGGCTGACCCGCCCCGGTCAGGCCGCCGTCCCGACCGTCCTCTCGCCGGGGGCGTGCCGGACGACGACCCGCGACCGGGCCGCCGCGTACGGGTGGTCCTGCGCCGGCGTGAGCCCCCGGCCCAGCCGCAGCGCGAGCACGCTGACACCCAGCGAGAAGAGCACGAACGTCACGATGTACGGCCCGTGCAGCGTCGCCCCCATGGGGCCGCCCACCGCCGGCCCCACCGCCAGCGCGAGCTGCTTGACCAGGGCGAACGCCGAGTTGTACCGCCCGACCGCCGACTCCGGAGCCAGGTCGGCCACCAGCGGCGCCACGGTCGGCGACAGCATCGCCTCGCCCAGCCCGAACAGCCCGTACGTGGTGATGAAGGCCGCCGTCGCCATGGCCTGACCGCCGTGCCCGAGCCCCGCGTACCCGGCGATCAGCCAGGCCGCGGCCCAGATCAGGCCCACGGCCGCGATGACCCGCGTACGGCGCCCGCGCTCCACGAACCGCAGCACCAGGAACTGCGCCACGACGATGACGGCCGTGTTGGCCGCCAGCGCCATGCCCAGCGTCGACGGCTCGATCCCGGCGGCCTCCGTCCCGTACGCGGCGAGCCCCGACTCGAACTGCCCGTAGCAGGCGAAGAAGAGCACGAAGCCCAGGACGCACAGCTGCACCATCGCCCGGTGACCGAGCAGCGCCCGCAGTCCGCCCGCGCCCCCGGCGTCCGCCCGGCCCGGCCGCGCGTCCGCGATGGCCGGGGTGCGCGGCACGCGCACGGTCGCGGAGACCGCCGCGAGCACCAGGAACATGGCCGCCTCGATGGAGAACAGCAGCAGGAAGCTGCCGGGGCGGCTCTCGTCGACGAGCAGGCCGCCGATGAGGCCGCCGACGCCGAGCCCCAGGTTCTGCAGGAAGAACTGCAGGGCGAACGCCCGCGTACGGGCCCCCGGCGCCGAACTC
>NZ_CP095474.1:2826788-2834288 GCF_023614315.1 Streptomyces sudanensis | reverse complement strand
AAGGCGAGGCCGACAGGCGTAGTCGATGGACAACCGGTTGATATTCCGGTACCCGCTTTGAAGCGCCAGCGCTGAACCCAGCGATGCTAAGCCCGTGAAGCCGTCGTGTGCGTCTTCGGACAAGCACGGAGTGGTGGAGCCGGTGGCCCAGACTGGTAGTAGGTGAGCGATGGGGTGACGCAGGAAGGTAGTCCAGCCCGGGCGGTGGTTGTNCGGGGTAAGGGTGTAGGCCGTGTGGTAGGCAAATCCGTCACACATTGAAGGCTGAGACCTGATGCCGAGCCGATTGTGGCGAAGTGGATGATCCTATGCTGTCGAGAAAAGCCTCTAGCGAGTTTCATGGCGGCCCGTACCCTAAACCGACTCAGGTGGTCAGGTAGAGAATACCGAGGCGTTCGGGTGAACTATGGTTAAGGAACTCGGCAAAATGCCCCCGTAACTTCGGGAGAAGGGGGGCCACGTCTGGTGACGAGTCTTGCACTCCGAGCTGGGGGTGGCCGCAGAGACCAGCGAGAAGCGACTGTTTACTAAAAACACAGGTCCGTGCGAAGCCGTAAGGCGAGGTATACGGACTGACGCCTGCCCGGTGCTGGAACGTTAAGGGGACCGGTTAGCCTGGATTCGTCCGGGCGAAGCTGAGAACTTAAGCGCCAGTAAACGGCGGTGGTAACTATAACCATCCTAAGGTAGCGAAATTCCTTGTCGGGTAAGTTCCGACCTGCACGAATGGCGTAACGACTTCTCGACTGTCTCAACCATAGGCCCGGTGAAATTGCACTACGAGTAAAGATGCTCGTTTCGCGCAGCAGGACGGAAAGACCCCGGGACCTTTACTACAGTTTGATATTGGTGTTCGGTTCGGCTTGTGTAGGATAGGTGGGAGACTGTGAAGCCGTGACGCCAGTCATGGTGGAGTCGCCGTTGAAATACCACTCTGGTCGTGCTGGATGTCTAACCTGGGTCCGTGATCCGGATCAGGGACAGTGTCTGATGGGTAGTTTAACTGGGGCGGTTGCCTCCTAAAGGGTAACGGAGGCGCCCAAAGGTTCCCTCAGCCTGGTTGGCAATCAGGTGTTGAGTGTAAGTGCACAAGGGAGCTTGACTGTGAGACCGACGGGTCGAGCAGGGACGAAAGTCGGGACTAGTGATCCGGCGGTGGCTTGTGGAAGCGCCGTCGCTCAACGGATAAAAGGTACCCCGGGGATAACAGGCTGATCTTCCCCAAGAGTCCATATCGACGGGATGGTTTGGCACCTCGATGTCGGCTCGTCGCATCCTGGGGCTGGAGTCGGTCCCAAGGGTTGGGCTGTTCGCCCATTAAAGCGGTACGCGAGCTGGGTTTAGAACGTCGTGAGACAGTTCGGTCCCTATCCGCTGTGCGCGTAGGAATATTGAGAAGGGCTGTCCCTAGTACGAGAGGACCGGGACGGACGAACCTCTGGTGTGCCAGTTGTCCTGCCAAGGGCATGGCTGGTTGGCTACGTTCGGGAGGGATAACCGCTGAAAGCATCTAAGCGGGAAGCCTGCTTCGAGATGAGTGTTCCCACCTCCTTNGAGAGGGTAAGGCTCCCAGTAGACGACTGGGTTGATAGGCCGGATATGGAAGCCCAGTGATGGGTGGAGTTGACCGGTACTAATAGGCCGAGGGCTTGTCCTCAGTTGCTCGCGTCCACTGTGTCAGTTCTGAAGTAACGAACTCCCCCNNTNGTGTGGGCCGGTCGAGTTCATATCTTCATAGTGTTTCGGTGGTCATAGCGTTAGGGAAACGCCCGGTTACATTCCGAACCCGGAAGCTAAGCCTTTCAGCGCCGATGGTACTGCAGGGGGGACCCTGTGGGAGAGTAGGACACCGCCGAACAATTCTTCGGGAAAGCCCCGCACCTCATGGTGCGGGGCTTTCCGCATTTCCAGACCATTTCGAAGGCACCTTTCGAAGGCACCTTTCGAAGGCGCCTTACGAGGCCGGCTGCACCAGACGTGTGTCGTACGCCAGGATCACCGCCTGGACGCGGTCGCGGGAGTTCGTCTTCGCCAGAATGCGGCCCACATGCGTCTTCACCGTCGATTCCGCCAGGTGGAAGTGCTCGGCGATCTCCGTGTTGGTCCAGCCCCGGCCGATCACCGTGAGGATCTCCCGTTCCCGTTCGGTGAGCGGGGCCAGGCGCGGATCGGGAGCGGGGGCCGCTCCCGGTACCGGCGGCAGATGGCGTGCGTACGCGTCCAGCAGCCGGCGCGTCATCCGCGGCGCCACCACCGCGTCGCCCGACGCCACCGCACGCACCCCCGACAGGACGTCCTCCGGCTGGGCGTCCTTCAGCAGGAAGCCGCTCGCGCCCGCCCGCAGCCCCGCGTGCGCGTACTCGTCCAGGTCGAACGTCGTCAGGATCAGCACCCGCGTACGGCCCCCGGACGCGACGATCCTGCGCGTCGCCTCGATGCCGTCCATACCGGGCATGCGGATGTCCATCAGCACCACGTCCGGCCGTACCTCCGCCACGAGCCTGACCGCCTCGCCCCCCGTGCCGGCCTCACCCGCCACCGACATGTCGTCCTGGCTCTCCAGCAGCATGCGGAAACCGAACCGCTGCAACGGCTGGTCGTCCACGATGAGCACCGTCGTCACGTCACCGAATCCTTCGGAAGGAACAAACGGACACGCCAGCCCCCCGGCGGAGCCGGCAGGGGACCCGCCTCGAACGTCCCGTCGTACAAGGCCGCGCGCTCCCGCATGCCCGTCAGCCCCNCGGCCCCCCGGGCGGGGTGGCACGCGGGTCCCGGCGGCACCCGCCGCGATCCGACGTCCGGGCCGGCCCGGAGCGGACCCGGAGCCGGGCGCCGCGTCGGCGAGCGTATCCCGGGGCGTGCCCGGGCGGCCCGCCGGACCCGTGTCGGTGACCGTGACGGCGACCCCGTCCCCGTACGACACCTCCACCGCCGCCGTCGCACCGGGTCCCGCGTGCTTCAGGGTGTTCGTCAGGGCCTCCTGGATCACGCGGAACACGGCCAGCTGCGGGCCCGGCGGCAGGGGCGACGCCTCACCGCGGACGGTGAGGCGCACCGGCAGGCCCGCAGCCCGCACCCCCTCCAGGAGCCGGTCCAGGTCGGCGAGCGCGGGCTGGGGACTCAGCTTCGGCGGGGCACCGGCGGTCGGCGGCTCGGGGTCGTCGCGCAGGACGCCCAGGAGGCGGCGCAACTCCGTCAGGGCCTGGCGGCTCGTCGTCGCGATGCCGTCCAGTGCCTGCGCCGCCCGCTCCGGGGACTTCGCCGCCGCGTACCGGCCGCCGTCGGCCAGACCCGTGATGACCGACAGGTTGTGGCCGATGATGTCGTGCATCTCCCGCGCGATGCGGGCCCGTTCCGAGGCCGCCGCGAGCCGGGCCTGCTGGTCGCGCTCCACCTCCAGCCGGTGGGCTCGCTCCACCAGCGACGCCGTGTGGTCCTGGCGGGTCCGCACGACCATCGCGCCCAGCACGACCAGCGCGTACGCCCACAGCGGCGCCAGGACCAACTGGTCCCAGCCGACGTGCGGGAACCGGAGCGCGCCCACCATCAGCGGCGGCACCAGCAGTGCCACCGCCCACCACAGCCGCCGCGGCGGCAGGCGCAGCGCCGCGGTGTACACGGGCACGAGCTGGATCAGGGCGGCCTGGAGCAGCGCCCCCGTCCACTGGCTCACCAGCGCCGCCGGGGCCATCGCCGCCAGTACCGCCAGGGGGTGCCGGCGGCGCCACAGCAGCGGCACCGAGAGGGCCAGGCTCAGGACCGTCACCAGCTCCACCGGCACGTCCCGGACGGCGGCGGTGCTCCGCCAGCCGCCCCGCGCGTCCGTCAGCGCCGCCACGACGAAGAAGCCCGTCAGCAGTCCGTCCCACACGAGCGGGCGGCGCCGGTCGAACGCGCGTACCCGGTGCAGTGCCGCCTGCACCCGGGTCGTCAACGCCTCGGCGCCGCCCGTCTGATGCTCCATGCCGCCCATCCTCGTACGGGAGGTCGTCACACGTCGCGGCGTTTCAGCAGCACCGCGGCGAGCGCCAGCGTCCCGCCCGCCCACAGCAGCAGCGCCAGGAGCGCCGCGCCCGGGGACGCCGCGCCCGGCAGCGGGGTCGACGAGCCGAGCGCGTGCGCGGCCTGCGTGGGGAAGTACCGCACGGCCGTCTCCGCCGCCTCGTACGGGAGGGCGCCCAGGATCTCCGGGACGATCACCACGCCGCCGACGAACGCGCCCAGCGCGCCCGGCACCGAGCGGAGCAGCGCGCCCAGCCCCAGGGCGATCAGCGCGACGAGCGTGACCCCGGCCGAGTTGCCGGCGAGGGCCGCGAGCACCCCGTCGTCCGTCAGCGAACCGGCCTGGTCGGTGTCGGCGAGGAGCACCTGCGCCGCCGGGTACGACACCAGGGCGGTGGCCAGGCCGAGGGTGAACACCGTCGCGGTGAAGACCGCCGTCTTCGCCCACAGGACGGGCAGCCGGGCCGGTACGGCCGTCAGCGTCGCCCGGATGGAGCCCGTCGCGTACTCGCCCGCGGTGACCAGGATGCCGAGGACGGCGAAGCAGATCTGCGAGAGCATCGTGCCCTGGAGGACCAGTACCACCGGGTCGACGTCGGAGTCCCCGCCGCCCGACTCGTACGTCCCGCCCATCAGCAGGGCCACGGCGATCACCAGGAGCACCGCCGTGGCGGCCGTGACGCGGGACGAGCGCAGCGAGCGGAGTTTGAACCACTCCGCGCGCAGCACGCGGGCTCCGGTGACGGCGTACGGGGACGCGGGGGCGGCCCCGCCGCCGTCCGGGCCGGTGGGCGAGGGCTTCCCGGCGGGTGTGTGCCGGGTGGTGGCTGCGGCGGTCATGCGGCGGCTCCCTGGTACTCGACGGTGTCGCGGGTGAGGTCCATGAACGCCTGCTCCAGCGACGGGTCGCGCGGCGTCAGCTCGTACAGGGGGATCGCCAGGCCGGCGGCGGCGCGTCCGATGCGCGGCGCGTCCACCCCCCGTACGTCCAGCTCCTCCGGGCCGTCGGCGGTGATCTCGGCGTCCGGGTGGGCGGCGAGCAGGGCGCGGCGCAGGTCCGCGGCGCGCGGGGTGACGACCCGGACGGTGCGGCCGCCGGAGCGCCGCACGAGGTCGTCGACCGTGGTGTCGGCGAGGAGCCGGCCGCGGCCGATGACGATCAGGTGGTCCGCGGTGAGGGCCATCTCGGACATCAGGTGCGACGAGACGAGGACGGTGCGGCCCTCGGCGGCGAGCGACCGCAGGAGGGTGCGGATCCACAGGACGCCCTCCGGGTCGAGGCCGTTGACCGGTTCGTCCAGGACGAGCGTCGCCGGGTCGCCGAGCAGGGCGGAGGCGATGCCGAGGCGCTGGCCCATGCCGAGGCTGAAGCCCTTCACCCGGCGGTCGGCGGCGTCCGTCAGGCCGGTCAGTTCCAGCACCTCGTCGACGCGGCGGTGCGGCAGGCCGTGCGTGAGGGCGAGGGACCGGAGGTGGGCGCGGGCCGTGCGCCCGGGGTGGACGGCGCGGGCCTCCAGCAGGGCGCCGACCTGGGTGAGGGGCGCCGGGTGGGAGGCGTAGGAGCGGCCGTCGACGGTGGCGCGGCCGCGGGTCGGCGCGTCCAGGCCGAGCAGCATGCGCAGGGTGGTGGACTTGCCGGCGCCGTTCGGGCCGAGGAAGCCGGTCACGGTGCCGGGGCGGACGGTGAAGGTGAGGTCGTGGACGGCGGTCCTCCCGCCGTAGGTCTTGGTCAGTTCGTGTGCCCGGATCATGCCGACGACGCTACGGAGCGGGGCGCGGCGGCACGTCCGACCGGGGACGGGAACGGCGGCGGGGACGTGGTACCGGGGTACGACGGGGAACAAAGGAGTTGCCCGGGCGCGGGGCGGCGGGAAGCATCGGGGGATGACCTACCTGATACGGACCGTGCGGGCCGAGGAGTGGCGCGAGGCCCGCGTGCTGAGGCTGGACGCGCTGCGGGACCCGGCGGCGCCGCTCGCCTTCCTCGACACGTACGAGGCCGCCGTGGCGCGGCCGGAGGAGCACTGGCGGGAGCGGACCGCCTGGTCGGCGGAGGGCAGCGACACGGCCCGGCAGTTCGTGGCCGTCGCGCCGGACGGGCGGTGGGTCGGATCGGTGACCTCGCTGCTGGAGCGGCGGGGCGCGGAGGTGCTGTTCGGCGAGGCGCCGGAGGTGGACCAGGCGCACATCGTCGGTGTCTACCTGCGTCCCGAGGCGCGGGGCGGCGGCGTCGCGGAGAAGCTGGTGGAGACGGCCGTGGACTGGTCGTGGTCGCTGTCGGAGCCGGTGGTGCGGCGGGTCCGGCTGTACGTGCACGAGCGGAACGCGCGGGCGGCGGCGCTGTACCGGAAGGCGGGGTTCGTGCCGAGCGGGCGGGTGGCGGTGCTGGAGGGGGAGGCGGGCGGAGAGGACCACGAGTACGAGAGGTGGCGGCCCGACGCGGACACGGGTGGCCCGGAGGCCGGGGAGCGGTAGCCGCCGGAACGGGGTCCCGGCCGGGAGGGTGGCTCGGAGGGGCCCGGCGTGAGGCCGGGGGCGCGACGGCGGTGGCCGCTTCGGGAGGACTCAGCGGGCCGGCGCGGTGAGCGGGGTCTGCCAGCGGGCGCGGGCCTGCTCCTGGGAGCGGAGCAGGACGAGCGCGGGAAGGCCCCGGTGGTGGCCGGTCGCGAGGAGCTCCGGGAGGTGGGGGAGCGGGGCGACGGCGGCCGCGTCGTCGAGGACGAGGGTCATTGGTGGGTCGAGCCGACCGTCGGATGACCGTGCGGCCATGCGGCGGCCGTGCTCGACCACGTGCGAGGCGAGGGCGGTGAGGAGGGGCATCGCGCCGGGGTCGGCGCGGGGCGCCTCGATCGGTTCGCCCACCACGTAGAGCGTTCCCCCCTCGGCGGCGAATGACTCCAGGGCCAGCGTGTCGGTCCGGTTCGGGGCGCACGCCTCGCGGATGTGGACTGAGGAGAGGCAGGACAGGGCACGGATCGTCAGGGCCCGCGCCGCCTCGCGGCGTTCGGGGTAGGCGGTGAGCGCCGACTCCAGGAGCCCGGCGTGGCTGTTGGTGGCCCTGGGGTGCGTACGGAGGATGCGTACCGGCTCGTGGGCCGTGCCGTGGTGCTGCGCCCAGCGGTGCACCTGCTTGAACGGCCGGCCGTCGACGGCCGCGGCGTGCAGCCAGCAGCCGAGCAGGGTCTCGGCCGTGTCGGCGACGGCGGCGTCCAGGCGGGCCGGGGGGCGTACGGGGGCGAGGAGCGCGGCGGCGCGGGCCGCCGCCGTGGCGGTGTCCTCGCAGCCGGCCGTGGGCGACCAGTGGAGGCGTACCGGGGCGTCGCAGAGGTGGCAGGGGTCGTAGAGGACGACCGGGCCGAGCTTGGCGCGGGCGTCCCTGGTCTCCGCCCACAGGGTCGGGTCGGACGTGACGACGAGGGCGGGGCCCTCGGCGTCCAGGACGGCCCGGAGGGCGTGCGGGCGGCGGGCGGCGCGGTCCCCGTAGAGGAGGCGGGG
>NZ_CP095474.1:2792740-2826780 GCF_023614315.1 Streptomyces sudanensis | reverse complement strand
GGCGTGCGGGACGGCCTCGGCGGGGGCCGGGCGGGGCCCCGGCACGGCCTGCGGGGAGGCTTCCGGTGCCGGGCCGGGTACGGGACCGGGCGCGGGCGCCGGGACGGTCGCGGTCGGGGCCGGTCCCGGGGCGGCGGGTTCCGGGGCGGCGGGCTTCGAGGCGGGTTCCGGTGCGGCGGGTTCCGGGNTGGCGGCCGGGGTGGCGGCCGGGGTGGCCGCCGGCGCGGCCGGACGGGTGGAGCGCTGGGCGCGGGCCGCCGCCCGTACCGCCCGCCAGCGGGCCACGGTGCCCACCGCGAACACCGCCAGCACCACGGCCACCATCAGCTCGCCGATCAGCACCCCCCAGAACACCCCGTACTCGGGGAGCCGGCCGGCCGGCGTCAGCGGCCAGGCGCCCGCCAGGTCCTGCGGGGCGGTGAGGAGGTGGCGCAGGGCCAGCGGGGTGCGGGTGAAGGTGACGCCCGGCGGCCAGGAGCCGTGCGTGAACAGCCCGGCCAGGCCGGTCGCCGTCCACGCCGCCAGGGTCACGCCGAGGAGGAGTCCCAGCAGGCCCAGGAGCAGCCCGTCGGGGATGCCGCGCTCGGCGGACCCGCCCCGGCCCGCGTCCCGGGCGCCCGGTGCGCGGTCCATCTCACGCCACCGTCGATTCGGGCGAGTCGTCCATCTGCCTCTCCATGAAGGCCGCGCGCTGCTCCGCCTCCCACTCGGCGGCCCTGACGTGCTCCGGAAGCTCGGGCGGGGCCGACTCGGTCATGGCGCGGTCGGTGTAGACGAGGGGCCGTTCCGCTTCGGTGATCAGGTGCTTGACGACCTGGACGTTGCCGTTGACGTCCCAGACGGCGATGCCGGGGGTGAGGGTCGGGATGATCTCCACCGCCCAGCGGGGCAGGCCGAGCACCCGGCCGGTGGCCCGCGCCTCGTCGGCCTTCTGGGCGTAGATGGTGCGGGTGGAGGCCATCTTGAGGATCGCCGCCGCCTCCCGCGCCGCCGCCCCGTCGACCACGTCGCTGAGGTGGTGGACGACGGCGACGAAGGACAGGCCGAGGCGCCGGCCGAACTTCAGCAGCCGCTGGAACAGCTGCGCGACGAACGGGCTGTTGATGATGTGCCAGGCCTCCTCGACGAGGAAGATGCGCTTCTTCCGGTCGGGGCGGATCCAGGTGTGCTCCAGCCACACGCCGACGATCGCCATGAGGATGGGCATGGCGATGGAGTTGCGGTCGATGTGCGACAGGTCGAAGACGATGAGCGGCGCGTCGAGGTCGATGCCGACGGTCGTCGGCCCGTCGAACATGCCGCGCAGGTCGCCGTCGACGAGCCGGTCGAGGACGAGCGCGACGTCCAGGCCCCAGGCGCGCACGTCGTCCAGGTCGACGTTCATCGCCGCCGCCGACTCGGGTTCGGGGTGGCGCAGCTGCTCGACGATGTCGGTCAGGACGGGCTGGCGGTCGGTGACCGTCTCGTTGACGTAGGCGTGGGCGACCTTCAGGGCGAAGCCGGACCGCTCGTCGAGGCCGTGGCCCATCGCGACCTCGATGATGGTGCGCAGCAGCGCGAGCTGTCCGGTGGTGGTGATGGACGGGTCGAGCGGGTTGAGGCGGATGCCGTCGTCGAGGGCGGCCCTGGGGTCGAGGCGGACGGGGGTGATCCCCAGCTGCTCGGCGATGAGGTTCCACTCGCCGACGCCGTCCTCGCCCTGCGCGTCGAGGACGACGACCTGGCGGTCGCGGAAGCGGAGCTGGCGCAGGACGTACGTCTTCTCCAGCGCCGACTTGCCGTTGCCGGACTCGCCGAGGACCAGCCAGTGCGGGGCGGGGAGCTGCTGCCCGTACAGCTGGAACGGGTCGTAGATGTAGCCCTTGCCGCTGTACACCTCCCGGCCGATGATCACGCCGGAGTCGCCCAGGCCGGGCGCGGCGGTCGGCAGGTAGACGGCCTGGGCCTGACCGGTGGAGGTGCGCACGGGCAGGCGGGTGGTCTCCACCTTCCCGAAGAGGAAGGAGGTGAAGGCGTCGGTGAGGACGGACAGCGGATCGCGCATCATCAGGCCCCTATCGTCCTATCGTCTCGTCCTGTCGGATCGTCTCGTCCTGTCGGATCGTCTCGTCCTGTCGGATCGTGCGGGCGTCGCGGCGCCCGCGGCGGCCGTGTCCGGTGCGGCGCCCCCGCCGGTGCCGTCACCCGCCGGTTCACCGGCGGATGCCGGTCGCGAACGGGAGGGTGTTCACGAAGGCGCGGTGGTGCTCCCGGTCGCACCACTCCAGCTTCAGGTACGACTTGCCGGCGGACGCCCTGATCGTCCGCTTGTCCCGGGCGAGTGCCTCGGGCGAGCGGGACGACACCGTGATGTACCCCACGAGGTTGACGCCCGCCGCGCCGCTGGCCAGGTCCTCGCCCCGCTGGTCGAGCCGGCCGTGGGCGGCGATGTCGCGGGGGTCGACGGTGCGGTTCATCTTGGCGGCGCGGCTGGCCTCGGCCTCGTCGTTGGTCTTCTCGGTGAGCATCCGCTCGATGGCGAGCTCGGTCGGTTCGAGGTCCATGGTGACGGCGACCGTGCGGATGACGTCGGGGGTGTGGACGAGCAGCGGCGCCAGGAAGTTGACGCCGACCGGGGTCATCGGCCACTCCTTGACCCAGGCCGTCGCGTGGCACCAGGGGGCGCGGGTCGTCGACTCGCGGGTCTTCGCCTGGAGGTACGTCGGCTCGACGGCGTCCAGCTCGGCCGGCCAGGCGTTGCGCTTCGACATGGCCTGGATGTGGTCGATCGGGTGGTCCGGGTCGTACATGGAGTGCACCAGCGACGCCAGGCGGGACTGGCCCAGCGGCTGGCGGACGCGGATGTCGGCCTCGGCGAGGCGGGCGCAGATGTCGGTCAGCTCGCGGGCCATGACGATGGCGATCCCGGCGTCCTTGTCGAGCCGCTGCCGCCGGCCGCCGGCCTGGCGGGCGGCCCGGGCGATGGCCTGGGCCTCGGCGGCCAGTTCACGCGTGTAGTGCATGCAGGCGACGAGGTACGCGCGGTGCTGCTCGCTGGAGGTCGACACCATGGAGAGCAGCTGGTCGTAGGAGTCGAGGAGCCAGCGCGGGGCGCCCGGGTCGCCGCGCTGGGCGACGTCCTTGGCGTGGGCGTCGGGGTCGGCGGGGAGGGTGCGGGCGAGCATCTGGATGCGGGTGACGAAGCCGTCGCCGTTGGCGACGTGCTTCAGGAGGGTGCCGAAGCGGTCCACCAGGGCCTCCTGGTCCTCGCTGTCGCGCAGGCCGACGCCGGGGCCCTCGATCTCGATGGCGGCGGTGACCGTGCGGCGGTCGGCGTGGAGGAGGACGGCGATCTCGTCGGGCCCGAAGGGGGCGGAGAGCCAGTTGATGCGGCCGATGCCCGGCGGGGGCCCGACCTCCACCTCGCGGCCGTCGAGGCGCGTGCCGGCCTCCATGGCGCCGGAGCGGTAGGCGGTGCCCTGGCGGAGGATGCGCTTGTAGCTGCGGTTCACCTCGTACCAGCGGTAGAAGGTCCGGCCGCGGTAGGGGACGTACACGGCGGCGAGCGCGAGCAGCGGGAATCCGACGAGCAGCACGATGCGCGCCGAGAGGACCGGGACGAGGAGGCCGCACATCATGCCGACGAAGGCGCCGGCGATGATCAGGGCGATCTCGCCGGTCTCGCGGTTCTTGCCGATGATCGCGTTCGGCCGGGCGCGGCCGATGAGATATGTACGGCGGGGCGCGATCGGATGGGACTGGGTCGTCACCGCCCTCCACCTCCTGGGCTGTTGTTGCTGGTGTTACCGGTACTGCGGCTGGTGTGCGGGCTGTTGGCGGCCGACGGGGCGCTGGGCGCGGTGCGCGGCGGGGGCGCGGCGGCGGGGGTGCCCGTGGACGTACCGCCGCGGCTGCCGTGGGCGGCGACCCCGCCGGACACGGCCCCCGAGACGGCCCCGGACGCGGCCCCGGCGCTCTGCTGGTGGCTGCGGGCGCTGTGGGTCTTGATGCCCTGGGAGACCAGCGCGGCGGGGGAGGAGATGACGGCGGCGGCCTGCGCGCCGTCGGTGGCCTGCTTCCGGTTCGTCCGGGCGGCGGCGATCTCGTCGCCGAAGCCGGGCACGAAGCGGTAGATGGCGGCGGAGGCGAAGATCGCCAGCAGGATGATGGCGAGGCCGGAGACGACGGCGGAGAACGCGTCGGGCCCGTCGCCGGAGGACAGCGCCCCGGCGAGGCCGAGGACGATCACGATGACGGGCTTCACCAGGATGACCGCGATCATGATGCCGGCCCAGCGGCGGACGTGGCCCCACATGTTCCGGTCGACGAGCCCCGCGTAGACGACGGTCCCCAGCAGGGCGCCCACGTAGAGCAGGGCGGCGCGGATGACCAGCTCCAGCCACAGGACGCCCGCGGCGAGGATCGACACCAGCGCGACGACGATCATCATGATCGGCCCGCCGCCGATGTCGTCGCCCTTCTTCAGGGCCGCGGAGAACGACCCGAAGAACGCGTCGGTCTGCCCGCCCGTGCCGGAGGCGATGACCTCGGTGATGCCGTCGGTCGCGGAGACGAGGGTGTGCAGGATCAGCGGCGTGAACGCCGAGGCGAGCACGGTCAGCCAGAGGAAGCCGACCGCCTCGGAGAGCGCCGTGCTCAACGGCGCGCCCCGGATCGCCCGCTTCGCCACGGCGAGCAGCCACAGGACGAGGGTGAGGACGGTGGAGGCGGCGAAGACGACGGCGTACTGCTTGAGGAACTCCGGGTTCGTGAAGTCGACGGCGGCGGTGCTGTCGACGGCGGCGCTCAGCTTGTCCACGGTCCACGCGGCGGCGTCGGCGCAGCCCCGCGCGAGCGAGGAGAGCGGGTCCACGGCGTCGCCGGGCTCCAGCGGGTTGACGGAACGGGAGGTGCCGTCGGAGTTTTCTTGCTTGCAGAAGTCCCGGGTCAGCCCGACCACGACGTCGCAAGGGTCGCTGCTGCCGCTGGGCGACGGGCTGGGGCTCGGTGTCGGCGTGGGGGCGGCGCCCGCACGTGCGGCGAACGCGAGGAGGACGGCCTGGACCGCCCCGGTCGCGGCGAGGGCGGCGGCCAGCCTCCGGCTCTGCGTGCGTGGGCTACCGGGCATAGGTGAAGCCTCCGTATCCGGCGACCGCCTCGGCGATCTCGTCCGCGGTGGAGGCGCGGTTGTCGCCGTTGACCGGCGTCGGCCCCTCCTTCTGGCTCGACGACTGGATCTTCCAGTCGCCGCCCACCCACTTGAGCTTCTGGGTGATGGTGAACCAGGTCTGGGTCACCGGCTTGGTCGACGTCTCGCCGGCCATGCCGACCAGGCCGGTGCACCAGACCTCGACGGTCGCCGTGTCGCCGTTCATCTCGATCAGTTGCGTGCCGACCGGCACGGTGCGGGAGACGAAGGTCAGGTCGGGCGGGGTGGAGCCGTCCTCGTTGAGCCCGATGTTCTTGAGGAAGCCGGGGGAGTACGCCTTGTCCAGGGTGGCCAGGAACCCGTCGACGGCGGCCGGGTCGTGGATCGCGCGGACGATGGCGTGCCGGTTGTCCTTCTGGAACATTCCGGCGGAACCGAGCGCCACCACGTAGTTCGCCGCGGCGCTCTGCGCTCCCTGCTCGTCCTGGGAGAAGCCCGCCGGGATGGTGCCGTTCCTGCCGGTGACGGGCTTCCTGCCGGTGGCGGCCGTGGGGGCCGGGGCGCCCTCGCGGGGGGCCTTCGCGGTGTCCTCGCCGTCGCCGTCGCCGGACCGGTTCGCGAAGGCGATCGCGGCGATCAGCAGGACGACCACGCCGACGACCGTCACCAGCGACCGCGAGGAGCGCGGCGGGCGCCGCACCGGGCCGTCGAAGTCGTCCCCGAAGTCGTCGGCGGGCTCGCTTCCCGGGAGGCGGGTGCGGGTCCGCCCCGTACCGCCCCGGCCGCGCCTGCCCCGGCCGCCTCCGCCTTCGTACTCGTCGCCGAAGCTCATGACGGGCACGCCTCCTCGCACGACGACTGCTGCCGTACTGCTGTCCGCGTGGTGTACGCGGTGTGGTGAGTGGTCATCAGGAGACGCATCCTTCGCGGGCGCCGGAGCTGAAGGCGGGTCGGTCGGAGCGGCGGACTAGACGGCCATCCCGTACACGATCGTGAACAGCGTGCCGAGTGAGCCGATGATGAAGACGCCGGTCAGGCCGGCCACGATCAGGCCCTTGCCCTGTTCGGCGCTGAACGTGTCCCGCAGCGCGGTCGCACCGATGCGCTGCTTGGCCGCTCCCCAGATGGCGATGCCGAGACACAGCAGGATGGCCACGGCCATCACGATCTCGATCATCACGCGGGCCTGGTTGCCCAGTCCCCCGAAGGGCCCCCAGTTCGGGGCGATTCCGCCAATGATGGTGGTGATGTCGCCCTTCTCGGCTGCCAAGTACATGTAACTCACCGCCCCTGTTCTTTGGGTTGACGACCCGCCGGGTGCACGGGCCGTCAACTATCTTCGCCGATGGAGCCGCCGACATACGACGACTTGACGGGTCTCTTTACCCGTTCCCCGCACGTTTGACCGAGCCACCCCCTCTGACCTGCGCGGGTGACGCTCCGGCTCGTGCGGATACACGGACGGCCACTCTGTGTATCACGGAGCGTGACCGCGAACAATGACCGTCGTTATCCCTGAAATGGGGGTTTGCCCGCAAACGGCGACGCCGCCACCGGAGGACTTCCGGTGGCGGCGGGTGCGCGGTGCGGTCGCACGGCGCGCGTGCGCCCGGGCGGGTGCGGGCCGATCTCCCGTCGGGAGGGGTGCTACGCCGCCTGGGTGAAGAGGAAGTAGCCCAGGACCGCGATGGTGAGGGCGGTCAGGGTGATGACGGTGATCGCGGCTGCCGTTCCCCCGGAGTCCCCGAGCCGACTCACCTTGTTCCCCATGGTGTTCTCCTGTGGTGCTGGCCCCGGCCCGGTCATGACCGGGGTGTGAACACAGCCGTTTGCGACTGCGGGCACAGCGTATCGGTCATGGTCCAGACCAGAAGGAGGGGGTCCGGCACCGGGCGATCGACGCGACGGCGGGAGCCGACCCGGGGGCCACGAACGCCGGGCGGGGCCGCGAGCGGCGGTGCCCGTCCGCTGGTGCGGCGCAGGGGGCCGGCTCTGCTCCCCGTGACGTTCGCGCAGGTCGGAAGGGCTCGTACGGCACTGCCCACCGGTGGGTGGGCGGATGGGGCCGCGTCCGGCGCGGCGGCGCTCAAGGCGTGGCGCACGCCGCCCGCGGCCCCGGTAAGGGCGACGCGGGCGGTGCGGAAGGTGTCGCGGATCTGACCGCGGCCGACTTCTTTGTTTCACCGATGTTCATTCGCGTACGCCACGCGTTCGCTCGTGACCGGGCTCGGGTCGCATGAGCCGGGTGCCGGGTGCCGGGTGCCGGGTGCTGGAGGTCACGGCTCGGGGGCTCGGAGCTCGCGGCTCACCCCGCGAGCTGGTCGAACTCTCCGTCCCGTACTCCGGCGGCGAAGGCGTTCCACTGGGGGAGAGTGGTGGTGACGACCACGTCCCGGCTGTCGGGGTCCCGTAGTTCGATGAGTTCGCCGGGGCCGTGTTCCGCGTCCGGGAGGGGTAGGCGTCCGGCTTCGATGGCTTCGCGCCACGCCTGCCAGGTGGCGGGGGTGAGGGTGAGTATCGCGCCGGTGGGGTCGCTGCTCTCGGTGAGTCTGACGGCGCCCCCGGGCGCGGGCGCGAGGTGTATGCAGGCTTCGCCGGTGCCGCAGTACGAGGACTTCCGCCAGCTGGCTGTCGAGGTCATGTGGACGGTCCTTTCACCAGCGGTTCGCTCAGGTTCGGTACGTGTCGGAGCTGCACCCTGACCACGTCGGGGGCGACGCAGCCGTACGTACGGGCCATCGCGCGCACTTGGCCACGGCTCATCCCGCGAGCTGGTCGAACTCTCCGTCCCGTACGCCGGCGGCGAAGGCGTTCCACTGGGGGACGGTGGTGGTGACGACCACGTCCTGGTTGTCGGGGTCCCGCAGTTCGAGGAGTTCGCCGGGGCCGTGTTCCGCGTCCGGGAGGGGCAGGCGCCCGGCTTCGATGGCTTCCCGCCACGCCTGCCAGGTGGCGGGGGTGAGGGTGAGTATCGCGCCGGTGGGGTCGCTGCTCTCGGTGAGTCTGACGGCACCCCCGGGAGCGGGCGCGAGGTGTATGCAGGCTTCGCCGGTGGCGCAGTGGGAGGACTTCCGCCAGGTCCGGCCGTACGCAGTGCGCATCAAGGGTCCCTTCAGAGGTGTCGGGCGATGTGATGGATGAGGTCGCGGGATTTCTCCGGCCCGAGGGCCACCGCTTCCATGCGGGCCAGGAGGAGCCGGTACTCCTCCAGTTCGGAGGGAGCGTCCAGCAGGACCGGGCCGTGCGACTGGTCGAGGTGGACGGTGTCGAGCTGCGGTACCGGACCGCAGACGAAGTGCACCGACTGTCCGGCGCCGGGGAAGGCGCCGACGTCGAAGGGGATGACCAGGACGGTGATGTGGGGCCGCTCGCTCATGTCCAGCACGTGCCGGAGCTGCATCCTGGCCACCTCGGGTCCGCCGACCTTCATGCGCAAGGCGGCTTCGTGGATGATCGTGCTGTACGGGATCGGTTGCGGCCCGTGGAGGACGGCCTGGCGCCGGATGCGGTGGGACGCCCGCTGCTCGACCTCCGACGGCGGTGCGACGGGAAGCATCTGGCCGAAGATCTCCCGGGCGTGGTCGAGCGTCTGCAGCAGACCGGGGATGTGGGTGGTGTACGCCGTCCGCAACGCGGTCGCGTGGTGCTCCAGCTCCGCGAGGTCCAGCAGACCCGGCGGCAGCGTCCCGCGGTACTCCTCCCACCAGCCCTTCGTGCGTTCACCCGCCATGGCCGCGAGGGCGTCGACGTACGACTGGTCGGTGCAGCCGTACGTACGGGCCATCGCGCGTACCCGGTCGGGGCTCACTCCGAAGCGGGCCCTTTCGACGTTGCTCAGTTGCCCGGAGCTGGTGCCCAGCCGCTGAGCCGCCTCGGTCGAGGTGAGGCCCGCGCGTTCGCGCAGGCGGCGCAGCTCGGCGGCGATGCGGGCGCGCCGCGCGGTGACGGGCGGCCGTGAGGTCATGCAACTCCTCCTGGAGAACAACTGGTTGCCCCGTCACCCACACGGGCGGTTCCGGCACGAGAACCCTGGATTTTCGCAAAGAATCTTTGCGATGGCTCTAGTGTCTGCCCCAGGCCACCCGCCTGGAAGCGCACCGGTCGACGGGCCGGCAGAGCCACCGGGCACACGTACGTTCGCCTCAACTCTCCACACCGACCGGAGACTTCCATGCCCTTCACCGTAACGCCGCCGTGGGCCTACGTCCTCCAGCTTCCGCAGCACCCGTGCGGCCCCGGCATCGCCCGGAGCACCGTCCGCACCGTGCTGGCGGCCCACGGAATGCAGGCCCTGACCGCCGTCGCCGAACTCGTCACGAGCGAGTTGGCCACCAACGCGTACCTGTACTCCGACACCCCGTACAGCCTGCATCTGTACGCGACCGAGCCGGGGCGGCTCCGGGTGAGCGTGTGGGACAGCAACCCGCACATCCCCGCACCGTTCCGGGGTGGTACGGCCGTCCCGGCGCGGGACGACGACGACGAACACGGGCGCGGGCTGCGGCTCGTGGAGCTGTGCGCCGACGACTTCGGCGCGCACCCGCTGGGCGACGGTCCCTTCCGCGACGGCGGCCCCTCCGGCGACGGCAACCCCTTCGGCGACGGCGGTGGAAAGCTGCTCTGGGCGGACTGCGCGGCGCCGGTGGCAGAGGGAGAGGTGGAGCCCGCCGGACTTCGCGGTGCGTGACCGTGCCGCGCGGTACGGGACGGCCGGTGCTGGACAGGCCGCCCCACGCCGGACAGGCCGTCCCGCGCCGAGCGGTGAACCGGTGCGAAGGCTCCGGCGCGGTACGGCGGTCGTCCGGGCGGCAGACCCGGAGCCGTCAGTTCCACGGGATGGTGAGCCAGGGGCTGGCGGGGTCGGACATCAGGACGCGGTGGCCGGTGAGGGCGGTCTCGTACCACTCGCCGAACTCCTCCTCGTCGAAGTGGAGGCAGCGGCCGAGGATGTAGGCGGCGGAGAAGTCGGCCCACGAGCGGTAGTTGGTGTGGACGAGCCGACCGGCCCGGACGACGGCCGCCTCGGCCTCCGCGAGGGTGCCGTACCGCGCGCCCAGGCCCCAACGGGCCATGCCCGCGGCCCGCCCGTAGTCCCATGCCTCGGCGGTCCGGACGTACCCGTCCTCCGGGAGCAGGCCGTCGGCGCGGAACCGGGCCTCGTAGCGGGCGATGCGGCCCACCAGTCGCCGGACCCCGGCAACGCGCGACTCGATCGCCGTGGGGGAGACCGTACGGCTCGCGATCACCCCGTCGGGGGTCAACCGTGGCTGCGCGGCGGCCTCGGCCCGAGCGCGGAGCACGCCCTCCACCGCGTCGCGCCAGTGTTCCAGCGACACCGGACCCGCATAGTCCTGCACCAGCGAGCGACGCACCTGGAGGACGAACTCCCACACGTCGCTGACCATGTCGGCGCTCAGGAGCCGTCGCAGCGCGTTCGACCAGTCCTCGCGGGTCGTGATGCCCCACCACTCCTCCAGCCGCTGCCTCTCGTGCCGGATGCCGCCACCGTGGTAGCCCATGGTGTTCCAGAACTCGCCGTTCCGTACGGAGAGGTGGGCGCCGACCGCGAGGCCGAAGGCGACGGGGCCCTGGAGGGGGCCGCCCACGTCGAGGCGGTGCACCGCGTCCCGCGCCGGCCCGACCCGCTGGACCCTCGCGTCGTGCTGCAACCACAGCGCCCGGCCCTCGGGCGTCGCCGGGAGGACGCCCTCGCACGGGCTGCCCGGGTTCACCACGAGGTACGGCGGATCGCCCGGCTCCCACACGCGGGCGAGCCAGCCGAGGCTCTGCTGGGTGAACACCGGGTCCGGGACGGGCGCGGGGAGCATGCCGGTGGTGTGGACGGCCAGGCACTTGGACCTGGTGTGCGGGTTCCAGTAGGGCAGAAACAGGATGCGGTCCGGCTGCGCCTCGACCGCCGCCCGGGGCTGCGCCAGGTACAGGTGGGACCCGGCCACCACGTCGTAGTAGGCGGGCCAGTCCCCGCGCATTCGCGCCTCGTACAACGCGCGCTCGATGCCGCTGGGCGGCTGCCAGCCGGGCGGGGTGCCGTGTTGTTGGTGCGTGTGGCTCACTTCGGGTGCCTGTGGTCTGGTCGGTATGGGATCGGTGATGTGGAGATGAGGGGATCGATCCTTGTCGCTTTTACCGGGAGCCCGCAAAGAAACGGTGCATGGTGGTCATGGGCGTGCGGTGTCCCTGATCGCTTCAGGATTCCCCCTGATTGATTGTTTCGCGGGTTAGTGGCCGTACCACCTCTCTCGTTGATCCTCTATCTGACTCAGCAGGGCCTTTTGCCTGGGATCCGCAGGCAGTTCGGTTGCCCTGAGTCGCAGCGTCTCTAGTTCTTTCAGTGCGTCGGGGCCCTCTTCCGCCATCAAGTCGTAAGTCGGCTGTACGAAGAATCTCATCAAATCCCTGAAGAGGAGCCGGAGAGGGGTGGAGGTTGGCTGCTCCGAGGGCCCCTCGGCTCCGTGAGTGAGGTGGTCTGCCGGTTCCTCCAGAATCCAGCCCGCGTACACCCCCCTCTCGAACACCAAATCCAGGTGCTTCGCGATTTTCAGCCGCCTGATGTCGGGCCCCTGTGATGGAGTGGGGAGTAGTGAGCATACGAGCAGGTCGGCTTGCTCGCTGATCCACCTTGTGCTGGCGGGAGGAATACCGAAATTTTCGGCCGAAAGCGCTCGAAGTCCTCCCACGGCAGGCGTGGCAGTGAGCCATTCGTAGGGCTCCCGACCCGTTGCGAACTCGACTTCGGGGACACGCAGGCTCAGTGAGGAAAGCTTTTTGTCGCACTTTCTGAAGCGGAACTCGTCATCGCCGGACCATAGCCAGTCCATGCTGCCGAACGTCTCGCTCAGCAACCTCTCATGCGCATGCCGGTCTATGGCCGGGCAAACACATACGGCGGGGATGTCCAGGGCAAGCCGGGGAGTGCATGGAAGTTCTTCTTCGGTGAGTGTGACGAGGGTTTCGGGGCCGAGTTGGAGTTGCATGGTGTCGAGTGTGGCCCCTCAACGGCCCTCAGGATGATGACGGGGTTCCTTGCTTCTCGATCTCATATTTTTCAGCGCCTGACCTTATATCCCTGCGGCCTACTTGAACATTTTCCATCGAAGAATCAGGCCACCTGTTAGTCGGTCCCACGTAGAGGGCCGAACCTTGAGGGTGCTCGATGATCACCTTCGTCCTCGTGCCAGGAGCAGCTAGCCGCATGCACGTAACCTTCTCCTCCGTTCAACAGGAATAGAGAGCCGCATGTGGTGTCGATTACCATGTTGCCCAGAAGGCCACGCCGCTCTTTCTCGTTTGCCTCGTGAATACTGAGGCGGTGAAAGTTGGGTCTGAGGTGCATCAAGGTCACGGCAGGAAAGAACACGTCGATTCTGCTGCAGTAGTCGTGAGGATGAAAGCTCCTCAGGAGCAGGGTCGAGTGGCTTACCGAATACTGCCAGACCTGAAAGTTCCGGTCCCAGGATCCGATTTCTCTCATTCGCTCTCCCCGCATGGCGCATTTCGCGCTCGATGGCGAGCCGGCCATCCCCAGTTCCTGTTTCGTGGATTCTGCTGATCGACCAATGATAATAAGGAGGCATCGATTCTTTCATGCGGTTCATGTTGAACGCGCACTCAAAAGTTCATCGGGCCCGCCCCGGGCACTACTCGGAAGCCCAGGGATTTGCTGGCCTGAGTCGATAGTTCGATGAGGTGCTGCCGACTTACTGTCGGCATCTCGTGGTCGCTATCAGCCATGAACTGCAGGAAATCAATTGGGAGATCGATGAGGTATTCTCGGACGTAGGCTGAAAGATCTCCACGCCAAACGTTTCTCCGTCTGACAGCAGGGATGATCCACCTGGGACTTTGAACCTATTGCCGATGACGTCGACGGTGAACTCCATGATGTCGGATACGGGATGGCCGGACTCCAAGTATTTGATTACTTTGGCACTCTGGTAAGGGGTGCGGTGGGTCAAGTGATCGAAAATGGATTCTGTGAACAAATCATGGCAATCCGGGTTCATTTCTCGAAAAAATCCGACAAAACGCATGGGATTACCCCAAAAGAGTGGAGTTTATCTTGACTTTTTCATTTCTTGGAGGGTGTGGCGCACGATCGCAATCAATTCGTCGTCGCTGATGTCGCCTTCCTCGCGCAGCGCGGTGTCGATTGAGTAGTCCTCCAGTGCGTAGAAAACTCGATCAAGGAGTCGCCCCAGAGGTTCTTTCAGTCGCTCGCGTCGTCCCAGGGCGCGGCGACGTGCTGCCAGCCAGCCCCGGGCAAAACTTTCCGGCGTAGCAGATCCCTCACACAGCGCCTCCATGAGAGAAATCTGCTCAGCAGTTGCTGACCCATACTCCACTTCTTGTAGGAGGGTGCGTGCGGTCTGTCCGCGTACAGAGCTGTCGGTCGTCACGCCTTCCAAGAGATAGCCGTCCTCTTGAGGTGGGGCGGAGGCGAGAAAATCGCTGAGGAAAAGTTCGGTGTTCTCCGTCAATGACTGCCCGTCGAGCCACACCGACTCGCACTCGGGACACAGGTAGAAAAATTGCCCTGTGTCTTTCCTTTGAGATCTCTGGAGCCAATCTTGTCCGCAATGGGCACACGCGATTCGATTGCTCATTGGCGAGGCCAACTCCTTGGGAATGCGGTGACTACTTCGTTTCCGTTTTCCACGGTGATTGAAATATAGTTTTCGCCAGGATTGTAGCCGACTTGGCGATCCACAGGGATGATATAGGTGGTTCTGGCTCCCTGTGGCAATACTTCCACGGCGAACGCGCGTCGTTCCCATGCTTCGTCAACGGTCTCGAATATTCCGGCTCGGCCTGTATCGAAGACGCCATGGGCAGGCTTGCTGGGGTTTTCGCGCGCATGTTGCAACACGTGAATGATGCCATGCTTTGGTTCTGCTCTTGTGTGTTCTATGCCAGGTCTGTAGTCGAGCCCCGATGGCCCTCAAGAGGAGGACAAGATTTTTTGCTTTTCGGTCTCGTAGATCTCCAGCGCGTGAGCCTCGTGTTCGTAGTAGGACTCCCAGAAACCAACCTGATTCCACGGTTCTGGGCACAACGAAAAAGATCCGGTATCGAGCTGGAAGTACTGCCAGGTTGGTGGTAGATGGTGGCACGTCACGGTGAAGGCTCTGCTGTCGAAGAGGGCGGAATCCTCCCCGGCGATGAATTCGACCCGAAATACAGTTTCACCTCCACTGCTTGAGAACACTTCAAGAACCACGTACTCTCGGCCTTCTCTGAGTGCGCCGACTCCTTGCAGGATTTTAGGGTCCGGCGTTTGGGGAAGAGTGAATTTAACGCGCATCTTCCTCACCTTCTATTCATGACCACTTTGTAGTCGTACAGGAGGATCTTACCTGTTTCATGGTTGTAGTAGTAGTGCACCTGAAAGTCTCCGTAAGGGGACTGATGTGTTTCTGTGCTGTATTTACCCCACTCTTTTAAGGTGCTTCCATCTGCGGTCATGAGATCTCGTACGATAGAATTTCCTATCTTTTCGCCGCTAGTTATGCGACGAGACCCGGCGATTGCCTCCGCAGTAAGCCATCCTTCTTCGGTGAAGATTGATTGGGCTGATTCCCTGCGTAGTTGATCGGCGAGGTTTTCCCCTTCAAGTGAACCGGATATGAAGTTTCCGTTGGCCTGCTTCCCCTCTTGGAGAGGGCAAGGCGCCAGCCCCAGCGGGTCGGTCCAGGTGTGAGGATTGTCGACGTACGCCGCCGGGTTCGGCGCCGGGGCCAGTCCGAGCGGGTCGGGGCTCAGGTATCTGGCGGTCTCCGGGTCGTAGTGGCGGAAGACGTTGTAGTGGAGGCCGGTCTCCGGGTCGTAGTACTGGCCGGGGAAGCGGAGCGGGGTGTACGTGGTGCTGGCGGAGGACCAGGTGGTGGTGCCCCACAGGGTGGTGCGGGTGTGCCAGGCGAGGGCGCCGGACTCGTCGACGAGTTCGGACGGGGTGCCCACCAGGTCGGTGACCATGGAGAAGAAGCGGGCGTCGACGGCCTCCTGGGGGGCGTCCCGGCGCAGGAGGCGTTCGGTCTGGGCGAGGGGCTGGAGGCCCTTGTGGTCCCAGGTCAGGGCGACCGGGTGGGGGAGGTCCGGGGAGTCGGTGGTCTGCTCGCAGAGCGTGGTGCCGTCCCAGGTGAAGACGGTCTCCTCCAGGACCGTCTCGCCGTCGTCCGCCAGGCGCCGCTTCGCGGTGCGGCGGCCCAGCGGGTCGTACACGTAGCGCCAGACCGTGCCGTCGGGGGTCGTCACCGAGGTGAGGCGGTCCTCCGGGTCCCAGGTGTAGCGCCAGGTGTCCGGTCCGCGCGACAGGCGGGGCTTTCGGCGGAGGACGACGCGGCCCTGGGCGTCGTGCTCGTAGCGGACCCGGCCCGCGCGGGTGATGCGGGTGCCGGTGTACGCGCGGGGGCCGGTGGCCTCCCGGCCGGGGTGGGAGGCGGGCCAGGCGGCCTGTGTCTGGTTGCCGGCCTCGTCGTAGGCGTAGCGCTCCGTCCAGTCCGCCGCGTGGACCGCCGTCACGCGGCCGGCGGCGTCCAGGTCGAAGCGGCGGGGACCCGCGAGGAGGTCGTCGACGCCGGTCAAGTGGCCGTCGGGGCGGTAGGCGTAGGCGCGGTCCTGGAGGGTGCGGCCGGGGGTGCCCGCGTGCTGGTGGGTGAGGCGGCCGGCCGCGTCGTACGCGTGGGTCAGGCGGAGGGCGCCGGGCAGGTGGCGGGCGGTCTCCCGGCCGGCCGCGTCGTACGCGAAGGCGAGGGTGCGGCCCGATGTGGTGAGGTGCGTGTGGCGGCCGGCCGCGTCGTACGTCCACTCGCTCACCGCGCCCGTGGGCGTCGTGCGGCCGGTGCGGCGGCCCGCCGCGTCGTACGCGTACCGCAGCTCCCGGCCGTTCACCGTCTCCGACAGCAGGCGGCCGTGGCGGTCGCGGAGGCGGGTGAGGGTGACGTCGGGGGAGGCCGCCTCGGCCAGTTCGTCGAAGACGTCGTAGGCGAAGGTGGTGACCGTCCCCGCCGCGTCCTTGCGGACGGTCCGGCCCAGCGCGTCCCGCTCGTAGCGGACCGTCTCGCCGAGGCCGTTGGTCCGGGCGGTCAGCCGGCCCGCCGGGTCGTGCTCGTACGTCAGCGTGCGGCCGTCGAAGTCGGTCTCCGACCGCAGGCGGCCCGCCGCGTCGTACGTGTACGTCCAGGTCAGGCCCTGCGGGTTGCGGACCTCCACCAGGCGCAGGTCGGTGTCGTGGGTGAACTCGTGGCGGACGCCGTCCGGGCCGGTGCGGGCCTTCAGCAGGTCGAAGTGGGTGTACTCGAAGCGCGACACCCCGCCGAGCGCGTCCGTGTGGGTGAGGCAGTTGCCCTCGCCGTCGTAGGTCCACGTCTGCTCCGTGCCGTCCGGTTCGACGCGGCGGGACAGCCGACCCTCGGGGGTCCACTCCAGGCGGGTCGTCGCGCCCAGCGGGTCGGTGACGGCCGTCGGGCGGCCGAGGGCGTCGCGGGTGCAGCGGGTCGTGGCCCCGAGGGCGTCGGTGACGGCGACGGGTAGGCCCGCGGCGTCGCAGCGGACCGCGGTGGTGTGCCCGAGCGGGTCGGTCACCGAGGTGAGGCGGCCCGCGTCGTCGTACGCGAACGTGGTCGTCGCGCCCGACGGGTCCGTCACCGAGGTGCGGTTGCCGCGCTCGTCGTACGTCTGGCGCACCACCCGGCCGTCCGGGTGGACGATCCGCACCGGGAGGCCCCGGACGTCGTACTCCGCCCTGGTGCGGCGGCCGTCCGGGCGGGTCACCTCGGTGAGGTTGCCGTCCTCGTCGTAGGTGAAGCGCGTGGTGTGGCCCAGCGGGTCCGTGTGGGACAGCAGGCGGTTGCGGTGGTCGCGTTCGTACCGGGTGGTCGCGCCCAGCGGGTCGGTCTCGGCGACGACCTGGTGGGCGGCGTTGACCAGGTAGCGGCGGGTGGCGCCGGCCGGGGTGGTGACCGTGGTGACGCGGTGGCCGGTCTCCGGGTCGGTCTCGTCGTAGGTGAAGCGGTGGGCGAGGTGGCCGTCCTCGCCGCCCTGGGCGACGCACCTGTCCAGGTCGTCGTAGGCGTAGTCGTAGCGGCTGCCGTTGCGGTCCGTCCAGGAGGTGATCCGGCCGCGGTCGTCGTAGGCGAAGCGGAGGGGCAGGCCCGAGGAGTCGACCACGTCGGTCAGGTGGCCGTCCGTGTAGCCGTAGCGGACGAGTTCCAGGTCCGTGCCGTCCGGTGCGCCGCCCGCCAGGTGCAGGGCCGTGACGCGGCCGTCGCGGGTCGTCAGCCTCAGGTGGGGGCCGCCGTGGCGGACGATCGACGTGGGGGCGCCGTCCTCGTCGTACTCGAAGGTGATCAGGTTGCCGTTGCGGTCGTCCACCTGGCCGAGCAGGGCGCGGCCGGGCCGGTGCTCGGTGAAGTGCCAGGTGCTTCCCGTCTCCGGGTCGGTGACGGTGTAGCCGCCGTCGGCGTCGCGGCTCAGCGGCCGGCGCGGGCCGTGGCTCGGGAGCGTCGGCACGCCGGGGGCGGGGTGCGGGTACGACAGGAGCAGCCCGTCGTCGCACACGAGGACCACGCCCTGCGCGTCGATCTCCAGCCGCTGGTCCGCCGTGGAGGCCCACGACGGGCCGAACCAGCGGCCCGCCCGGTAGTCCGACGCGACCCGGCGGCGGAAGACCAGCGGGAGGACGCCGGGGAGGACGGCGTCGGTCTGGACGAGGAACACGGCGCCCGTCGCCAGGTCGACCGGGTCGGTGTTCCCGGAGCAGACGGCGTCCTTGGTCCGCGACTGCTCCGTCGGTTCCGCCGTCCCCTGGCGCGCCGCCTGCGCCGCGTCGTCCGCGCCGTGCCGTACCGCGCCCTTCGCCCCCGCCGCCACCGTCCTGAGGCCGCCCGCGCCCTTGGTGCCCAGGAGTTCGGGGATCAGGCGGCCGGCGGCCTCGCTCGGGTCCTTCTTCGCGGCCTCCCAGGCCCCCTCCAGCGCCTGGTCGGGGTGGACGGTCGTCGTCACCAGGCCGGCGAGGGTCATGTTGGTGTTCTTGTAGTACTCGGCCGGGTGCGTGACGTTGTACGGGTCGACCGGCAGGAGCGAGCGGACGAAGTTGGTCACGCCGATCGTGCCCTTCACCGCGCCGCCGACGAAGTGGAGCCTCTCGATCCCCTGGGCCATCGCGGTGTCCTGCAGGGCGGCGAGCACCGTCCGGCCCGCCGACGGGTCGGGGGCGTGCCGCAGGGCGGCCTTCACCGAGGCCGCGGCGGCCCGCGCGGCCTCGTCCCGCTGCCGGCGCGCCGCCGCGAGGACCTCCTCGGCCTGCTCGCGCAGTGCCGCCCCCGGGTCGGTGAACTCCGGGGGCCTGGGGAGCGGACGGTCCGACGTGAGGGAGGCGTTGTACGCGTCGACCTTCGCGTTGTGCGCGTCGACGGCCTTCTTCGACTCCTCCCGGCCCTTCCGGTGGAGGTCGACGGCCTCCCGCGCCATGGCCTGCGCCCGGGTGAGGACCTTCGCGTACGCCCCCAGGGCGGCCGCCGCCTCGCCGCAGGCGCCGGCCGCCCGCAGCCAGTCCGCGGGCAGCAGGGCCGACTTCTCGCGGAACGCGTCGGCGGCCTCGCCCTTCCAGTCGGCGGAGTCCAGGCGCTTCAGGGCCTGGCCGACCGTGTCGAAGGCGCTCTCGAAGTCGCGGAGGTTCTTGGCCGTGGCCTCGATCGCGTCCGGTCTGCCGTGCACGAGTTCGTCGGCCTGCTCGGTCTGGCCGAGGCGCTGCTCGGGCACGTCCACGCCGAGCGACGAGGCGGTCTCGTCGCCCCAGTCCTCCAGGTCGTCGGCGAGGCCCTCCGCGCCGACGTGGTCGAGGAGCGCCCCGGTCCCGTCGGTCGCGCGGTCGATCGCCTGGCCGACGAAGCGCTTGGTGCCGTCCCAGGCGTTCCCCAGACCGTCCCAGACGCCGCCCATCAGCCCGCGTCCTCCGGTGAGCCCCCGGCGCGCCGGACGGCTTCGTCCGACGGGTCGAACACCTCGCGCTGGAGCGCTTCCATCCGCTCGCGTTCGCCGCTGTCGTAGACGCCGAGGTCCTCCAGGGTCCCCGTGCTCTGGTACATGACGTCGTAGGCCACGTCCTTGTTGACCTGCTTCACCTCCTCGTGGGCGGCGCGCAGCGACTCGCCGCTCCAGTCGGCGCCGTCGGTGGGCCGCTGGTCGCGGATCTCCTCCCAGCTCTTGGCCTGGACCTCCTCCTCCGACAGGTGGGGGTTGCCGTTGATGCCGTTCACGACGACCTTGACCGTGCCCTTGACGTACTGGTCCTGCTCGTGGAGCCACCCCGCGGCGAGGCCGACGGCCACCGCGAACTCGTTGCCGCGCTGCATGAGGGTGCGCACGCCCCAGCCCCAGCGGTCGCAGAAGGCGCCGAACTCGTCGGCCAGGCCCCGGTGCCCCAGCTCCATCGCGGACAGCGCGAGTCCGGAGAAGCCGTTCCCCGCCGCGGCGTCGCCGATCGAGGTGAGGCCCTTCAGCTCCCCGTGCGCCTTGTCGATGCCCTCGGCCAGCAGCCGGGCGATGTCCGGCGGCAGCCTCAGTTCCGGTTCACCGCTCATGGAGTCCCCCCTCGGGCTCGTCGTCGAGATCCACCGCCGCCGCGTCCGGCACCACGCCCCGGGCCGGCGGGAACAGCACGCCGTCCGCGCCGCCCGCGTCCAGCGCCACGCCCCCCGGGACGCCGAGCAGCGGCACCATGACGTCCAGCAGCCGCGCGCCCAGCACCGTGCGGTACTCCCACGTCCGGTCCGCCTCGCCCCTGGCGTGCGCGAAGCGGGCCAGGGACTCCTCGTGGGAGAACGCGCAGATCCAGCGGACGCCGCCCCGGTCCGCCGTCCACAGGCCGCCGCCGGGGGCGAGCGGGACGAGGACGGCGGTGCGGCGGAACTCCCCCAGCAGGACGGCGAACTCCCACCGGATTTCGGCCTCGGCGTCCGGAACTAATCGTTGCAGTTGCGGCTTCGGTATCCGCCGTTCGGCCGGCGCGGCCGCCGCACCCGGTGGCGCGTCCAGGTCCGCGATCCGTGACGACCTGCGCGGTTTCCCCGCGGTGGCCGTCTTCTCGTGGCCCGCCCCCCAGCTGGTCATGAGACGGATCATCACATGTGCTGGTTTTCGGATGCAATGGGGTTCCGCATCCGACCGTGTGGGGGAACCGACACCTAGACTGAACGAGGCGCGAATGGCTGTCCTACTGCGTACGGGGGTCTGACGGTGCGTAAGACGTGGCTGGTGGGCGGGGTCGTCATCGGCGCCTGCCTGAGTTTCGTCGCGCTCCTCGTCGTCGGGACCTACGTCGTCGCCGCCCAGCTCGCCGGCGGGGGCGGCACGCGGGGGGCCGTGGGACTGGTCAAGGGCGCCGTCCCGGCCGCGTACCAGCCGCTGGTGCAGCGCTGGGGGAACCTCTGCCCGGCGGTCAACCCGGCGCTCCTCGCCGCCCAGCTCTACCAGGAGAGCGGCTGGAACCCCCGCGCCCGGAGCCACGCCCAGGCCCAGGGCATGGCGCAGTTCATCCCCGGCACCTGGGCGGTGCACGGGGTCGACGGCGACAAGGACGGCGATCGGGACGTCTGGGACCCCGACGACGCCATCCCGTCGGCCGCCTCCTACGACTGCTCATCCACCGCAACACAAGGCAAGGGGCCGCGACGCATGGCCGGACTCGCATCGGACGGTACGAACCCCGATGTCAGCCTGCTCTACGACATCAACGGGCTGGCGAAGGCCGCCCCGGGCTGGTTCGACCGCGCCATGGGGTTCACCGGCGAGTACGGGATCATGGCCGGACTCGGCCTGCTCCTCCTCTGGTGCTGGTGGGGCGTCCGGCGGCGCGGCACGCCGGAGGAGTCCGCCTCCGCGACCGCCGGGATCGTCTGGGCGCCGCTCGCCGCCGTGATCGCCCTGCTGGTCAACGTCCCGATCCGCGGTTTCGTCGAACGCCCCCGGCCGTTCCGCGAGCACCGCGGGCTGGAGGTCCTCGTGGCGGGCAAGACGGACTTCTCGTTCGTCAGCGACCACTCCACCATGGCCATGGCGCTCGCCGTCGGCCTGTTCATCGTCCACCGGCGCTTCGGCCTCGCCGCCCTGGCCCTCGCCCTCGCGGAGGGCTTCTGCCGCGTCTACATGGGCGTCCACTACCCGACCGACGTCGTCGGGGGCTTCGCCCTCGGCACCGCCGTCGCCCTGCTGCTCGCCCCCGCCGCCCTGGCGCTGCTGACCCCGCTCACCTCCGCCGTCGCCCGCTCCCCGCGCGCGGGGCGGCTCGTACGGTCCCGGAAGGCGCCCCGGGGCGGCGCGCGGCACGAGACGGTCGCACTGGCGGACCCGCGCCGCGAGGTGGGCGGCGGGGAACGCGGTCTCGCCGCCTGACCGCGGCCCGGACGGCGCCCGGACGCCGCCGTCCGGCCCGCCGCGGGCCCGGCCCTTGCCCGTCCGCCGTTCCCGAGGGGGCCGTCCGTACGGTCCGGCCGTCCACCCCCGCCCCGGCCGCGGCGTCACCGCGGCGGGGGCGGTCCCTGCTCCGACAGGTGGACGACGGCGTCCGTCCGGGCCCGTTCACGGGAGCGGCGGGCCGGGCCGTGCCAGCCGCAGGCGCAGCGCGCGAGGGCGAAGGCGCCGCGTTCGGTGGTGGTCGTGCGGTGCGGAACGCCGTCGGCGTCCGGCCGTGCTGAGGGCGCGTCATGCGGGTGCACGGCCCCACGGTACCCGGGGTGCGGGAGGGCGTGACGGGAGATGGGAGCGGTCGTTATGCGAATGGGTCGTCTCCCGGTCGTCGAGGCCGCGGGCCGGAGGCCGGCCCGCGGCACGGTGTCGGGATGAGGCGGGCGATGGTGGTGCGGAGGCTCAGGCGGGCGGGCGGCGCGGGCGCCGCCACCACGGCGGCGGTGGCGGCGCTGGCCGCGGGGCTCACCGGATGCTCGCCGGGCCNGGCCGGCGCCGNCCCGCCCGCCGGGGCGGCCGCCGCGGACGGCGAGCGGGCCGGGGACGGCGCCGGGGGCGGGCCGCTCGACGCCGTGCGCTCCGCCCCCGACCTGCTGGAACGGGCCGGTACGTCACGGGCCAGGACGGCCCTGGAGATGGCGACCGGCGGCACGCGGCTGACCATCGAGGGCGAGGGCGGCTACGACTTCCGCGCCGGCCGCGGCCGGGTGCGGGTCCTGCTCCCCGAGGACGGCGACCGGCCGCGCCGGGGGATCACCGAACTGTTCACGCCGGGCGCCCTGTACATGAAGAACCGCGGTGCCGGCGTCCCCGTGGACAAGTGGGTACGGGTCGACACCACCTCCCTCGCCGACGGCAACCTGGTCACCGGCGGCGCCACCGATCCCGGTGCGGCGGCCGAACTGCTCAGGGCCGCGCGGCGGGTCGCCCTCGTGGGCGAGGCCCGTCTGGGGGGCGTGCCGGTCGTCCACTACCGGGGGACCGCCGACATCGCGGACGCCGCGAGGCTCGCCCCGGCGCGGCTGAGGGGGGCGCTGGCGGCCGCGGCGAAGGGGTTCGCCACGGACACCGTGCCGTTCGACGCGTACCTGGACGAGGCGGGACGGCTGCGGAAGGTCCGCCACCGGTTCAGCTTCGCGAACGGGGAGCGGGAGGTCGACGTGGTGTCCACGACGGTGCTGTACGGGTTCGGCGCACCCCTCGACATGCGGCTGCCGCCGGTACGGGACATCTACACCGGGAGGATCGCCGGCTGAGCCGGGACCTCCCGGAGCCGGGTCCGCGGGGCCGGAGCCGGTGCGGATCGGCGGGGCGGGGAGGCCGCGGAAGGCCGTGCGGGCGGTCCCGAGAATGGTCCGGACGAGTCATGCGCGGTGCGTGCCGCCCTCCCTACGCTGGGAAGCCGACAGCGGCTGGAAGAGGTGAACGCGCGTGGCCCCGCCCCCCGGCACGACGACCGTCCAGGACCACGTGGCGCTCGCCGAGATCGAGCTGTGCGGGGAACTGATCATCGCCGCTTCGGCGACCGAGGCCGAACGGCTCAGCGCCGACCGGATCGACGAGGTGCTGAAGGTGGCCCCGGGGCCGGTGGAATCCCCGGGGGACCGGGTCTGGGGATAAACGGACACCCGAGGCATACCGCGCAGATGATCGATCGATTTCGGACAGCGCCGTACGTCAGGTCCGCATCATCCGGGCGATCGCCTTCGTGGCCTCCTCCACCTTGGCGTCGATCTCGTCGCCGCCCTTCGTCGCCGCGTCGGCGACGCAGTGCCGCAGGTGCTCCTCCAGCAGCTGGAGCGCGAAGGACTGCAGCGCCTTCGTCGACGCCGAGACCTGGGTGAGTATGTCGATGCAGTAGACGTCCTCGTCGACCATCCGCTGCAGGCCCCTGATCTGGCCTTCGATCCGGCGCAGCCGCTTGAGGTGCTCGTCCCTCCGGGCGTGGTACCCGTGCACCGCGTGACCGTGGTCGCCGTGGGCCTGCTGGGCCTCCGGGACCGGAAGGCCGACCGGCTCGGTGGTCGTCATGCGTCCTCCCGTCGTCCGCAAAGGGCGATATACCCCTCGCGGGTATATGGTACCGATCCTCGCGGGATTGTGCGGGGTCGGTTCTGCTCACTGTGCCCGATGGGCGACACTGAGGAATGCCGGTTCGCCGTGGCCGGATGATGCGCCTAGCATCAGCCTGACCGACACCATGCACCGAAGGACCCCACGTGCGCTTTCGTCTGACCCCCCGGGAGACGAGCTTCTACGACATGTTCTCCGCGTCGGCGGACAACATCGTCACCGGCTCGAAGCTCCTGATGGAACTGCTGGGAGCGGAGGCGTCCGCGAGGACCGACATCGCGGAGCGGATGCGTGCGGCCGAACACGCCGGGGACGACGCCACCCATGCGATCTTCCACCAGCTCAACTCGTCCTTCATCACGCCGTTCGACCGCGAGGACATCTATGCCCTGGCCTCTTCGCTCGACGACATCATGGACTTCATGGAGGAGGCGGTCGACCTCGTCGTCCTCTACAACATCGAGGAACTGCCGAAGGGTGTCGAGCAGCAGATCGAGGTGCTGGCCAGGGCCGCCGAACTCACCGCGGAGGCGATGCCGCACCTCCGCACGATGGACAACCTCACCGAGTACTGGATCGAGGTCAACCGGCTGGAGAACCAGGCCGACCAGATCCACCGCAAGCTGCTCGCCCACCTCTTCAACGGCAAGTACGACGCCATCGAGGTGCTGAAGCTGAAGCAGATCGTGGACGTCCTGGAAGAGGCCGCCGACGCCTTCGAGCACGTGGCGAACACGGTGGAGACCATCGCCGTCAAGGAGTCCTGAGGTCCCGTGGACACCTTCGCACTGGTCGTGACCGTCGGGGTCGCGCTCTTCTTCACGTACACGAACGGCTTCCACGACTCGGCGAACGCCATCGCCACGTCGGTGTCGACCCGGGCGCTCACCCCGCGCGCCGCGCTGCTGATGGCCGCGGTCATGAACCTGGCCGGCGCCTTCATGGGCAGCGGCGTCGCCAAGACCGTCAGCGAGGGCATCATCGCCACGCCGGTCGGCGACAAGGGGATGGCCATCCTCTTCGCCGCGCTGGTCGGGGCGATCACCTGGAACCTGATCACCTGGTACTTCGGGCTTCCCTCGTCGTCCTCCCACGCGCTCTTCGGCGGCATGGTGGGCGCGGCGCTGGCGGGCGGCACGGAGGTCATCTGGTCCGGCGTGGTCGAGAAGATCGTCATCCCGATGTTCGTGTCGCCGTTCGTGGGGCTGCTCGTCGGGTACCTGGTGATGGCCGCGATCATGTGGATCTTCCGCAAGGCGGGACCGCACCGGACGAAGCGCGGCTTCAGGATCGCGCAGACCGTGTCCGCCGCCGCCATGGCGCTGGGCCACGGCCTCCAGGACGCCCAGAAGACGATGGGCATCGTGGTGATGGCGCTGGTCATTGCCGACGTCGAGCAGGCCGGGGCCCCGATCCCGCTGTGGGTGAAGGTCGCCAGTGCGCTGATGCTGTCGCTCGGCACGTACGCGGGCGGCTGGCGGATCATGCGGACGCTGGGCCGGCGGATCATCGAGCTCGACCCGCCGCAGGGGTTCGCCGCGGAGACCACGGCGGCGTCCGTCATGTACTCGGCGTCGTTCATGTTCCACGCGCCGATCTCCACAACGCACGTGATCACGTCCGCGATCATGGGCGTGGGTGCGACGAAGCGGGTCAACGCGGTGCGCTGGGGCGTCGCCAAGAACATCGTCCTGGGGTGGTTCATCACCATGCCGGCCGCCGCGGTGGTGGCGGCGGTGAGCTTCTTCGCGGTGTGGTTCCTCGTCGGTTAGCGGTCTTCGCGCCGGCTGGCGGTCTTCGCGCCGGTGCCGGAACAAAGCGGGCCCGCCCTCCCTGGGAGTGGGAGAGGGCGGGCCCTTCGTCCCGCGGTGGCACCGCCATGCAGCACCGCGGGACACCTGGGGGAGGGAGATCAGCCGAATCGCCCGGAGATGTAGTCCTCCGTGGCCTGGACCGACGGGTTGGAGAAGATCCGGTCCGTCTCGTCGATCTCCACCAGCTTGCCCGGCTGACCGACGGCGGCGAGGTTGAAGAACGCCGTGCGGTCCGAGACGCGGGCGGCCTGCTGCATGTTGTGGGTCACGATGACGATCGTGAACTGCTCCTTCAGCTCTCCGATCAGGTCCTCGATCGCCAGGGTGGAGATCGGGTCCAGGGCGGAGCAGGGCTCGTCCATCAGCAGGACCTCCGGCTCGACCGCGATGGCGCGGGCGATGCACAGGCGCTGCTGCTGGCCGCCGGAGAGGCCGGAGCCGGGCTTGTTGAGGCGGTCCTTGACCTCGTTCCAGAGGTTCGCGCCCTTCAGGGAGCGCTCGACGATGTCGTTCAGCTCGGACTTGCGGTAGTTGCCGTTCAGCCGCAGGCCCGCCGCCACGTTGTCGAAGATCGACATGGTGGGGAACGGGTTCGGCCGCTGGAAGACCATGCCGACCGTGCGGCGCACGGCGACCGGGTCGACGTCCTTGCCGTAGAGGTTCTGGTCGTCCAGCATCACCTTGCCCTCGACGCGGCCGCCGGGGGTGACCTCGTGCATCCGGTTGAGGGTGCGCAGGAACGTCGACTTGCCGCAGCCCGAGGGGCCGATGAACGCCGTGACGGAGCGGGGCTCGACGGTCATCGAGATGTCGTCGATCGCCTTGTGGTTGCCGTAGTACGCGGAGAGGCCGCTGACGTCGATTCGCTTGGCCATCTTCAATCACTTCCAAGTGTGCGCCGCGATCCGGTGGAGCCGGGCGCGGAGCCGGATGTCGAGGCCTTAGCGGCCGGTCTTCGGGGCCTTCCAGCGGGCGATGCCGCGGGCCACCAGGTTGAGGATCATGACGAAGGCGATCAGGACGAGCGCGGCGCCCCAGGCACGGGCCACGGAGGCGTCCGTGCCGACCGAGTACTGCTCGTACACGTAGAGCGGCAGCGACGCCTGGGCGCCCTCGAACGGGTTCGAGTTGATCAGCTTCGTACCGAAGACGAGGAGCAGCACGGGGGCCGTCTCGCCGGTGATGCGGGCGATCGCGAGCATGACGCCCGTGGTGATGCCGCCGATCGCGGTCGGCAGGACCACCTTGAGGATCGTCTTCCACTTGGGGACGCCCAGGGCGAGGGACGCCTCGCGCAGCTCGTTCGGGACGAGCTTGAGCATCTCCTCCGTGGAGCGGACGACCACCGGCATCATCAGGATGGCCAGCGCCATCGAGCCGGCGAAGCCGGAGGGCCCGAAGCCGAGGATCAGGTTCCAGGTGGCGAGGATGAACAGGCCCGCGACGATGGACGGGACGCCCGTCATGACGTCGACGAAGAAGGTCACGGCCTGGGCCAGCCGGCCCCGGCCGTACTCGACCAGGTAGACCGCGGTGAGCATGCCGATCGGTGCGGCGATGACCGCGGCGATGGCGACCTGCTCGATGGTGCCGAGCAGCGCGTGGTAGACGCCGCCGCCCATCTCGGCGTCGAGGACGCCGTTCATCGAGTGGGTGAGGAAGTACCCGTCGACGACGTCCAGGCCCTCGTCCAGCGTGACCCAGGCGAGGGAGGCGAGCGGGACGACCGCGAGGACGAAGCAGACCCAGACGAGGCTGGTCGCGACGCGGTCCTTGGCCTGGCGGGCGTTCTCGACCACGGAGGTGATGACGTAGGTCGCGACGACGAACAGCAGGGCGGCGATCATGCCCCACTGGGTGCGGCTCTCCCAGCCCGCGGCGAGGCCGATGCCCACGCCCGCGGCCACGGAGGCGACGGCTATGGCGGCCGGGGCCCAGCGCGGCATGCGCGCGTGGGCGAGCGGGGCGTGACGGCGCGCGGGGGCGGCGACGGCCGGCTGCTGCTTGTGGACGGCGTGGCTCATGCGTTGGCCCCCGAGTACTCCTTGCGGCGTCCGATGATCCAGCGGGCGGCGCCGTTGACCAGCAGCGTGATGACGAAGAGGACGAGACCGGAGGCGATCAGCGCGTCGCGGCCGTACTCGTTCGCCTCGTTGAACTTGGCGGCGATGTTCTGCGCGAACGTGCCGCCGCCCGGGTCGAGGATGTGCCCGGAGATGAGGAAGCTGGGGGAGAGGACGACGGCGACGGCCATCGTCTCGCCGAGCGCGCGGCCCAGGCCCAGCATGGAGGCGCTGATGATGCCGGAGCGGCCGAACGGCAGGACCGACATGCGGATGGTCTCCCAGCGGGTCGCGCCGAGGGCCAGGGCGGCCTCCTCGTGCATGCGCGGGACCTGGAGGAACACCTCGCGGGTGACGTTGGTGATGATCGGCAGGATCATGATCGCCAGCAGGATGCCGACGGTGAACATGTTCCGCGCCACGCCCTCGTCGGACTTGTCGAAGATGTACGTCCAGCTCATGTACTGGTCGAGCCACTTGTTGAGGCCGCCCAGGTACGGCACGAGGAAGATCGCGCCCCACAGGCCGTAGATGATGCTGGGCACGGCGGCGAGCAGGTCGACGACGTACGCGAGCGGCGCGGCGAGCTTGCGCGGCGCGTAGTGCGAGATGAACAGCGCGATGCCGATGGCGACCGGCACGGCCAGGACCATGGCGATGATCGAGCTGACGATCGTGCCGTAGGCCAGGACGGCGATGCCGAAGACGGGCGGGTTCCCGGCCGGGTTCCACTCGGAGGTGGTGAGGAAGTTCCCCTCGTTGTCGGCGATGGCGAGCGCCGCCCGATACGTGAGGAAGACGGCGATCGCCGCCATGATCACCAGCAGGGTGATGCCGGAACCGCGGGACAGCCCCAGGAAGATCCGGTCACCCGCCTGCGACGGGGTGGACGACTTCGGGGGCTTGCTTTCGTTCCGCCCGGGGGGCGGTGGTGTGTGTGTGCTGGCTGTGGCCATCGTTGTGTTTCTCCGGTCTGCGGAGCCTCGGTGGGCTCCTGGCGGCGGTGCACCGGATGCCGGGGCCGGCCCGGTCCAGAGTGGACCGGCCCCGACGGGGTCGTCAGGAGAGGGTGGGGACGATCTCGCGGACCTTGGTGGCGATTTCGGCGGGGAGCGGGGCGTAGCCGGCGTCGGCGAGGACCTTCTGGCCCTCCTCGCTGACGGTGTAGTTGAGGAACGCCTTCAGGGTCGGCAGGGTCTCCGCCTTGTTGCCCTTGTCGCAGGCGATCTCGTACGTGACGAGGATGATCGGGTAGGCGCCCTCGGCCTTGGTCTTGTAGTCGAGGGACAGGGCCAGGTCGCTGCCGGTGCCCTTGATCTTGGCGGCGGCGATGGCCTTGGAGGCGTTCTCCGTGGTGGCCTCGACCGGCTGGGAGGCGCCCGTGTTCAGCTTGACCGTGCTGATGTTGCCGGACTTGGCGTAGGACAGCTCGAAGTAGCCGATCGCGCCGTTGGTGTCCTTGACGGCGGCGGCTACGCCGGAGGAGCCGTTCGCGGCCTGGCCGCCGGGGGCGGGCCACGACTTCGTCTTCGGGTCGTGCTTCCAGTCGGCGGCGGCGGCCTCGCTGAGGTACTTGCCGAGGTTCTGCGTGGTGCCGGACTCGTCGGAGCGGTGGAAGGCCTGGATCGCCACGTCGGGCAGCTTGACGCCCGGGTTGAGCTTGGCGATGGCCGGGTCGTTCCACTTCTTGATCTTCGAGTCGAAGATCTTGGCGATGGTGGAGGCGTCGAGGACGAGGTTGTCCACGCCCTCCAGCTTGTAGCCGATGGCGACGGGGCCGCCGACCATCGGGAGGTTGATGCCCTTGCCGCCCTTGCAGATCTTCTGCGACTCGGCGACCTCCTCCTCCTTCAGGGCGGAGTCGGAGCCGGCGAACGCCACCTGGCCCTGGTTGAACTTGGTGATACCACCACCGGAGCCGATGGCCTGGTAGTTCACCTCGACGCCCTCGCAGGCCGCCTGGAAGTTCTTGACCCACAGGTCCATGGCGTTCTTCTGGGCGGTCGAGCCCGCGGCCAGGAGCTGGCCCTTGGCGCCCTCGCACTTGATGTTCGACGCGGTGGTGGTCTTCTTCTCCCCGGTCGGGCTCGCGTTGTCGTCCGAACCACACGCCGTGAGAACCAGGGCGCCGGAGACGGCGAGGGCGCCGAGCGCGGTGGCGCGAAGCCCGGTCTTGCGATGAAGCTTCACTTTCGGGTGTTCCTTCCAGTAACCGCCGAGCTGCGTGGCCGCGTGGTCCGTTTCCATGGCCGGTCGTACGGCGGCGTGTGTCGGGGTGGTGGTGGTGCTTGTTCAGTCACCTTGTGAGGCTGAAATTAGGCAGATCAGGTGAAGCCGTCGGCGGGTGCGAGTGAACGTGAGGTGAACCGTGTTGTAAGTGCCGGTGAGTAGCCCTGCACGCCTTGTTCTCACGGATCCCATGCGGCTCCTTCACCTCCCCCGTCACAGGCGCACCAGCGGTCACAGGGTGGCCAGGAACCAGGTGATCAGGGAGCGGTCCTGCGGGTGGGTCAGCACCTCCCGGGCCTCCCCGGGGGCCAGCCAGCGCAGTGCGTCCACCTCCTTGTTGGGGGCGAAGGACCCCGCCGTGGCCTCCGCCGACCAGTAGGTGACCTCCTTGTCCCGGGTACCCGCGCGGTAGCGGACCGTGCCCAGCAGCGCGCCCGGCTCGCACACCCGGCCGGTCTCCTCGCGGACCTCCCGCACCGCCGCCGCCCGCAGCTCCTCCCCGGCCTTCACCTTGCCCTTGGGGAACGACCAGTCGTCGTACTTGGGCCGGTGGATCAGGCACACCTCCACCGAACCGTCCGCCGCCCGCCGCCACAGGACGCAGCCGGCCGCCCGGACGACGCCGGCCCGGCCGTTCACCGTGCCGTCACCGCCGTGCGCCGCCAGGCCCGGTGGAAGGCGCGGCGGGCGGCCTCCACCTCGTGGCGCTGGTCGGCGTGGAGGACGCCGAGGGCGTACGCCGTGGCCGGGGCGATGCGCGGGGTGTGCGCGGCCGTCGCGGCGGCGGCCGCGGCCTCGGCGGCGTCCCGGTGCCGGTCCAGCGCGGTCGCCGCCTCGTACAGCTCGGGAACCGGGGAGGACCGCACCTCCAGGGCGTACCGGTGGAGGCGCAGCAGGAGGCGCACCTGGTGCCAGGGCGCGTCCTGCCGCTCGCCGCCCACGGCGGGGCTCATGGGGAGGGCCGCCACGGCGTCCAGCAGGCGCCGCTCCGCCGTCTCGGCGGGCACCGGCAGGACCTCCTCGGCGGGGGACGACGCGGCGGGCCCGAACGGCACCTCGGACGCCAGCAGGGCCACCGCGTCGGCCACCGCGTGGAACCGGGAGGACCCCAGCGCCTCCAGGGCGGCCGAGTGGGCGCGCGTCCGGGCGAGGGTGAGCTGCCGCTCCAGCAGGGCGCCGGCGCGTGCGGCGCCCATCGTGATCGCCTCGCCGCCGGCGCGCGAGGCCCCCGGGCGGGCGCCCCTCGGCGCCGGCACGGGGCCGCCGGTCAGCCGGGACAGCGCGTCGGCGAGGCGGACGAGCCGCGAGGTGCAGGCGTGCTCCTGGGCGAGCGTGCCGGAGAACCAGGTCAGCTCGGAGCGCAGGCCGTCCGCCCACGTCCCGTCCAGGAGCGGCCGGAAGGTGTGCAGCGTCCCGCTGATGCGCCGGGCGGCGGCGCGCAGGGCGCGGGTGGCCTCCTCCGCGCCGACGCTGTCCGAACCGTTGCTCTCCATGTGCAGGCGCAGGGCGCGCAGGAAGTCGTTCGCCCGGGCGTGGAGGTACGGCGCCAGCACCTCGCCGGCGGACACCTGGCGGTCATGGTTGTGCACGTCGGCGCCTCCGGGCGTCTATGAGCATCTGCTGGACGTGCCGCAGCGGACGGCCTTCGGCGTCCGTCGCGTGCCGGGTCCATTCCCCGTCGGGGCCGAGGTGCCACGACGAGGTCGTGTCGGCCATGCCGGTCTCCAGCAGACGGATCAGGGCCGCGCGGTGCGCCGGGTCGGAGACCCGCACCAGCGCCTCTATGCGGCGGTCGAGGTTGCGGTGCATCATGTCGGCGCTCCCCAGCCACACCTCGGGCTCCCCTCCGTTGCAGAAGGCGAAGAGGCGGGAGTGCTCCAGGAAGCGGCCGAGGACGGAGCGGACCCGGATGTTCTCCGACAGGCCGGCGACACCGGGGCGCACGGCGCAGATGCCGCGCACCCAGATGTCCACGGGCACGCCGGCCTGCGAGGCGCGGTAGCAGGCGTCGATGACGGCCTCGTCGACCATCGAGTTGACCTTGATGCGGACGTACGCCGGGCGGCCCGCGCGGTGGTGGGCGATCTCCTTGTGGATCCGCGCCACCAGTCCGTCGCGCAGCGACTTGGGCGCGACGAGCAGCCGGCGGTAGGTCTCGCGGCGCGAGTAGCCGGACAGCCTGTTGAACAGGTCCGAGAGGTCGGCGCCGACCTGCGGGTCGGAGGTGAGCAGGCCGAGGTCCTCGTAGAGGCGGGCGGTCTTGGGGTGGTAGTTGCCGGTGCCGACGTGCGAGTACCGGCGCAGCGTCTCGCCCTCCTGGCGGACGACCAGGGACAGCTTGCAGTGGGTCTTCAGCCCGACCAGGCCGTACACGACGTGGCAGCCGGCCTCCTCCAGCTTGCGCGCCCACTTGATGTTGGCCTGCTCGTCGAAGCGGGCCTTGATCTCGACGAGGACGAGGACCTGCTTGCCGGACTCGGCGGCGTCGATCAGGGCGTCGACTATCGGCGAGTCCCCGGAGGTGCGGTAGAGCGTCTGCTTGATCGCGAGGACGTCCGGATCGGCCGCCGCCTGCTCCAGGAAGGCCTGCACGGACGTGGAGAAGCTGTCGTACGGGTGGTGCAGCAGCACGTCCCGCTCGCGCAGCGCGGCGAAGATGTCGGGCGCGGACGCCGACTCGACCTCGGACAGGTCGCGGTGGGTGCCCGCCACGAACTTCGGGTACTTCAGCTCGGGCCGGTCCTGGCCCGCTATCCCGAACAGCCCGGTCAGGTCGAGCGGCCCGGGCAGCGGGTACACCTCGGAGTCCGAGATCTTCAGCTCCCGCACCAGCAGGTCGAGGACGTACGGGTCGATGGACTCCTCCACCTCCAGCCGTACCGGCGGGCCGAAGCGGCGCCGCATGAGCTCCTTCTCCAGGGCCTTGAGGAGGTTCTCGGTGTCGTCCTCCTCGACCTCCAGGTCCTCGTTGCGGGTGACCCGGAACATGTGGTGGGCCAGCACCTCCATGCCGGGGAAGAGCTCCTCCAGGTGCGCGGCGATGACGTCCTCCAGCGGCACGTACCGCTGCGGCGACGCCTCCAGGAACCGCGACAGCAGCGGCGGCACCTTCACGCGCGCGAAGTGGCGGTGGCCGCTGACCGGGTTGCGGACGACGACGGCGAGGTTCAGCGACAGCCCGGAGATGTACGGGAAGGGGTGCGCGGGGTCCACGGCCAGCGGCGTGAGCACCGGGAAGATCCGCTGCCGGAACAGGGTGAAGAGGCGCGCCTGCTCCTTCTCGGTCAGGTCGGGCCAGCGGATGAGGTGGATGCCCTCCTCGGCCAGGGCCGGGGCGACGTCCTGCTGGAAGCAGGCGGCGTGCCGGGCCATCAGCTCCCGGGAGCGGGTCCAGATCAGGTCGAGGACCTCGCGGGGCTGGAGCCCGGAGGCGGAGCGGGTGGCGACGCCGGTGGCGATGCGGCGCTTGAGGCCGGCGACCCGGACCATGAAGAACTCGTCGAGGTTCGACGCGAAGATGGCGAGGAAGTTCGCCCGTTCCAGCAGCGGCGTCGCGGGGTCCTCGGCCAGTTCCAGGACCCGCTCGTTGAAGGCGAGCCAACTGCGTTCGCGGTCCAGGAACCGGCCCTCGGGCAGCTCCGTGCGCACGCCGTCGGCGTCCTCGCCCCCGTCCTCGTACGGGTCGAGTTCGCCGTCGGCGTCCGGTGAGAGGTCGGCCGGTGCGCCGGACGCGCTCCACAGCCGGTGCGCGGCTATGGACCCCACGGGTGGTTGCGCGTTCGGACCGGAGGGCTGTACCTGCTGGACCGGGACCTCTGCGGGCTGCTGGTTCATGGCACCATTCTTCCGCGCCAGGCGCTGGTCAGGCGCGTCGGAGCGCCCGGGAAGGCGGACGCGGCGGGCTTCATTGGCCGAGCTTCGCAAGCGTGTCTGAATGGTCGGTGACGAGGACGTGACGTCCCGGGTGCCGAGCCGTGCGGGCGGAGTGTGTACGGGAGGGCACTCCCGGTTCCTTCCGTACCGCCGGGCGCCGCGGTTGTGCGCGGGCGGGCGCGTCGGAAGGGCCGGACGCACCCGGCGCCCCCGTCCGTACGCGATCGCCCTCCGGCTCGCGTACCGGCCTCCCCGGGGCCCGCACCGCCCCGCCGCCGCGGGCGGTCCGCCGGCCCTCTCCCCGTCCCTGAACCGCGCCGACAAGCCCCGGGTCCGGAGACCGCTTCCTGCTCCTCGGGGACGGCGGCCGCCGGGGNG
>NZ_CP095474.1:2786275-2792657 GCF_023614315.1 Streptomyces sudanensis | reverse complement strand
GNNNNGAAGATTTACCTGTCAATTACATGGGAAGCGAATGCGTCGTTCTCGACATGGGAATCGGCCACCCGGCGTGTTCTCCTCGAATTTCGAGACGGGTGACTGCAAGTGCCTCCCGGGTTGGTCGCGATATGGCTCACGTCACAGGGATTTTTGATTTGTTCGCGCTGCGCATGAAGATTTGAGGGGGGTAGTGTCTGCCGCGGCGCGGGGTGCGCCCTCGCGCATGCCGCGGAAGGGAAAGTGCGTCGAACATGGGGAAGGCCGCCTTAGCTCTCGGCGGGATAGCGTTGACCGCAATATTTTTCCGGGCGGATGCCGCCCTGGCTTCTTGCGCACCCGCCTGCGACGGTGGGGCTTCCGGCAGTGGGCCCGGAAGAAGAAACCGGGCGGCTGCTGCCGTGCGGGACGGCCGACCGCTTCCCGGTGCCTGGACCGGAGCGCCGCCGAAGGCGTGTGGATGAACCTTTCCGGCGGCGGTCGCCGCCAAGGGGCCGAGCCGAACGGCGATACGCACGGCTGCCGTCGGTACGGCGCCGCGTACGGCGAATGCTCGGCCGGCAACCACGAGAAGGAACTGTGCGTACCGGCGTGCGACACCGGGCGCTGGCGCCGGTGACCCTTCGGGTGCACCGCGATCCGCCTGGGCGGCCGGGCTTTCCCGGGGCGCCGGGTCATACGAGCGCGATCGGTGCAGGTATGCCCGAAACGGAGACGGGCGGTAACTGATCGGGCGGTCTTCGATTCCGCGCCGATCGAGTCGGAGAACCCGCACATCGGCAGCATGCGTACGCCGGTGTCCGCTGGGCTGGAAAAGCCTCGGCTCGTTTTGGCGGGTTTGCCGGCGGGCCAACGTGAGGATGGAGAAATGTTGTCGATCGCCCCTTCGCCGAACCGTGCCTTCTTCGGTGTCGCGATCACGCAGCCAAGGGGTCCCCGGACATCTCCCCGGGTCGTGCCGGCTCTGGTGTCGGCGGCGGTTCTCCTCGGCCATGCGCTGTTCGCCCTGCGGGAGCACCGGCGGTTCGGTACCACCGGTTACGACCTCGGCATCTTCGGGCAGGGTGTCCGGGCCTACGCGGAGCTGCGCATGCCGGCCTCCGAGATCAGGACGGCCACCGCGCCGGCGGCCTTCCTGGGGGAGGCGTATCCCCTGCTGGGGGACCACTTCCATCCGATCCTGGCACTGCTCGCGCCGTTGTACGCGCTCGTGCCCCGTGTGGAGTCCCTGCTGATCGCGCAGGCCGCGCTGGTGGCCGGCTCGACCTATGTGATGGCGAGCGCCGCCGGCCGCCATCTCGGACGGCCGTGGGCGGCCCTGTCGCTGGGACTCGCCTACGGCCTCTCCTGGGGACTGCAGGAACTCGTGGCCTTCGACTTCCACGAAGTGGCCTTCGCCGTACCGCTCCTGGCCCTGGCGTGCGCGGCGTACCTCGACGGCCGGTGGGTGGCTGCCGCGTGGTGGGCGTCCGGTCTGCTCCTGGTCAAGGAGGACCTGGGTCTCACCGCGGCCGTACTCGGCCTCCTCCTGCTCCGCCACCACCGGCGAGCCGGGCTGGCGCTCTGCCTCGGCGCCACCGCGGCCACGGGTCTCGTCACGCTGGTCGCGATACCGGCGCTCGCCCCCGACGGCCAGTACGGCTACCTGACGCAGCAGTACTCCCACGGACTGCTCGACGGCTGGTCGGTCAAGAGCCAGACCCTTGTGGCGCTTCTGGCGGTCACGGCCGGGCTGGTCCTCCGCAGCCCTCTCGCCCTTCTCATGCTCCCGACGTTGGCGTGGCGTCTCACCTCGCCCAATCCGGCCTACTGGGATGTGGCCCTGCACTACTCCGCCGTTCTCATGCCCATCGCCTTCGCCGCCCTCATCGACGCCTTACGCAAGGACACAAGGCTGCCCGTCTTCATCCCCTTGGCCGTCATGGCGCTCATGTTCCCGGCGAAGCCGTTGGGGGATCTGGTCACGCCGGAGTTCTGGCGGGTGGGCCCGCGGGAGTCGGCGGCTCGCGCAGCGGTGGACCGGGTGCCCAGCGGGGTCGAGGTGGCCGCGAGCAACAGTCTGGCCCCGCACCTGACCGACCGTACCCGCACCTATCTCGCCGTACGGCGGGTCCTCCACGAGCACACGGACATCAGCTGGATCGTGGTGGACACGCGCGACCCCTTCCCGGCGGGTGAGGCCGCGGCGGTGGCGCAGACGGCCGAGGCGGCGGGCTGGACGCGTGTCCACTCGGAGCACGGCATGGTCGTCCTCACGCGTCCGGCGGGGTAGGTACCGCGGGCCGTCCCGCGGGACGCACGGGGCCGTTTCACCGTGACCGCGGAGCCGTGAGGGGCCGCTTCACCCGTCCGCCGCCTCCTCCGACGGGAAAGGCCCTCCGGACGAAAAAGGCCCTCCGGCCCCGGCGGTGCGGGCGGAGGGCCTTCTGGCCCGCTCCGGGGGCGGGCCGCTCGGGGCGGCGGCTCCCGGGGGGTGTCGTCGGGGTCAGGTCTCCGTGCGGTACATGAGGTCCACCTCGTGGGTGGTGAAGCCCATCCCCTCGTACACGCGCAGCGCCGCGGTGTTGTCGGCGTCGACGTACAGCATCGCCGTCGGCAGGCCCCGGGAGGCGAGGTGGCGCAGGCCGATCGCGGTGAGGGCCCTGCCGAGCCCGCCGCCCTGCGCGTCGGGGGCGACGCCGACGACGTACACCTCGCCGAGCCGCTCCTCGGCGTGCACCTTCGTCCAGTGGAAGCCGGCCAGGGCGCCGTCGGACTCGCGCTCCGCGAGGAAGAAGCCCTCCGGGTCGAACCACGGCTCGTTCTTGCGGTCGTCCAGGTCGCGCTGGGTCAGGGCGCCCTGCTCGGGGTGGTGCGCGAACGCGGCGGCGTTGACGGCGAGCCAGGCGGCGTCGTCCCGGCCGGGGACGAAGGTGCGGACCGTGATCCCGGCCGGCAGCACCGGCTCGGGGACCTCCAGCGGGACCAGGGGGCGGCGCAGCTGCCGCAGCTCCCGGAAGAGGGTGAGGCCCAGCACCTGCGCCAGGTGGCGGGCGGCGGGCCTGCCGCCGTGCGCCCACACCCGCAGCCGCTTGCCCGACTCCGCGAGCAGCGCCGAACCGAGCGCCCGCCCGTGGCCGCGGCCGCGCTGCGAGGGGGCGACGACCAGCTCGGCGGCCGGGGCCTCGACCGGGTCGGTGTCCTCCAGCTGGGCGTAGCCGACGAGCCGGTCGGACACGGAGAGCAGCAGGTGCCGCACGCCTTCGCGCCTCCCGCCGCCGCCCTCACGGTCGCCGCGTGCCGCGGTGAAGGCCTTCAGCTGGAGCCGGCCCTGCTCGGACACGGCCTGCATGCCGTCGGCGCCGGCGGCGTCGGCGAGCAGGTCGAGGACGTCCCGGGCCTGTTCGGAGGTGAGTTCGTCGAAGATCTCGATGCGGCGACCCGCCTCGGGGGCTGTTGCGCGAACGTCAGTGGTCATGGGGAGGAGCCTACGGCGGAGGGCGCGGCCCGGGGGGTGATGGCAACCAGGTCGTAACCCGGCCGACCCTGTTGTGCTACGCGCGTTGACCATAGGCTGCGCTCGGCAGACCAGGAGCCATGACCCCGGCGTCGTCTGACGGCACGTGAGGTCATGTGGCGTCAAAGGGGAAAAACGGACAAATGTCAGCTACGCGGCACAAGAAGCCCATGGGGCGGCGGATGCTCGCCGCCGCGGCCGGCGTCGCCACCCTCGGCGCTCTCGTGGCGGCCCTCCCGGCCGGCGCGGCCGAGGGGGCCGGCGCGGACGGCCGGACGCACGGCGGGAACGGGAAGGCGATCGGACGCACCGTCGACGTGCAGTTGCTCTCCTTCAACGACCTGCACGGCAACCTGGAGCCCCCGGCCGGCTCCTCCGGCGAGGTCACGCACGTCCACCCGGACGGCACCGCCGAGAAGATCAAGGCCGGCGGCGTCGAGTACCTGGCCACGCACCTGCGCGACGCCCGCGAGGGCAACCGCTACTCGATCACCGCGGCGGCCGGCGACATGATCGGCGCCTCCCCCCTGATCTCCGGCCTGTTCCACGACGAGCCGACGATCGAGGCGCTCAACAAGCTGAAGCTCGACGTCAGCTCGGTCGGCAACCACGAGTTCGACGAGGGCGCGGCCGAGCTGGCCCGCATCCAGAACGGCGGCTGCCACCCCGTGGACGGCTGCGCCGAGGGCACGCGGTACGAGGGCGCCGCGTTCCCCTACCTGGCCGCGAACGTCACCGACGAGAAGACCGGCAGGCCGGTCCTCGACCCGTACTTCGTGTGGCAGAAGGACGGCGTCCGCATCGGCTTCATCGGTGTGACCCTGGAGGGCACCCCGAACATCGTCAACGCCGAGGGCATCAAGGGCCTGAAGTTCGGCGACGAGGTCGAGGCGATCGACAAGTACACGAAGATCCTGGAGCGCCGGGGCGTGAAGTCCGTCGTCGCCCTGATCCACGAGGGCGGGATGCCGGCCTCCTCGGCGTACAACTACGACTGCGACAGCCCCGGTCCGGGCGACGGGATCTCCGGCCCGGTCGCCGAGATCGCCAGGAAGCTCAACCCGCAGGTCGACGCCCTGGTCACCGGCCACACCCACCAGGCGTACGCCTGCACCGTCCCCGACCCGGCGGGCAAGCCGCGCACGGTCACCTCGGCGGCGTCGTACGGCAGGCTGTACACCGACACGACCCTCACCTACGACCGCGCCACCAAGGACATCGTCCGCACCGCCGTCACCTCCGCGAACCACGTGGTCACCCGTGACGACCGGGCCAAGGACATGACCGACCTGATCGCCAAGTGGAACGGCCTCGCCGCGCCGATCGCCAACCGCCCGGTGGGCCACATCACCGCCGACATCGACGGACGCGGCTCCACCGCCTACGAGAAGCCGCTCGGCAACCTGATCGCCGACGCCCAGCTGGAGGCTCTCGCCCCGGCGGACAAGGGCGGGGCGCAGATCGCCTTCATGAACCCGGGCGGCATCCGCGCCGACCTGGTCCACGCCAGGTCCGGCAGCGAGGCGGCGGACGGCATCGTGACGTACGGCGAGGCGTACACCGTCCAGCCATTCACCAACATGACGACCACCGTGGACCTGACCGGCGAGCAGATCGTCACCGCGCTCCGGCAGCAGGTCAGCGGCGCGAACGAGGCGTCGCCGAAGATCCTCCAGGTGTCGCGGGGCTTCACCTACACCCTGGACATGACGAAGACCGGTGCCGCCCGCGTCGACGCCTCCTCGGTGCGGCTGAACGGCGAGCCGCTCGACCCGGCCAGGACGTACCGCGTCGCGATGAACGAGTTCCTCGCGGGCGGCGGCGACGGCTTCCCGGTCCTCGGCCAGGGCCGGAACAAGCTGGTCGGCGCCTCCGACCTGGAGGTCTTCATCGCCTACCTGGGTGCGCACTCCTCGGCGGACGCCCCGCTGGCGCCGCCGGCGACGGACCGGATCAGGGTCGTCCGGTAAGCACGCCGGGCGTGCGGGGGCGGCGGGCCGGACCGGGCCGCCGCCCCTTCCCGTTTCCGCCGCCCGGTCGCGGCCTCCCGCCGCCCGGTCGCGGCCTCCCGCCGCGCGCACCGGCGGCGTGCGCGGATCAGTCGCCGCGGAGGTCGTCCAGGTCGGCCTTGAGGGTGTCGACCGGGATGGCGAAGCCGAGGCCGACGTTGCCGGCGCCCGCGGGGTCGTCGGCGGTCTGCGGCGAGTACATCGCGGCGTTGATGCCGATGACCTCGCCCCGCAGGTTGACCAGGGCGCCGCCGGAGTTCCCCGGGTTGAGCGCGGCGTCGGTCTGGATCGCCTTGTACGTCGCCGGTGCGGAGGTGCCGCCGGACGGCCGGTCCCGCTCCCCGGCCGGCCCGCCGCCGTCCGCGGCGACGGTCACCTCCCGGTCGAGGGCGGAGACGATGCCGCTGGTCACGGTACCGGTGAGGCCCTCGGGCGAGCCGATCGCGAGGACCTGGTCACCGACCCGGACCGTGTCGGAGTCCCCGAGCGCCGCCGCCTTGAGGCCCTCGGCGCCGCGGAGGCGGATCAGCGCGAGGTCCTTGGCGGGGTCGGTGCCGACCACCTCCGCCGTACGGGCGGTGCCGTCGCCGAGCCGGACCTCGATCCCGGAGGCGTCGGCGACGACGTGGTGGTTGGTGACGACCTCGCCGTCCGCGGTGATGACCACGCCGGACCCGGTGGACTCCCCGGCGCCGGAGGCGGCCCGGATCTCCACGATGCTGGGGGCGACGGCCCGCGCCGCCCCGGCGACCGTGCCGTCGCCCGACCGCGAGACGACCGCTTCGGCGGCCCCCGCGGGGGCGTGCGCCGTACCGGCGGCCGCGAGGCCCTGGGCGAGCGCGCCCGCCCCGCCNCCGGCGAGGGCGGCCGCCGGTAC